>JBELHK010000015.1:0-10348 GCA_042091415.1 Polaribacter sp. | reverse complement strand
CCATCAAAACGAAATAATCCTTTTTGGGTTGCTATCCATAAATATCCAAAATTATCTTGAATTACTTGCTCAACTTGATTGCAAGGAAGCCCATTTTCTTTATTAAATATATTTTTTATTTCAATTTGAGCAAATGAGCTTAATGAAAAGAAAATGATTAGAAAAATTACTTTATTTTGAATGAAAGACATACACAAACTTACTATTTTAAAATGCCATTATAAATTTAATTATAATGGCATATATTAAACAATCTTAATTCTATATTATTTCATTGCATATAGTCTTTTATTTTTAGTGTCTGGTTTAACATGTTCAAGTTCACCATAAGGTTTTATTAAAGGCTTTAAAACAGTTAGGCAAGTTGTATTTCCTTTAATTGTTAAAGAACTATTTTTCACCTTCCAAGACCATTTAAACTTTTCTATAGGAATATTTAATTTTTTAATTTCGGAATATAATTCTTCCTTTTGTCTTATAAACTCAATAACTTCTTCTTGAAGATCAAAATTTGGCATTGCTTCATCAGAATTATGATAATCTAAATCAAATTTTACAGGTATTGTTAACTGAGTTGTATAAGCTTCTCCAACATATCTTTCTTCATAATTTTTTAAAGCATTATACCAATCAATATCTTTTTCATTGGTATATTTTCTTGCAATTTCTTTTGATAAATCAATTTTACCTGGAGAATTTGCTGTAGGATAAAAAACAAAATATGCTTTTGCTAAATAGTGCTTTGAAAACTCGCCATTAAATATCGAATAATAAGGTGAAGCGATTACAGTTGGTAGTTCTTCAGCAAAAAAAGCATCTTTAAAAGTAGACATTAATTCTGAGTTTTCACCTAAACCATTAGCGTGTAGAATAATTTTAGTTGAAGAATCAACACTTTCGTTTAAAATAGGTAATTCTCCTTTTGTAATAACTCTTCTCAATGTTTCTGATGTAACTTTATCACCTCTTACTAAAGTTTCAAGAGTCATTCCTTTAAAAGAGTCACTTTTATTAACAATATGAATTTCTCCATAAGACAATTCAGTTTCATTGTTATTCAACCAGTTTATTATTTCTTCTAAAGAATATTGATCTTCTATAATTTTATAGTTAAGATCTTTAAAATAATTTCTAGCATCATTATAAAAGGTTTCCTTTCCTTTATCAAAACCTGTTATAAAAACAATTGGTTCACTTGTTTTTAAAGTTTTTATTTCTACTTCATTTTTAGCTATTTTTTCATCAAAACGTACAACTTTATTATTGGTTGTTTTACCATTGTTACATGAAGTATAGCAATAACTTAATAAAATAATACACATTAAAATGGCGGTTTTTTCTACAAAATTTTTCATGATTTCTATAATTTTAAGATTAATACATTATAAAATTAGTAGCTTTTTAAAGTAAAAGAATAGACGTATTAGAATTCGTTGTTTCTGAATTAGAATACGTTTATTAAAAAAGTTTGGAGAGTTTAAAAAAAGAAAAAGACGTTATTTTTTTAATTATTGTGTTTATAAAACTGTCATTGGGGGGAGTGAAGCAAAATAACGTCTATTTTTCATAACATTTTTCAATATCTAAAATATTTAAAATTAAGTTTCAATTTTAAAAAATTGTTGCGAAATAGATTGATATTGTTGTGAATTTTGTTTTTTTATAAAATTTTAGTGATAGAGCTAAAGTTTTGATGATTTTATAAAAGAGAACTTTGTAATCATACCTTTATTAGATTCGAATTCAGCCTCAGAGTCTAATTGTTTTACCAAGCTGTCTATAAGTGTTAAACCAATACTTTCATTTATATTTATTTTATCAATATCAAACCCTTGGCCATTATCTGAATAAGTGAAATTAACAATATCATTTTTTTGAGAAATTTCTAAACTGATTTTCTTTTTTTCTTTGTTGATAAAGGCATATTTGTAAGAATTAGTTAAAAGTTCATTTACAATTAATCCAATTGCTTGTGTTTGATCTATGTTAAGATTCAATTTATTATCAACAGTTATTAAAAAATTAACATCATTTAATGAAGGGTATACATTTTTTAATTCTGTTATAATATCGTTGATGTAATTGTTTAATGAAATTTGTGATAGAGTGTTATTTATAAATAATTTCTCGTTTATTCTAGATATTGCAGATATTCTATTAATACTATATTGGAATATTTTTTTTGTTTCAGGCTCTTTAATTTTTTGGAATTGCAGATTAAAAATACTCGAAATAATTTGTAAGTTATTTTTTACTCTATGATGCAGTTCTTTAAGTAAAGTACTCTTTTCTTTCAAGTTTTTTTGAATAGATTCTTTCTGATTTTCAATTATTCTATTTTTATCTTTTAATTTAGAATTAAAAAATAATAAAAAAGCAAAGCCTATGGCAAAACAAATAGAAAATAGTAGGTATAAAGTGAGTCTATTTTTTTGTTTTTGAATTTCTGATTCTTGTTTAAGAGTTTTTTCTTTTAAGTCTATTATGCTTTTAAAGTTACCACTAACACTTTTGTGGAGTTTTGCATGTAGTAAATCTGAAATATTTTTTGATTTCCTAAAATAAAAAACCGCAGAGTCATATTTTTTATTGACCTCAAAATATTCGGCTTTTAATTTAGCTATCGAGTAATCAAAACTTTTTAATTCTAAACTATCTATGTACTTTTTAGACTCTTGAAGATTTCCTAACCTTAAGTAGCTAAACCCCATGTCTCTATAATGGGCTTCTAAATAAGTCCAATTTTTCCCTGAGAAAAATATATTTGCTTCTTTTTTTTCCTCTTTAAATAGTTCTATTGCTTTATTATATTTTTCTTGATGAAAATAACATTGTCCAATATTTCCTTTAGCGAGTCCAATCCAATAATTTAAAAGACGTGTATTCTTTTCTAATTTATTTTTCTTTACCTTTTCGAATGTTTTTAAGGATTTATTATAGTAGTAAACTGCAGAATCGTACTCTTGACCTCGCATATGAAATACACCAATATTATTAAAGTCTTTCCCTGTTTTAAAACTTATTATTTTTGTATCTACATTGGATATTTTTTTATACTGTTTAATGGCTAATTGACTAAGGCCTAAAAAAGAATAAAAATTATAAAAAGGTATTCTTTCAGCAGGACAAACTTTTATTTTTTCATTTATTAGATAAGAATATTCTTTGCTGGCAATTTGTTGTTCTTTATAAATATTTAGTTCATTTAGCATTGTACAAAGAAGAGATTTACTTATTTTTTCTTTGTTTTTTGTATAGTAATTGTGAGTTATTTTATAGGCTTGCTCAATATTTCCGAAATTATTGTAAACATCAATTTTTATCAGATTAATGTAATAAACTTTTATTGAGTCTTTTTTATTTGAGGCAATTTCATTGTCTAAAAAAGTTATCCACTGTTTCTCATTTTTAAATTTAGCAAGATTATCTATTGTTTTAAAAATATCATACTTTTTTTCGTAGCTCTTAGCATTATAAAAGGATACAACTTTAGTTGAATCTTTGTCATTAGCATGGCAATAGAAAGTATTTAAAGAAAAAAGAAGTCCAACAATAATTAGTGTAAAGTGTTTCATATTAGACTTTTAAATTATTGAAAATACTTTTGAATTTTGATGAAATAGGAATTTCATTATTGTTTATAATTGCATATTTATTGCTAAAAGATGACACACTATCTAAGTTGATAATGTATGATTTATGGCACTGCGTAAAATTTTCAGGAAGTTTTTCTAAGAATTTTTTTAGTGTAGATCTCACTACAAAACGATTATTATCTTTACAATACAATTCTAAATATATATTGTCTGACTTTATATACGTTAAATTTTTGACTCTTATTTTATGAAAAACATTGTTCTTTTTTATAAATAAAGACTCATTAGATTTGTGGTCTGAATTATATTCACTTACAGCTAGTTCAATAGAGGCATGAATTGTATCTTTATTAAAAGGTTTTACTAGATAAGAATGTGGTTTTCTTTTCGAAGCTTCAGTTATTGTATCAAGGTCTGAATTTGAAGTAAGAAATATAAACGGAATTTTTAAATTAGAATTGATATAATCTGCAACATCAATTCCTGTTTTATGTGAAGATAAACCAATATCTAACAACACTAAATCTACAGGATTATTATCTAAAAAATCAATGGCTTTTTCATAGGAGATAACACTGCCAACAATTTCGTATCCGAAACTTTCGAGTATGAACTTTAAGTCTAAAGAAATGATAAGATTATCTTCTACAATTAAGATTTTTACTTTCTTATTCACTTTTAGTTAGGGTTAATTTACAGTTAGTAATTAATCCTAAATTTAATAAAAATTTATGAAACTAAAGTTTGCCCTTTAAATATTTCGTTGTGTATGATTTTTCTGATTTTACTAATTCTTCAGGAGTTCCTTCAAAAATTAGATTTCCACCATTTTTTCCTCCTTCTTTACCTAAATCAATTATATAGTCTGCACATTTTATTAAATCGATGTTATGCTCAATAACAATAATAGAGTGCCCTTTTTCAATTAATGCATTAAAAGAAGCAAGTAGCTTTTTAATATCGTTAAAATGTAATCCGGTTGTAGGTTCATCAAAAATAAAAAGTGCTTTTTCTTTTGTGTTACCTTTTGCTAAAAATGTAGCTAATTTTATTCTTTGAGCTTCACCTCCAGAAAGAGTAGAGGAGGATTGCCCCAAAGTAACATAACCTAAACCAACATCTTGAAGTGGTTTTAGTTTATTAACAATTTTAGGAACTAAATTATCTGAAAAAAATGTAATTGCATCATCTATGGTTAGATTTAATACATCATTTATTGATTTTCCGTCAAAAGTAACTTCTAGAACTTCTTTTTTAAATCGTTTCCCTTTACAGACATCACATTCTAGATGAACATCTGCCATAAATTGCATTTCAATCGTTACTTCACCTTCACCTTTACAAACTTCACAACGCCCACCTTCCACATTAAAAGAAAAGTGTTTAGGTTTAAAGTTTCTTATTTTAGAAAGCTTTTGTACAGAGAATAGAGCTCTAATATCATCATAAGCTTTTATATAAGTAACAGGGTTTGAACGAGAAGATCTTCCTATTGGGTTTTGATCAATAAATTCAACTGACTTTAATTTTTCGAAATTCCCTACAATATCTGTTACTTGTCCTATTTTATCACCATAACCAATCAATTTTTTTTGCATTGATGGATATAGGATATTTTTTACCAAAGTACTTTTGCCAGAACCAGAAACACCTGTTATAACTGTTAAACAATTTAAAGGAAAAGTAACATCAATATTTTTTAAATTATGTTCTCTTGCTCCTATAATTTTAATATTATTTTTTGAAACTCTACGTTTTTTTGGAACTTCTATTTCTAACTCTTCATTTAAATATTTGGCAGTTAAAGAGTCCGATTTTAAAATTTCATTATAATTGCCTTCAGCAACTATTTTGCCTCCGTAAGTACCTGCTTCGGGGCCAATATCAATAATATAATCGGCTTCCTTCATAATATCTTCATCATGCTCAACTACAATAACAGTATTTCCTAAATCACGTAAACTTTTTAAAACATCAATTAATCTCTCAGTATCTTTTGGGTGTAATCCTATACTTGGTTCATCTAAAATATACATAGATCCTACCAAAGAACTCCCCAAAGATGTTGCTAAATTTATTCTTTGGCTTTCGCCTCCAGAAAGTGTGTTTGATGTTCTGTTTAATGTTAAATAAGATAATCCTACATCATTTAAAAACTGTAATCTATTATTGATTTCGGTTAGTAAGCGTTTCCCTATTTTTTTTTCATATTCACTTAGTGAAATACTTTTAAAAAATATTGATAACTCATTTAAAGGTAACAATACCAATTCAGATATTGTTTTTCCATTTACTTTTACATAGTTCGCTTCTTTACGCAATCGAGTACCATTACAAGTGTTGCATTTTGTTTTACCACGATAACGCGATAACATAACTCTGTTTTGTATTTTGTAGCTTTTTTCTTCTAAGACTTTAAAGAAATGATGAATGCCTTTAAAAGATTTATTTCCGTTCCAAACTAACTCTTTTTGTTTTTCTGTTAATTCGAACCAAGGTTTATGAATTGGGATATCAAATTTATAGGCAACTGCAATTAAATCTTCTTTATAGTGATTATAAGATTCTGATTTAAAAGGAAAAATACAGTTATCATAAATTGATAAGCTTGTATTGGGGATTACTAAATCTTTATCAATACCAATTACATTTCCGTATCCTTCACAATTAGGGCAAGCGCCATAAGGATTGTTAAAACTAAAAAGATGAGTATTTGGTTCTAAAAATGAAATACCATCTAATTCAAATTTATTACTAAACTCAGTAGTCTTATTGGTGCTTAAATCTTCAACAAAACATTTTCCTTTTCCTTCAAAAAAAGCAGTTTGTATAGCATCTGCAAGTCTGTTATAAAAATCATCATCATTCTTAGTAATAACTCTATCAACAACTAAAAAAAGATCTTCATTAGAATAATTTGCTTCTGAAAAATCTGAAATTCTAACTACTTCATTTTTCCATTTTAAACGAGCATAGCCTTGCTGTTCTAAAACATTTAATGTTTTTTTGAGAGTTCTATTCTCGTTAATTGTAATGGGAGCAAGTAAAAGTAATTTTGTTCTCTCGTTAAATTTTTTGACAAAATTTACAACATCAGTAACTGTATCTTTTTTAACAATATTTCCAGAAATAGGAGAGTAGGTTTTACCAATTCTTGCAAACAATAATTTAATATAATCATAAATTTCTGTTGAAGTCCCAACTGTAGACCTTGGATTTGTAGAATTTACTTTTTGCTCAATTGCAATTGCAGGAGCAATTCCTTTTATATAATCTACTTTTGGCTTATCTAATTTACCTAAAAATTGTCTTGCGTAAGATGATAAACTTTCTACATATCTTCTTTGCCCTTCTGCATATAGAGTATCAAAAGCCAAAGATGATTTACCAGAGCCAGAAACACCGGTAATAACCACTAATTTATTTCTAGGAATAACAACATCAATATTATTTAAATTATGAAGTTTAGCTCCTTTTATAATTATATTTTTTTTAGGATTTACAGTTGATATATCCAATTCTAAATTTTTTTGATAACAGGCTATAAAAATACTACTATTTTATGCGTTAATGAAAAATGTGTTGACTTCAATTTCTTAAAAAGTTTGTATTGTAGAAAATTAATTATATATTTGAGAATATTAACCATTCAAAATACTTACCATATAATCTAAAACTACTTTAATTTTTAAATTTAATATAGGGCCTTGTGTTCTGTAAATTAGGTAGATATGGTTCGTAAACAAATTATCCCAGATAGCATTCTTGTAAGTAATTATATTAAAGGAGATGAGGCCTCCTTGTCAATATTAATTAATAGGCACAAACAAAGATTATTTAGTTTTATATATTCTAAAGTTCAAGATAGAAATATTACCGAAGATGTATTTCAAGATACTTTTATAAAAGTTATTAGAACTTTAAAAAAAGGAAATTATAATGAAGAAGGTAAATTTTTACCTTGGGTTATGAGAATTGCTCATAATTTAGTTATAGATTATTTTAGAAAGAATAATAGAATGCCTTCTTTTCAAAATACTGACGAATTCGATATTTTTTCAGTTCTTAAAGACGGTGGTTTAAATGCAGAAAAACAAATTATTCAAGACCAAATTTTTGCAGATGTTAGAGAGCTAGTAAATGAATTACCAACAGAACAAAAAGAAGTTCTGTTAATGCGTATTTACAAAGACATGAGTTTTAAAGAAATAAGTGAAAATACGGGAGTTAGTATTAATACAGCTCTTGGTAGAATGCGCTATGCTTTAATAAATATGAGAAAGTTAATTGAAAAACATAAAATTATTTTAGTTAATTAATACTAAATTGAAATTAGCATCGTTATAATTTCGTAATCAGTTATTTAAAAACACTTTTATATGATGCAACTTTACCCTAAAAAGCCATCTGAAATTCAGATGCAACCTAAACAAGAAACAATTCAATTTTTGATTAATTTTTCAAAATCTCTAACTATTTTAAAAACCAAATCAGAAAATTTCATTGAATTAAATTTGAATTAAGAGAGAAAAGCTTCAATTTTTTTGAAGCTTTTTTTATAATTTCAAATCTTTGAAATACTTGTTTAAAATAGTTTTTCTTCCAATGGTTTTTGTAATAATATCTTTGTCGAGGTTCCAGCCACGAGCAGGCGAATATTCTCTGCCATACCAAATGATTTGAAGGTGTAAATCGTTCCAAAGTTCTTTTGGAAAAAGTCTTTTTGCATCTTTTTCTGTCTGTGTTACACTTTTTCCATTCGATAAATTCCATCTGTACATAAGTCTATGAATATGAGTGTCAACAGGAAAAGCAGGGACACCAAAAGCTTGACTCATTACAACACTAGCAGTTTTATGACCAACTGCAGGTAACTCTTCTAAACCCTCAAAAGATTGAGGAACTTCTCCATTATATTTATCAATCAGAATTTTTGATAATCCATAAATACCTTTACTTTTCATTGGAGATAATCCGCAAGGTCTTATAATTTCCTTTATTTCTTCTTGAGTCATTTTAATCATATCAAAAGGATTATCAGCCTTAGCAAATAAAAGAGGGGTAATTTGATTTACTCTAACATCTGTGCATTGTGCTGATAATAAAACGGCTATTAATAAAGTAAAGGGATCTTTATGGTCTAAGGGAATTGGTATTTCAGGATAAAATTCTTGTAATGTTTCGATTACGAAGTCTACCTTTTGGATTTTATTCATTTTTAATGTGTTAAAAAATATATCTCTGTATTTGATAAAATTAAGCATTGAAAATGAAAAACATCTTTTTTTATGAAATTTTTAATCTAAAAAATTTTAAGTTCATTTATTTTAATAGTTAACTTTGTTTAAAACATTAATTATAAATTTATGACAACTTTACAAATAGGAGATAAGGCACCAAACTTTTCAGCGTTGAACCAAAATGGAGAAACGTTAAAATTAGAAGATTATAAGGGCAAAAAGTTAGTTGTATTTTTTTATCCTAAAGCAAGTACTCCAGGTTGTACTGCAGAGGCATGTAACTTAAGCGATAATTATAATACTTTCTTATCAAAAGGTTATGATATATTAGGTGTAAGCGCAGATTCTCAAAAAAGACAGCAAAATTTTATAAATAAATATGAATTACCTTTTCCTTTATTGGCAGATGAAGAGAAAGTTGTTATAAATGCTTTTGGTGTTTGGGGACCTAAAAAGTTTATGGGAAAAGAATACGATGGTATTCACAGAACAACTTTTGTAATTGATGAAAATGGTCTAATAGAAAATATAATTACAAAAGTAAAAACAAAAGATCATACATCTCAGATACTTGTTTAAGGCATTATAATTCCTTTTTTTATCCCAAACTTTATAAGCTCTTGGGCGTTTTTTGTACTTGTAAGTTTAAAAAGTTCTCTTTTATGAGTTTTTAAACAGCTAACAGATACGTTAAGTTTTTTAGAGAGTTCTGTTTCTCTTAAGTCAGAAAATTTATAAAGTAATTGTAAAACATCAATTTTTCTTTTCGTAAACTTTATATTATCTACCGCTAACTTAGTTTTTTTAATAGACTCTTTTTCTAGCTTATCGTAAAAAGTGTCGATGATAATTTCTTTAAACTTTATTAGCTTTGAATCTTTACCAACAAAAGCATTTATACCTTTATTTTTTAAAGCTCTATTCTTAAAAACAGAATTATTTAATGTTGTTAAAATAATAATTTTAAAGTTTTTATCATTCTTAATTTCTTTAATATAATCTAAAGAGCTTTCTCCATTAAAACTTAAATCTAAAATTAATACATCAAAAATATTATTTTCTGAGTATTCAATGATATCAATTAATGTCGTTGAAATTTTAACAACATTTATGTTTTTATGAGTATCTAAACTCTCTTGTAGTGCTTCACAAAAAAAAACGATTATCGCCTGCTATTACAACATTTATAATTTTATTCTCAATCATGCGGTATTTTTATAGATATCTAGTTTTTTAAGATAAAATACTAAACTTAAAAACCATACTAAAGTATAATTTATTTTAAAGAGGCTAATTTTATTTTTGTTATTTTAACAAAATATAATATTTTTGCTCATCATAAGAAAATTGCTAACAATTAGTCTTTTAACTACTTAACTTAAAAAAAATGAAAAGAATTCTGCTATTATTGTTATTGTTAATTTCTTCAATACCCATTTATTCTCAGACAGTTTCAATACCAGACTCAAACTTCGAGCAAGCGTTAATTGATTTAGGTTTTGATAACAATGG
>JBELHK010000014.1:5730-35376 GCA_042091415.1 Polaribacter sp. | reverse complement strand
GCTAAAGGAACTTCACCAGTTAATTATTGGATGCATGCCAATATGCTTCATCTAAATGGACAACGTATGTCTAAAAGTACAGGTAACTCGGTTAATCCTCATGAGTTATTGTCAGGGAATAATAAGTTTTTTAGTAAAGCATATTCGCCAAGTGTTATTCGCTTTTTTAATGCACAATCTTCTTACAGAAGTATATTAGATTTAACTGATGATGGTTTGCTTGCAAGCGAAAAAGGATTTAAAAAATTGATGGAAGCTATTAATACTTTAGAGTTATTAAAAGCAGGGAATTCATCAACATTTGACTTAAAAGATTGGATAGAAAAATGCTATTCCGCAATGAATGATGATTTTAATACGCCAATTTTAATCTCTCATTTATTTGAAGCTGTAAAACTTATTAATCAAATTAAAGAAGGTAAAGCTTCTTTAAATAACGACGACTTAATTGATTTCAAAAAAACTTTAAATGCATTTGTTTTTGATGTGTTAGGATTGATGAATGAATCGCATGAAGACAATTCAGAAAAAGTGAATGGTGTTGTAGAATTGTTGATTAAATTAAGAAAAGAAGCCAGGGAAAATAAAGATTGGGCTTTATCAGATCAAATTAGAGATGAACTTTTAGAGTTAGGAATTCAATTAAAAGACGGCAGAGAAGGCACAACATTTTCAATAAATTAGTTTGAAAAAGATTTTAATATATCCATTTATATTGATTGTCCGTTTTTATCAAACGGCAATTTCACCTTATACACCTTCAACTTGTAGGTATTCGCCAACTTGTTCTCAGTATACAGTAGAAGCTCTACAAAAGCATGGTTTGTTCTTGGGAGGTTGGTTGTCTTTGAAACGAATATCTAGTTGTCATCCATGGGGAGGTTCAGGTTATGATCCTGTTCCAGATAAAAATAATAATAAAAAAAATACATGAGTTTTTTAGCAATAGAGTGGGATCCTTCTTTGGGTATTGATTTAGGTTTTTTTACCGTAAGATGGTATAGCTTAATGTTTGTAGCAGCTTTTCTATTAGGGCTTTATCTAATGAAAAAAATATATATAGAAGATAAAATTCCGATTGAAAAGTTAGATGCAATATTTATGTATGTTTTTGTATCTATGTTAATAGGAATGCGTTTAGGAGACGTATTTTTTTATAGTTGGGATTATTATCAAAACCACTTATTAGAAATATTTATTCCATTTAAAAATGTAAATGGATCTTGGAAATTTACTGGTTTTACTGGTTTTGCAAGCCATGGAGCAGCGATAGCGATACCTATAGCTATGTATTTTTATGCAAAAAAACATCTGCAAAAATCATGGTTGTTTATATTAGACAGATTAGCAATAATGGTAGCTTTAGCCGGTTTTTTTATAAGGTTTGGGAACTTTTTTAATTCTGAGATTTATGGTAAGCCAACAGGAAGTAACTTTGGGGTTATATTTAAAGCAAATGGAGAGACACTAGCAAGGCATCCTACTCAATTATATGAGGCATTTAGTTATTTAATTTTATTTTTTATAATGTGGTATTTTTATTGGAAAACCGATAAAAAGAAAAAAACAGGCTTTTTATTTGGTCTTTTTATGATTGTTCTTTGGTCAATGCGTTTTTTTATAGAATTTTTAAAAGAGGCTCAAGTTGATGGGAGGGAAGATTGGGTACTTAATTCATTAAATACTGGGCAAATTTTAAGTATTCCTTTAGTGATAATAGGTATTTGGCTAATGGTTAGAAAGATAAAAAAAGAAGATACACCAGTTTAAAATGAAAAAACTAAAACAAAGATGGGGAATAGAAAGTAACTGGTCTTTAGTAGCTATTCTAATAGTATTTGCAATAAATGGTTCTTTTGCAGCTTGGGTTGCCAAACCTGTATGTATTTTTTTCGGATTAACTCAAGACACTTTAAATCATCTTTTTTATTGGCCATTACGAATTTTACTAATTTTTCCAATTTATCAATTAACATTACCCATTGTAGGATGGTTTTTTGGTCAGTTTAAGTTTTTTTGGGCATTTGAAAAAAAGTTTTTATCTAGATTAGGTCTTGGTTTTTTATTTAGAGAAAAGAACTAGAATTTTACAATACCTTTTTCTTTTTAGTCGATTCATTATTATTTAGAAAAACAAAATTATAAATCCACATAATTGTAAACGTTGGTATAAAATCTGAGTAGGGTATAATTTCTTCTATAAAACTTATTATTCCAGCAATTTTACCCTTATTTCCTTTATACATTTTGCTCATAATATATCCAGATAAAGGAGCCCAAATAATATCTATTAAAGGAATTAGACCAACTAAATCTAAAATAATACTCAACAATAACTTTTTATATTTTTTATTCATAGCAACTTTATATTTCTAGTCTAAAAAGAAATTTATATTTTAGAATATTATATGTTTGTTTAAAAGTAAGAATCAAAAATGAATTTTAACGAGTTTATTCTTAAAATTAATTCTTTAAAAAATAAAGATTTAGGAGGTTTAGATGCACAGTTTAAAATGGCTCCTCAAATGCGTTTAAGTTATACTAAAGATAAAATTAAAGCCCAAAATCCAAAAAAAGCAGCAGTTTTGGCATTATTTTATCCAAATAAAATGAATGAAGTTGCTATTTGTTTAACAAAAAGGGCAACCTATAATGGAACTCATTCTGCACAGATAAGTTTTCCTGGTGGTAAATTTGAAAATATAGACGAAAACCTAGAAACAACTGCTTTAAGAGAAGCTTTTGAAGAAGTAGGAGTAGATGTAAAATCCATAGAAATTATTAGAGAATTGACAGATGTTTATATTCCTCCAAGTAATTTTTTAGCGACTCCTTTCATTGGGGTTTCTTTAAATGAACCAAAATTTTCAATAAATCACGAAGTAGATTCTATCATTGAAGTTTCAATAAAAGATTTAACTGATAATAAGAACATTACTTCTGTAAATTTAACAACTTCTTATATGACAAATATTGATGTTCCTTGTTTTAAAATCAATAATCATATTATATGGGGAGCTACAGCTATGATGCTTTCTGAAATTAAAGAACTCATAAAATAGTTTTTCTATTTTTCTTTTGTAATTTTGTTTAACAACAAAAAATTAAAAATGCCCTTATTTAAAAGGAATCCTTTTGGCCATTATTTATTCATAAAAAAATGGTTAATACGTATTTTGGGAGTCATATCTCATGGACGTTATAGAAGTTTTAATAATTTACAAATTGAAGGTTCTGAGATTTTACGAAATCTACCTGATAGAAAAGTTTTATTTATTTCAAATCATCAAACTTATTTTGCTGATGTTGCTGCTATGTTTCATGTTTTTAATGCAGCATTAAAAGGAAGAGATGATTCAATTAGAAATATTGGTTACATCTGGAACCCCAAATTAAATATTTATTATGTAGCAGCTGGAGAGACCATGCGATCTGGTTTTTTACCTAAAATATTTGCATATACAGGTTCTGTATCTATTGATAGAACTTGGAGATCTGGAGGAAAAGATGTTAATAGACAAGTAAAAAATTCTGATATTTCAAATATAGGTAAGGCCATAGATGATGGTTGGGTCATCACTTTTCCTCAAGGAACAACAACTCCGTTTAAACCTATTCGAAGAGGTACTGCTCATATTATAAAAACATACAAACCAATTGTAATACCGATTGTTATTGACGGTTTTAGACGTTCTTTTGATAAAAAAGGATTAAGCATAAAAAAAAGAAATGTTTTACAGTCTATGGTTATAAAAAATCCTTTAGAAATAGATTATGAAAATGATTCAATTGATACTATTGTTGGTAAAATAGAATATGCAATTGAACAACATTCATCATTTTTAAAAGTATTATCTCCTGAAGAAGCAGAAGAATATTTAAATGAGGAAGAACAATTGAATAAAAAACGGGAATTTTGGTCTTCTTAAAACCTAAAAAAATGAATTTATTTTTTTAATAAATTTTAAATGAAACTAAAAAAACCTCGCATTTGCGAGGTTTTTATTTTTAAACGATAATCGAAAAAAGCTATTTATAAACTTTAGCCTTTAACCTTTTCTTTAAATTCATCGAATTTATCAGCCTCTTTCTTAGGCCAACTATTATTAGAAGTATCTACATCTGCAGTTTCTAAGTCTGGATCTACTTTTATAGACTTAATTTCTTGAGATGAAGCAAATACCTTTTTTACTGAGTTTTCATCTCTTCTCCAAATATAAGCAGGGAAAGTTTGTCTTTCTTTTGAGCCATCAGCATAAGTTAACTCAACAATGATTGGCATCATTAAGCCTCCAGGTTTTTCAAATTCAACAGAATATATATAAGAAGGAACTTCCTTGCCATTAACATAGCTATCCATTGCATTTGCATTTGCATCTTCTTTCTTATCAGTGATGTAAACAAGATCTCCTAAACTTTCAAAATATTGCTTGTATTGTTCTTTTAATTTAGCAACTCTTTCACTAGGTTTATCAGTTAAATATAATGGTTTAACTTCTTTAATTCCTATGTCAGTTACATCTGTAGTATAAAACCAACCTCTAAAAAACCAATCTAAATCCATTCCAGATGCATCTTCCATACTTCTAAAGAAATCTGCAGGAGTTGGGTGTTTAAACATCCATCTTTGAGAATATGTTCTAAATGCATGATCAAATAATTCAGGACCCATTATTGTTTGACGTAACATATAAAGACCTGCAGCAGGTTTTGTATATGCATTTGGTCCAAACTGTTTTACGTAGTCTCCTTGAGACATAATTGGAGATAAATTTGATTGATCTCCGCTCATATAACGAACGATATCTTTCGGTAAATTACCAGTATTGAAATTAGGATCGTAATCTAATTCAGCTAAAATTTCTACAAAAGAATTAAGACCTTCATCCATCCAAGTCCATTGTCTTTCATCAGAATTAACAATCATAGGAAAAAAGTTATGACCAACTTCATGAGTAATTACACCAATCATTCCGTTTTTAACTCTATCAGAATATGTCCCATCAGGATTTGGTCGTCCATAGTTAAAGCAAATCATAGGATATTCCATACCTTGATTTTTAGCATGTACTGAAACTGCTTTAGGGTAAGGATAATCAAAAGTTAATTTTGAATATTCTTCTAAAGTATTTGCAACTACTCTTGTAGAATGTTCTTCCCATAAAGGGTTTCCTTCTTTTGGATAAAGAGAAGTAGCCATTATAGTTTTACCATTAATATTAACAGCCATTGCATCCCAGATGTATTTTCTAGATGTAGCAAAAGCAAAATCTCTTACTTTATTAGCTTTAAAGTGCCAAGTTTTTGTTTTTGTACTTCTACCTTTTTCATTTTCTTCAGCTTCTTTTTGAGTAACAATAAAAACAGGATCGTTAAAAGAAGTCATTGCTTTTGCATAACGCTTTCTCTGTTCTTTTGTTAATACTTCTTTTTCGTTTTGTAATTGACCAGAAGCTTCCATAATATGATCTTCAGGAACAGTGATTTTTACATCATAATCTCCGAATTCTAAAGCCCATTCAGATCTTCCCCAAAATTGCATATTTTGCCAACCTTCAACATTGTTATAAACTGCTAATCTTGGAAAGAATTGAGCAATTGTATAATTGTTATTTCCGTCAGGAAAATCTTCAAAACCAGATCTTCCACCATCTTTTACAGAATTATTTACTTTGTAATTCCACTTTATTCTGAATTTAAAAACTTCACCAGAAGCTAAAGGCTTTGGTAAGTTAATACGCATCATGGTTCTGTTTATAAAATGCGATAAAGGTTTACCATTAGTTTCAACTTTTTCAATGTTAAATCCAAAACCTTTTCCTTCTTTCATGTAGCTAGATTTGAATTCACTTGGTGAAATCCAAGCAGAAGCTCCTCCTGAATTTGCTAAAGGAGTTTGAGAATCATCAGCTCTCATATTTTGGTCTAATTGAACCCACAAATATTCTAGGACATCTTTAGAGTTGTTATGGTAAGTTATTTTCTCATCACCATAAATTTTATTGTTTGCTTCATCTAAACGAATATCCATTATATAATCAACTTTTTGTTGAGTATATTGATGACCTGGAGCGCCAGAAGCTGTGTGTTGGTCGTTAGGTGTTGCTAAAACATCTTTTAGTTGCCTAAATTTGTTTTGATCTATGTGACCTTGTTGTACTTTCTTTTTCTCTTCTTGTTTTTCTTGAGCAATTACTGCGCTTGAAAAGAAGATAAAAGCAAATACAAATAAACTAATTTTTTTCATTTGAATTGATTTGAATTTATATTGGTTAAAAGTAATAATAAGATATGAATTTGTTAAATATCTAAGTAAATTTAACAAACCTTTATTAAGAAGAAAAAAGGTGCAAACTTTTGTATTTCGCACCTTATTTAAATTTTGTTTAGTTTTTTAATTGCTTTTTAAATTGATCAAATCTGTTTTCAGATTTTCTTGGAAAGCTATTGTTAGAAGTATCTACATCAGCAGTTTCTAAATCAGGATCTATAAGTATACTTTTTATTTGTTTAGAAGAAGAAAATACTTTTGTAACTTCTGTATCATTATATCTCCATATTTGTGCTGGATATGTTTTACGTTCTTTACTACCATCATTATAAGTAAATTCAACAATTATAGGCATTACCAAACCTCCTGGCTTATTGTATGTTATTTCATAATGATATTTATCTTGTTTTTTAGAGAAAGATAAACCTTCTGAAGTATCTTCTATAGAATTTACAGTTTCATTATCTATTTCTGTACTATATTTTTTTACACTTTTTATACCAATGTCTGTTACGTCTGTAGTATAAAACCATCCTCTCCAAAACCAATCTAAATCAACACCAGATGCATCTTCCATAGTTCTAAAGAAATCTGCAGGACTTGGGTGTTTAAATTTCCATCTTTCTGCATAGGTTTTAAAAGCATAATCAAAAAGTTCTTTACCCATAATGGTGTTTCTTAAAATATGTAAAGCAGTTGCTGGTTTTCCGTAGGCGTTATTACCAAAGCTATAAACATTATCTCCTTTAGACATTATTGGTGCAATTCTAGATTGATCACCACTCATGTATCTAACAATATTTTTTGGTAGTCCTCTTGTGATAGGAAAGTTCGGATCATAATCCCATTCTGCTAACATTTCTAAATAAGAATTTAATCCTTCATCCATCCAAGTCCATTGTCTTTCATCAGAATTAACAATCATAGGGAAGTAGTTATGGCCTACTTCATGAATTGTTACTTTAATCATTCTATATTTCATTCTATCTGAATAACCTCCGTCAGGTAAATCTGGTCTTCCTGGGTTAAAACAAATTTGTGGGTATTCCATTCCCATTTGACCATCTACAGAAATTGCTTTGTGGTAAGGATAATCAAAAGTATATTTAGAATAAGTTTTTAAGGTTTGAGCAACTGCTCTTGTTGAGTGATCACCATATAAAGGATTTGCTTCTTTAGAATATAATGAATAAGCCATTACAGTTTTACCATTTATATCAACAGCCATTCCGTCTAAAATAAATTTTCTAGATGTAGCAAAAGCGTAATCTCTTACATTTTCTGCGAAAAATTTCCAAGTTTTTGTGCTTTTTGCTTTAGTTTTTTCAATTTTCTCAGCTTCTTTTTGAGTTCGAATTATTACAGGATTATCAAAAGTACTCTTAGCTTTATTTAATCTTTTTAATTCTTTTTTAGTAAAAACTTCTTTTTCGTTTTGTAGAATACCTGTTGCACCTAACATATGATCTTCTGGAACAGTTATATTAACCTCAAAATCACCAAATTCTAAAGCGAATTCAGATCTTCCCCAAAACTGATCGTTTTGCCATCCTTCAACATTGTCGTATACACACATTCTAGGATAAAACTGAGCTATTACGTAGTTATTATTACCATTTTCTGTAAAATGTTCGTAGCCAGATCTTCCTCCTTGAGTTCTATGATTGTTGATGTTATACCACCAAGATATATTAAATTCAAATTTTTCTCCTGATGCTAATGGTTTTGGAAGGTTAATACGCATCATTGTTTGGTTAATAATGTGCGATAAATTACTACCATCTGTATTTGTAACACTCATGATATTGAAACCTCCGTCAAATGGTTTTTCAGGAAAAAAACGATCATATCTTTTTTTGCTGATCTTTTTCGGAATTCTGTTAGGCGTAATATCTGGAGTTTTTGAATCACTAGCTCTCATATTTTGGTCTAATTGAACCCATAAATAACGTAATTCATCAGAAGAATTATTATGATATGTGATAGTTTCAGATCCTGTAATTTTGGTATTTGCATCATCTAATACAATATCCATTTTATAATCAACTTTTTGTTGAGTATATTCTTTACCAGGAGCACCAGATGCAGTTCTCTGCGAATTTGGTGTTGGTAATTCTTGTTTTAATTGTCTAAATTTATTTTGATTGGTATGTCCTTCTTTTGCTTTTTGAGCATAAGAGTAGCTAACAAAACAAATTGTAAATAATAAAACGCTGAGTTTTTTCATAATTGTTTATTTAATTTTTAATTAATTTATTAGGTTCACTTTTGTTTTCTTAATATCTAAAATGAAACTTTTATTCTTTTTATTTATATTACTTTTCACTAAATTTTGCTGACTTAAAAAGTGATTTATTAAAATTTTATTACTCACTTCTAGCGAGTTTATAAATTCTATATTTTCAATTTCTAAATAGAAGAAAACTAAATCACCATCATATTCTTTTCCAATATAATTGAAGTTTTTTAAAGTATCGTTTACTTTGAATTCTAATTTTTCTTTTAAATACTTTTTAAAATAAAAATCGCTGTTTTTTAATTCTCTTGTTGTTTTTAGTTGTAAGTCAATATTATTATCCTCATTAATTGCTAACTCAATATCATCCATGAAAACATTTGTAATAATCTGAATTGATTTTGCCTCTTTTTTGAAGTTGATTTGAGTTAAACTCAAATAGTATTTATGAACTGTAAAAGATAGGAGAGAGGTTGAAATAAAAAGAAAAAAAAGCGATTTAACTTTCATTGACAATTTGAAAATAATTTTTAGCCAAATTACTCTTTTTTTATTATTTCTAAATAAGATTTACTTTCAGATTTTAAAATTTTTATAACCTCTAGGGTTCTTCCTTTATTATACATATTTTCTATGCCTAAAGGATTACAATATTCTAAAAAATGAAAATATTTTTCAATAGGGATTTCAAGTTCATCAAAGAAAAATTGATCTCCTAATTCAGACATAATTTTATAAGGAAAGTTTTTCTTTAATTCTAATTCTTTTCTAAGAGCCCAAAGTTTTTTAGAGTTTTGAAAAGGAATACTAACTGCGGCACCAGCTCCTGCCATAGGCATAGCTCCTTCCATGGTATTAACAATTGGTGGTTTAGCTCTTTTTATATCATCTATTGTATTATCTCTCTCTTTAAAATCTATGTTCGAAAAATCCATAACACTTCTCAGTAAAGAATCTCTTTCATCTTTTGGTACTTCTTTAATATCTATACCTAACCTACCTTTTAAATCGTGTCTTTTTAATTCTATTTCATCTAAAGTATATATGGCTGATTGTAAAACTGCAACTATTTTATTTTCTTTAAAAATGTTTTCAGAAACAACTATCTTTTGAATTTCATGTTGAACAGATGAGAATCTAAGCGTATCTCCTTTAGAAACAAAAATTCTAAAAAGACCTTCTTCGTTCGAAAATGTTCCTTGTTTAGTTTTAAGGTTAATAATGTTTGCATCTTTTATCATTCCTAAAGAATCTTTAACAGATCCGGTGATAAGTTTTTTTCTTTCTTGAGAGAAAGAAAGGTTATGAATAGCAATAAAGATAAATAGAAAAATTAGCTTTTTAAACATTGTAATTCAGATAAATGAAAAATTATTATACTTCTAATTTACAAAAATCATTTCATAATTTATGCTAAAATTTAGTTTTTAATCAATTTTGATATTTGAATTTAATTTAAAATTGATTGCCATTTCTTTAAAAAAATCAATCATTTTAAATTTGTCAGATAAGTTTTTATTATCAAAAAGAGGATCTGTAATGCAGTAATATATGAATCTATATATGTCGTCTTCACTAATTTTAATGTGGTCTCTTATAATAAATTTATAATTTTTATAAATATATTCGGCTTCATTATTTTGTTTAACAACAGTTTGTTCTTCTTTTATAATCTTTAATCTACCAGATATTACATTGAGAATATAGTCTAGAGGTATAACTCCGTTACTTGTTGTTGCGGTATATAATTTTCTTTCAACAGGTGTTAATTTTTTTTTGTTTGCATTTGGTAAACCAAGACCAATTGCATCAAATTTTTTTGAATTATCTATTGGAACTTTTTTTACGTCTGATATTAGAGAGCCTAAAAGGTTATGTTTCTTTAATTCAAATTCTTCTAATTGATGTATTTTTAATTTTAAAAAGATAGATATAAATTTATTTTTTAAAGTAATATTTGCGACTGTAACAATTTTTGTTTCATGTTGAATAGATGTTATTTGAAGTCTATCTCCTAGATTTACTAGTATTTCAAATTCACCATTAATGTTTGTGAAAGTCCCATTTTTTGAATTCAAATTTATAATATGTATATCTTTAGAAAAACCCAAAGTGTCTTTTACAACTCCCTTAATATTGGTTTGACATTTTGTTTGAAAAATAATAAATAGAATAAAAAATAGACTAACTTTAGTTTGCAATTGATTGTGTTTTTACAAATTAAACAGATTTTAGTCTTAAATTTCTACTAATGCATGTATAAAATTTTGTTAAACAAAAACCACTATATACTAATATTCATTTATTTTTGAATTATGAAAAAAATGATTATCGCAAGTACTTCAACAATTCATGGAGAGGAATACTTACAATATTTACTGCCCTCATTAAAAAGTTTTTTTAAAGGTATAAAAACGATTCTTTTTATACCATATGCAAGACCAAGCGGAATCTCTTATGATAGTTATACAGAAAAGGCACAAACAGCTTTTGCTAAAATTGATTTGAAAGTTAAAGGAATTCATGAATTTCAAAACCCTAGACTAGCTTTGCAAAATGCAGAGGGAATTTTCACAGGTGGTGGAAATACTTTTGAACTCGTAAATCAATTATATAAGCACAATATTTTATCAACCTTAAAAAATGTAATAGAAAAAGGAATACCTTATTTAGGCACAAGTGCAGGAAGTAATATTTGTGGTATTACAATGATGAATACCAATGATATGCCAATAGTGTATCCACCAAGTTTTACAACTCTAGGTTGTATTCCTTTCAATATAAATGCGCATTATTTAGATCCTATAAAAGGTTCAACTCATATGGGAGAAACTAGGGAAACTAGAATTAAAGAGTTTCATATCTTTAATGATACTTCTGTTTTAGGTTTAAGAGAAGGTTCTTGGTTAGAAGTTATAGATAATAAAATTTATCTAAACGGAAATTTAACTGCAAGAGTCTTCGTGAAAAATAAAACTCCTTATGAAATAGAGAGTGGAGAAGAGGTTGCTATTTAATACCCTTCATAATCAATAATTTCAAGACCATAACCAATCATACCAACTCTTTTAGTTTGTTGTGAGTTTGTCATAAGTTTTATTTTACTGATGTTCAAATCATGTAAAATCTGTGCTCCAATTCCAAAATCTCTTTGATCCATTGCAATTGCAGGAGCTTTTAATTCTCCTTTTTTCTGATTTTCCTTTAAAATATGTAACCTACTTAATAAGTTTCTAGATTGATTTTGTTGATTAATAAATAAAATAGCACCTTTTTCAGCGTCATTTATTGCTTTAAACATTTTATCTAACTTCTTGTCAGCATTATTTGTTAGAGTTCCTAGAATATCATTATTAACTAAAGTAGAATTTATTCTAGTTAAAACTCCTTCAGAAGCAGTCCAATTTCCTTTTGTTAAAGCTATATGAATTTGATTATTTGTAGTTTGTTCATAAGCTCTTAATCTAAATGAACCAAAACGAGTTTTCACCTCAAAATCTTCTTTTTTCTCAATTAAAGAATCGTGCTCCATTCTATAAGCCACCAAATCTTCTATTGAAACAATTTTGATATCAAACTTTTTGGCAACTTCTAAAAGTTGAGGTAAACGTGCCATTGTTCCATCTTCATTCATTATTTCTACAATTACTCCAGCAGGTTGTAGGCCTGCTAATCTTGCGAAGTCTATAGCAGCTTCTGTATGACCAGTTCTTCTCAATACACCACCCTCTTTGGCTTTTAAAGGGAAAATGTGGCCAGGCCTCGCTAAATCAAAAGGTTTTGTTTCTTTGTCTATTAACGCTTTAATAGTTAAAGCTCTATCTGAAGCAGAAATTCCTGTAGTAACACCTTTTCCTTTTAAGTCAACAGAAACTGTAAAAGCGGTTTCCATTGGATCAGTATTGTTAGAAACCATCATATTTAAAGCTAGCTCTTTACAACGGTTTTCGGTTAAAGGAGTACAAATTAGTCCTCTACCATGAGTAGCCATAAAGTTGATCATCTCTGGAGTAACTTTTTCTGCAGCAGCTAAAAAATCTCCTTCATTTTCTCTATTTTCGTCGTCAACAACAATAATGATTTTACCTTTTCTAATATCATTAATTGCTTCTTCTATGGTATCTAATTGTATTTTTTTTGATGTATTTTCAGTAATCATATTTTTTTCTTCTTAAAAGGATATATCTTTTTAAATAGATTTGATAAAGGTTGTAGAAAGGAATCTACATTAAATATCCCTTTATCTTTTGTTGCTCTTATTGTTAATAATATTGCTAGTGGAGCCATTATCAAAAATGAAATCCACGAGCCTAAAATGGCTGAAATAGAACTTTCTTCTGCTAGGTTTCTGCCAAAAGTATTTGTGAAAAAATATAAGACATAAACTCCAATTGCTAAAATCATCGGTAAACCAAACCCTCCTTTTCTTATGATAGAACCTAGAGGTGCTCCAATAAAAAATAATACTAAACAAGATAGAGAAAAAGCGACTCTATTGTAATATTCTGTATCAAAGAAATTTAATGTTTTTCTTGTCCATTTTAGACTTTCAAGACTATTTTTTAAAGAACTTAACGCTCTATTTGTTTTGGTTTTTGCTGAATTTAAAACAGAAATCTTATCTTCAGTTTTAAAATTCTCAAGAATATTTATGTCTATATTTTTTGCTTTAGTTGAATCAGCATATTTATATAAATTTTTTGCATAAGTGCTTGTAAATATATTTTTTGAACGATTATTTAGATTTTCGTCATATCTGTTTTTTAAATCAGGTACTGTGTCTTTTAGTTGTTTGAGTGTTAACATTCTAAAATGATTCGTAACCTTATTGGTATCTAAAACTCCACCAACTACAGAAGAAATATCAATATTGAATTCGTATTCATCAAAAGTAGCACTAGAAGCAGCCATTTTTTTTCTTTTTAAACTAGTTCTAGCAGATTTTACATGTTCTTCGTAGTAATTACCATTATTTAGCACGAATGTCATATATCTACTTCCTTCTTCAGTAAGGATTTTACCTTTTTCAGCAGTAATTACTTTTTGATTTCCTTTGTTACTTGTTAAGTCATATATTAAAACATTTTTTAACAAGTTTTCTTCTTCACCATATTTCTCATCAAATTTTATTTGATAGCCAGGTAAATCTGCATTAAAACTTCCTTCAACAAGAGCTAAGGCTGGTTTTTTCTTCTTAATGTTTAGATATAGGTTTTGTTGATTAAGTATTGCGTATGGGTATACGTTGTTCAAAAATATAAAATTGATACCACTTAGAAAAATTGCTAAAATAGCAATAGGTCTTACTAATCTTTGTAATGATACACCAGCGGATTTTGCAGCAGCAAATTCATAATTTTCTCCTAAATTACCTAATGCCATTATTGACGATAATAACACTCCGATTGGAAGTGCTTGAGGTATTATCATTAAAGTTGAATAATATAAAAACTTTAATATAAAAATTAGACTAATGCCTTTACCTGCAATGTTTTCAAAAGTTTGCCAAAGGGTTTGCATTACTAACACAAACAAAACAATTAAGAATGTTGCAATAAACGGCCTAAAAAAACTTTTAAGAATATATTTATCTAAAATTTTCATTGGTTACAAAAATAGCATCTTAAAAGGTAAGATGCTACTAATTTTCTGTTAATTGGTTTTCTATTAATCTATGGTGTAATTTTGACTTAGATATTTTTGACGATCAAATTTGAAAAGATTTTCACTCAATGATTGATTATTTTTAAAATTCGTAATTGTAAAAATAGTTTTAGCGCCATTTGTACCTGTTTGTATTAACTTATAGATATGTTTTGTCTTTGAGTCAATACCTAATTCAACTTTCATAATATCAGAATTACTATCTATTGGAATTAGAGTTACAAATTGAATTTCTCTACCTTTTATATTTACTAATTTCCCCATTTCGAAGCTATAACCTTCTTTATAAAAAGTTAATAGTTTAGAAGGGTAAATAAAACCATCACCTTCATCTAAATCTTCATCAGAAACAGAGATCTCTTTTTCATCATTATTTATAACATATAATTTTTTGCCATCATAAATAAAATTATTCCCTAAATATTTAAGGTTGTATTTTTCACCCTTTAAATTTATTTCTCCGTTTATTGGCGGTTCATCTCCTTCTTTAATACCAGCTTCTTCATTACTTAGAGTTTGACTAAAGGCAATGAACATATTTTCATATGAACCCATTGTATTTGAAACTTCATCTAATATATTTTTAGCTTCCGTTGAATTTTGTGAAAAACAAAAGCTTTCTACAAATAAAAACAATATAAATATTGTAATTTTTTTCATGTTAATTAATTTTTTCATTTTCTAATAATTGATCTAGAGCAATAAAATCTGCAACTAAAACTTGTCTTGCTTTACTGCCTTCAAAAGGACCTACAATTCCTGCTGCTTCTAGTTGGTCGATTAATCTTCCTGCTCTATTATAACCTAATTTTAATTTTCTTTGCAATAGAGAGGCCGAACCTTGTTGTGCAGTAACAATAATTTCTGCGGCTTCTCTAAATAATTTGTCTCTATCTGCGATGTCAATATCAATATTTGTGCCACTATCTTCACCGATAAATTCTGGCAATTGATATGCTTCTGGATACGCTTTTTGTGAACCTATGTAATCCGTTATTTTTTCTACTTCTGGTGTGTCTACAAAAGCACACTGAATTCTATTAATATCATTTCCTCCAGAATATAACATATCTCCACGACCAATTAATTGATCTGCTCCTGGAGCATCTAAAATAGTTCTTGAATCTATTTTTGAAGTAACTCGAAACGCAATTCTTGCAGGGAAATTTGCTTTAATAATACCCGTTATTACGTTTACAGAAGGCCTTTGTGTTGCAACAATTAAATGAATTCCGATAGCTCTTGCTAATTGGGCTAGTCTTGCAATAGGGGTTTCTACTTCTTTACCTGCAGTCATTATTAAGTCGGCAAATTCATCAATAACTAAAACAATATAAGGTAAAAATTTATGCCCATCATTTGGATTTAGTTTTCTTCTCTTAAACTTGTCATTATATTCTTTTATGTTTCTAACCATTGCTGATTTGAGCAAATCGTAACGGTTATCCATTTCTACACATAAAGAGTTTAGGGTTGTAACAACTTTACTTGTATCTGTAATGATTGCATCCTCTGTGTCTGGTAATTTAGCTAAGTAATGACGTTCTATTTTATTAAAAAGTGTAAGTTCTACTTTTTTAGGATCAACAAGGATAAATTTTACTTCAGCAGGATGTTTTTTATATAATAAAGATGTTAATACAGCATTTAAACCAACAGATTTTCCTTGACCAGTTGCACCAGCCATAAGTAAATGCGGCATTTTTGCTAGATCTACAACAAAAGTTTCATTTGAAATGGTTTTACCTAAAGCAATAGGAAGTTCCATTTGTGATTCTTGAAATTTCTTTGATGAAATTGCTGAATACATTGATACTATTGTAGATTTTTTATTCGGTACTTCAATACCTATTGTACCTTTTCCTGGAATTGGAGCGATAATTCTGATACCAAGTGCAGCTAAAGAAAGAGCAATATCATCTTCTAAATTTTTAATTTTTGAAATTCTGATACCCGCTTCAGGAACTATTTCATATAAAGTAATTGTTGGGCCAACAGTAGCTTTAATTTCATCAATTCCTATTTTATAATTTTTAAGTGTTTCAACGATTTTATTTTTATTAGCCTCAAGTTCTACAGGATCAATAGAAATACTTTCATTGTATTGTTTTAATAAATTAAATGTTGGAAATTTAAAATTAGATAATTCTAGTGTAGGATCGAATTCACCAAAGTCTTTAACTATTTTATCAGATAAATTTTCTGTTGCGTGTTCCTCTTCTTTACTAATTTCTACATCAATTTCTACATCAATTTCAACATCTTTTTCTTCATTCTGAATTTCTAAATTTAAATTATCTTTTGTGTCTTTTTCTGATTTTGTTTGAACTTCTTTATTTTCATTTTTTTCAGGGACATCTGAATATTTTGAAATTGTAGGTTTTAAATTTTCTACAGATAATTCGAATTCAGACTTTTTATTTTTATCTAATGTTACCGATTCAGAAATGGTTTCATTTTTAGATTCTAAAACTTCCTCTTTGGTATCATTTTTTTCTAAGTTTTTTAGTTTTTTTAGTTGTCTTTTTTCTTTAAAACTATCAATTAAGTGATCAAAAGTAACTTTGTATCTTATTATTGAATAAGAGATAAATAGAAAGATAAGAAGAATAGCTAAACCAGTTTTCCCAATAAACGTTTGTAAATAATTATTTAGTTCAAATCCTATAATACCAGCAGCTAAAGCATATTTTTTGTTTATAAAACCAAAACTCAAGGAAAGTAAAAACATAAAAAAAAGATTCCAATTTATAGAGAGTATCATTACTGAAAACTTCTTTTTTGCTAAAATGTAAAAGCCAATTAAAAAAAATTGAAATACAATTATAAATGAAGGAATACCAAAACCTTTGTATATAAAGAAATGGCTTAAGTTTGCTCCTAACTTACCTAATAAGTTATTCGTTTCTACAGATTTATCTGTTAGATAATTTAGAGTGCTTTGATCTTCTTGCCAATTAAAAAAAAAGGAAATGAAAGCAATACATAAAAAAACAGAAAACAACATTAAAAATGTTGCTGTTATGGTTACTGTTTGTCTATTTTTTAAAAAAGATAATTTATCTTTTGTGAGTGTTTTAGATTTTTTCTTGGCCATTAAAAATTTATACTTCTTTATCTAGTAAATATACATTTTATTTAAAATAAATCTAATATTTTAGGAATGTAAATTATGCTAGCAATGATTAATGATATAATTGCGGCAAATGTTGGTATACCTGCAGCAATATCTTTAATAAGTCCTATTTTTTTGTGAAATTCTGGATGAATAAAATCTGCAACTTCTTCTATTGATGAGTTAGCTGCTTCTGCAACCAAAACTAAACCAATAGATAAGAATTGAAACATCCATTCAGTTGAAGATATATTAAAGATAAAACCCAAAATGACAGCCATTAAACCTATAAATAATTGAGCTTTAATACTATCTTCAGTTGTTACTAAAATCCACATGCCTTTAAAGGCATATTTTAGACTTTTAATTCTTCCCTTTAAAAAGCCATCTTTTGGATTTTTCATTTTTAAATGGCATTTATAGCAGAACTGTAATTTGGTTCATCTGCAATCTCATGAACTTGTTCTGTATATTTTACGATACCTTCTGGGTCTATAATTATAATTGCTCTTGAATGTAAATTTTTAAAAGGACCATCTGCAAATTCTAATTGATAATCTTTACCGAATTTCCCTGCAGCAAAATCAGATAACATTTCTACATTTTTAATTCCTTCAGCACCGCAAAAACGTGCCTGAGCAAAGGGTAAATCTCTTGAAATACATAATACTTTTGTATTTGTTAAACTCGAAGCCTTTTTGTTAAATTCTCTTACAGATGTTGCACAAGTATCAGTATCAACACTCGGAAAAATATTTAAAACTATATTCTTACCCGAATAGTCTGATAAGCTTTTACTAGATAAATCGAGTGTAGATAAATTAAATTCAGGTGCTTTACTGCCTACTTCTGGTAAATTACCTAATGTTTTTACTGGGGTTCCTCCTAAGGTTACGTTTGCCATTTTTAAAAAGTTTGAAATTCAAAAATACATTTTTTTTACATACCTCAAGTATTATAGATATCTTCGCATTATAAATTAAATATTTAGTTGAACATTTATCAATATACATCAGAGTTTAAATATAATTGGAAGCTAGCAGCTCCAGTTATGTTGGGTATGCTAGGTCATACTTTTGTAAGTTTTATTGATAATATAATGGTTGGTCAGCTAGGTACAGCAGAATTAGCCGCTGTTTCTTTAGGAAATAGTTTTATGTTTATAGCAATGTCAATTGGTATTGGTTTTTCTACAGCAATAACACCTTTAATTGCAGAGGCTGATTCATCAGATAATTTACAACAAGCAAGATCTGCTTACAAGCATGGTTTGTTTTTGTGTTCAACTTTAGGACTGCTTTTATTTTTGATGGTTTATTTCTCTAAACCGTTAATGTATTTAATGAATCAGCCTGAAGAAGTTGTTTCATTAGCAATTCCTTATTTAGATTTAGTAGCTTTTTCTCTTATTCCGTTAATAACTTTTCAAGCAATAAAACAATTTAGCGACGGAATGTCTATGACAAAATACCCGATGTACGCTACATTAATTGCCAATATTGCTAATGTTATTTTAAATTATTTGTTAATTTTTGGAAAATTTGGATTTCCTGAACTAGGTATTGTTGGTGCAGCTTACGGAACTTTACTTTCTCGGTTTATTATGCTTATTTATTTATGGCTTTTGATGTTTTACAAAAAGAGGTCTGCACAAATAGTAAAAAAAATAAAAATATTTGTTTTAGATATTGCAATGATAAAAAAAATGATCAGTTTAGGTTCATTAAGTGCTATGCAGATGTTTTTTGAGGTAGCAATATTTACATCAGCAATTTGGTTAAGTGGTTTGTTGGGTAAAAATCCACAAGCAGCAAATCAAATTGCATTAAATTTATCTTCAATGGCATTTATGGTTGCGATGGGATTAAGTGTTGCTTCAATGATTAGAGTTGGTAATCAAAAAGGATTACAAAATTATAAAGAATTAAGAAGAATTGCTTTTTCAATATTTTTATTCGGAATTTTATTCGCAATATTTTTTGCGCTTATTTTCTTTGTTTTTCGAAAAAGCTTACCGAATATTTATGTAGATTTAAAAGATTCATTAAATTATAATGATAATTTTGAAGTGGTATCAATTGCTTCAAAACTATTATTAGCAGCTGCTTTTTTTCAGATAACAGACAGTATACAAGTTATAGTTTTAGGAGCTTTAAGAGGTTTGCAAGACGTTAAAATACCTACATTTTTAACATTTATATCATATTGGGTTGTCGGTTTTCCTATTTCCTATTTTTTAGGAAAAGAGGAAATGTATGGCAGTTTTGGCATATGGTTAGGTCTTTTGGCGGGTTTAACAACGGCTGCAATTTTATTATTTATCAGATTTAATTGGCTAACTTTAAAACTTATAAAACACAAACATGAACTTACCTAAATTTTTATTAGCAGATAATAGTAATTTTCCTGAAGATATTTTTGTTCTGCATACAGAATTTCCTCGTTTTATGATTAATCTTAAGGATGATGAAGTTGAGTGGTTTGAAGATTTATCTGGAGAAAATGAAGAGGATATTGCTAACGAACTCAATAATCTTATTAAACTAGCAGAGTCTTTTTACGATGAAGAAGTACAAAGCTATACTTAATTTTTTATCTCTCTAAAAAATCTTGATAAGATATTTGTGTCAAGGCCTTCCCAAGAGAATCTAAATGGCTCGTTTTTCCTAATTTTTGAATTGGTTTTTTACTTACATAATCATAAATATACGTTCCATCTTTAGTATGAGTGCCAAATCCTTTGTTAAAGATATAATGAGCATATTGATTTGCTGAATTATTAAAGATATTTTTACTGAACGTAAAAATATCTTTATTACCTCCTAATAAATCTAGAAGAGTGTACGAAAAATCAACTTGACTAGAAATATTTTCAATTTTTATTTCTTTTTTATTCAAAGCACCTCCAATCCAAAGCATAGGGATGTGAAATTTTTTTGTTGAAAAATAAGGTTTATCTCGAGTAGGATAACTATGCCCGTGATCTGACATGATTACAATTAAAGTATTTTTATACCAATCTTGTTTTTTTGCAAAAGAAACGAAATCTCCAATAACTTTATCTGTATAATAATGTGAACTTCTATATAAGTTAGCTTCAGAATCTTTTCCAAATTTATAATCTCCTTTTATTTCGAAAGGTTCATGACTAGAAAGTGTGAGAGCTATTTTAAAAAATGGTTTTTTATTATTTGTTTTAAAATCTTTTGCAAAACGGTCCATAAAAACATCATCATATGCACCCCATTTAGAATTCCAATCTTTTTTATCAAAAGAACTTCCATCAACGATGTTATTAATTCCTGCATTTCTTAAATATGTATTCATATTTCCGAAACTTAAATTTCCGCCGTAATAAAAAGATGTTTCATAACCTATTTTTTGCATTTCTTTTGATAGCATAGGTAAACTTCTTGTTTTACTTGGAATTCGCATTATTTTTACTGCTGGTTGAGGAAGATAACCACTCATAACTGCAGGAATTCCTTTGTCGGTTCTATCTCCATTAGAATAAAAATTTGTAAATAAAATTCCTTCTTCAGAAAGTTTATTTAAGTTTGGAGTAACTTGTTTTTCTCCGTTTAATGATCCTACAATTTTCGCAGACAGACTTTCCCATACTATTAGAATGATATTTGGTTTATCTGTATTTAATATAGAATCATAATTCGATTCTAATAAATTATTTCTTTCATTATTGCTTATTTTTTCTGCAATTTTATTATCAAAAAATTTATAAGGATTTGTTCCATCGTTTGCTCTTTTTATAGAATTAAAAAAGTTCCAACTAGAATTAACTGCAGCATGATTTGCAAACATCATTTCAGAAAAATAAACGTTGCTTTGATTAACAGGGATGGTTTGAAAACCTCCTCTAATAGGGATTATTAAAGAACCAAAAACAACTATAAAAACAGGAATCTTTAAAAGGTTTTTGTCATTAAATAATGGAATTAATTCCTTAAATGTTTTTTTGTATAGTTTGATAAAAAGAATTGAAAATAGTAGCCAAAATAAAACCCCAGAAATTAATTGAGTTGCAGAAACAGAAGCTAACATCAATTTCGGAGTATTTAAATAATTTAATAATGTATTATCAATTCTTATTCCCCAAGGTTTATATAATCCAGCATCTATAATCATTAAAAAACTAAGTAATAATAAAACTGTAATTGTATAATAGTTTATTACTTTATTGATTGTATTGGTTGGTAGAAATTTCTGAAAAGTAAATATTAAAAAAGGTAAAAGACAGAGGTATGCAGAAAACGAAATATCTAATTGAACTCCATAGATAAAAGTATAAAAACTATTTTTAAAACCAATTTCAGTTGCTTGATCAAAATTATAAGCTAAAAAGAATATTCTGTTAAATACAAAATAAATCACCCAAAAAAGAAAATACAATACTAGTACTAATAGTTGTTTTATAATATTTTTCATATTTCTATTCGGTTACTTTTAAGCGAGCTTTTGCAGTTGTTGAAATGTCTGAATAAGAGTTGTTTAAGTATTTTAAATAACCAACAATAGCAATCATTGCTGCGTTATCGGTAGTGTATTCAAATTTTGGGATATAACTTTGCCATCCAAAATGTTTTTCAGCAAGTAATAATCTTTTTCTTATTTCAGAATTTGCAGAAACTCCTCCCGCAATCGCAATATGTTTGATGTTCGTCTGTTTAACAGCGTTTTTTAATTTATCCATTAAAATTTCGGAGATTGTGTATTGAATTGAGGCGCAAATATCATTAAGATTTTCCTTAATAAAATCAGGATTATCTTTCTGTTGTTTTTGAATAAAGTATAAAATAGCTGTTTTTAATCCACTAAAGCTAAAATCTAAATCTCCTACTTTAGGTTTACTGAATTTGAATGCTTTTGGATTTCCTAACTGAGCATATTTATCGATTAAAGGTCCTCCAGGATATGGCAGTCCTAAAATTTTAGCAGATTTATCAAAAGCTTCACCAACAGCATCATCAATAGTTTCTCCTAATATTTCCATTTTAAAATAATCAGTAACTTTTACAATTTGCGTATGGCCACCACTTACTGTTAAACAAATAAATGGAAAAGGAGGAATTTTATTATTTTCCTCTTTTATAAAATGCGCTAAAATATGCGCTTGCATATGATTCACATCAATTAAAGGAATCTCTAATCCCATTGCTAAGGATTTTGCAAAAGAAGTACCAACCAACAAAGAACCCATTAAACCTGGCCCTTTTGTAAAAGCGATTGCAGATAATTGTTCTTTTGAAACATCAGCTTGAGCTAGAGCTTGTTGAACTACAGGAACAATGTTTTGTTGGTGTGCTCTAGATGCTAATTCAGGTACAACTCCACCATATTTTGAATGAATTTCTTGGTTTGCAGTAACATTACTCAACACTTTACCATTACAAATAACCGAAGCACTTGTGTCATCACAAGACGATTCTATACCTAATATATAAACGTTTTTATCCAAAAAAGATGTAAATTAACTTATTTTAAAGCAAAACTAACAATTATTTAATCATTAATAAATTCATTCAATAGTTTTTATTTTTAATTAATTGGCAATATTTTTGATTATTAGTTTAATTCATTCTTAAAGTAAAATAATATTAAAAGGTTAACATACAAAATAATAAAATCATTAGGGTATATTTTACTCTTTCTGCTATTTATTAGCATTGTATTTTCAGTTCCTTTTGTACAAACTAAAGTTGGGAATTACCTTACAGAGACTATAAATAAAGATTTTAATACAAATATATCTGTAGAAAAAGTTGGACTTTCTTTTTTAGGAAAAGTTTCTTTAAAAGGAGTTAAAATTAGAGACCATCATCAAGACACTCTTATTTTTATTAAAAAGTTAAGTACATCGTTATTAAATGCTAAAAGAGTTTTAGACAATCAAGTCAACTTGAGAAGTATTTCGATAGAGGATGCAGATTTTTATATAAAAACTTATAAGGGTGAAAGTGATGATAATTTAGCAATTTTTATAAATTCTTTAGATGACGGTAAACCACGAGATTCACTCTCAAATCCATTTGCTTTAAAAACTAAAAATGTTTATGTCTACAACCTACATTTTAGATTGGCAGATTTAAATAAAAAAGATTCAATTAATTATGAAGTATTTAATTTTGGAGGAAATCTTCAAGATTTTTCTATAGTAGGGCCAGATTTTACAAGTAAACTTAGAGGGCTTTATTTTACAGATTTTAATGGTTTACAAGTTACTAACTTAACTACTGATTTTGAGTATACAAAAACTGCAATGCATTTTCAAAAAACAACACTTGAAACTCAAAATTCTAGTATTAAAGCAGATATTCATTTTAATTATGCAAGAAAAGATCTATCAGATTTTAACAATAAAGTAAATATAACTGCAAAATTTAAGCAAAGTGAATTGTCAATTTTCGATCTAAAGAAATATTATAAAGAATTAGATGGAGACGATAGAATTTTTTTTGAGGGTAATGTAAATGGAAGTTTAAATAACTTGAGTTTAGATAAATTAAATTTAAACTCTAAAAACGGAATAAAAATTATTGGAGATTTAGCTTTTGTAAATCTCCTAAACACTAAAAGAGGTTTTATTTTTGAAAGTGACTTACAAAATTTAACGGCAACCCGTAAGCAGTTGAAAAAAATATTACCGAATATTTTAGGTAAAAAATTACCGAGTGAATTCGATAAATTAGGGAAATTTACTTTACTTGGTAAAATTAGATTAACACCAACAGAATTAACTGCTGATGTAGATTTGAATTCAGAAATTGGTTTTGCTGAATCTAATTTATATCTAACAAATATTGATAATATTGACGATGCAAAATATGACGGATTTATTCGATTAAAGAAGTTTAATTTAGGAAAACTCTTTAATGACCCTTTGTTTGATTTTGTAACATTAGAAGGAGATATTAAAGGGCAAGGATTTAAGGTGGAAAATATAAATACTTCTTTTATAGGGGCAATTTCTAGACTAGATTTTAATGACTATTCGTACAAAAATATTATTGCTAATGGTCAATATCAAAACAATAAGTTTGAAGGTGATTTAAAGGTAGACGATAAAAATTTAAAGATGAATTTTAACGGCTTGGCAGATTTGTCAGCTGAAATTCACAAATTTGATTTTGAATCAAACATAACCTATCTAAATTTAAAAGAAACAAACTTATTTACAAGAGATAGTATTTCTGAGTTAAAAGGAAAAATTGTTATTGATATAGATGGTAATAATTTTGATGATATTATAGGAACAATAACTTTTAATGATATTTTTTACACAAATGAAAGTAAAGAATTTAGCTTTGATGAGTTTAAAATTATATCTTCTTTAGAAAAAGAAAATAAAAAAATAGAAGTAATCTCTAAAGATATTGCCACCGGCTTTTTAGAAGGAAACTTTATTTTTTCTGAATTGCCAAAAGTAGCTCAAAATGCTTTGGGTAGTATGTATGCAAATTATAAGCCTTATAGAGTAAAAACAAATCAATCTATAGATTTTAATTTTACTTTATATAATCAGATTATAACTGTTTTTTTTCCTGAAATTTCTATTGATAATAATACAAAGATTAAGGGTGAAGTATCTTCTAATAAAGATTTATTCAAACTTACGTTTACCACTCCTATAATAAATTTTTATGGTAATGAAATAAAAGAAATTGTATTCAGAACAGACAATCAAAACAAACTATACAATACTTTTTTATCAGCTCAAGAAATAAATACTAAATATTATAATGCTTCAAAATTTAGTTTATTGAATAAAAATGAGAAAGATACATTGTTTTTTAAATCAAAATTTACAGGAGCTGATTCATCAAACGAAGAATTTAATCTAGACTTTTATTACACTATAAATGAACAAGAAAAATCAGTTATTGGTTTTGAAGAATCTACTTTTATATTTAAAGACAATATTTGGAGTGTAAATCCTGATAAAGAAAATACCGATAAAATTATTTTTGATTTAAAAAATGATGAATTCAATTTTAGTAAGTTTAAATTAAAATCTGGTGAGCAAAAAATAGAATTCAAAGGAAGTTTAAAAGGAAATTCAGAAAAGATTCTATTAGCAGATTTTACGAAGGTAAAACTACAAAGTTTTTTGACTGAAATAGATAGTTTGGCATTAAAAGGTCTTGTTTCAGGAAGATTAAACTTTGTTCAGAAAGATGAAATTTATAAACCAGAAGCTCTTTTGTTAATAAAAGACTTTGAAGTAAATAATTTTGCGCAAGGCGATTTAGCAATAAATGTTATAGGCGATAATTCTTATGAAAAATTTGATGTTGACTTGTCTATTAAAAATGAAAAAGTAAAAAGTATAGAAGCAATTGGTAGTTTAGACTTTACAAACCAACGTCCTTTAATAGATTTAGAGGTTTTTTTAGAAGATTATCAATTAGAAGCTTTTAGTCCTTTAGGAAAAGATGTCATCTCTTCTTTAAGAGGAAGTGTTTCTGGGCAATTTGATTTAAAAGGATTTTTAAGAAATCCGGATATGGAAGGAACTTTAAGATTAAATAATGCAGGGCTAAAATTCCCTTATCTAAATGTCGATTATGATTTTGAAGAAAACTCAACAATATCTTTATTAGAGCAGTCTTTTATTTTAGAAGATCTGAATTTAGTAGATACACAATACAATTCTAAAGGAATATTTTCAGGGAATATTTCTCATCAAAATTTTGAACAATGGTTTTTAGATCTTAAATTAGATTCAGACAACTTATTGATTTTAAATACACAAAATACAGACGAAGCTTTGTATTACGGTACTGCATTTATTGATGGCACAGGATTAATTTATGGTTTAACCGACCAATTAACCATAGAAGTTAATGCAAAAACAAAAGAAAACACAAAATTCATTGTTCCTTTAAAAGACATCGAAACTGTAAATAGTTTTAGTTTAATTCATTTTAAATCAGAAAAATTTGAAGTAGAGGAGAGGCAAAGAGAAATTGCTAGAGAAGCAATAAAAGGGCTCTCGCTTCAATTAGATTTAGAAGTCACAAAAGATGCATTAGCAGAAGTTGTTATCGATGAAGAAAATGGAAGTCAACTTTCAGGAAGAGGAAATGGAAATTTAAGAATCGAAATAAATACTAGAGGTAAATTTAATATGTATGGCGATTATGCAATTGAAAATGGAGTTTACGATTTTAAATATGGTAGAATAATTAATAAACCCTTTGTAATTCAACAAGGAGGCGTAGTTTCATGGAACGGAAGCCCTTATGATGCTAATTTAGATATAACAGCAATTTATAAAGCAAAAGCAAATCCGGGGGTTTTATTAGAAAATTTTAACTCTAATCGAAAAGAAGAAATAGATTTAGTTACAAGAATTTCTGGAGGATTATTTAATTCAAAACAAGAGTTAGATATACAACTAACAAATGTAGATCCAACAATTGCAAATGAGTTAGAGTTTGTTTTGAACGATAATAATGTCAACGAAAAAACCACACAATTTATATCATTATTAGCATTTGGTACATTTAGAAATCCTGATAAAATAGATTTTAATGTAAATAATACTATAGCAGGTACAGCTTCAAGTGCTATAGCAAATGCTTTTTCAAATTTATTAAACAGTCCTGATAGTAAATTTCAATTAGGGTTAGATTATCTTCAAGGTGATAGTGGTAATAATGTAGATAGATTAAATATAGATGATCAAGTTGATGTTTCTGTTAGTACTCAAGTAACTGATAGAATTATAATAAATGGTAAAGTAGGTGTTCCTGTTGGTGCACAAACGCAAGCAAGTGTTATAGGTGAAGTAAAAGTAGAAGTCTTGTTAAATAAAGAAGGTAATTTTAGAGGAGTTATCTTTAATAGACAAAACGAAATTCAATATTCACAAGAAGAAGAAGGTTATACGCAAGGAGCTGGGTTGTCTTATCAAGTAAATTTTAACACATTATCTGACTTATTATCAAAAATTGGACTTAAAAAAAAGACTAAAAAACTTACCAAAATAAATACTAAAAAAGATTCTTTAAAACCTTTAGATAAGGAAATCGATAATTTTGAAGGAAATTAAAAAATTAGCGAAATTACAATCATTAAAAGCTTGGTTTTTTGAGTTTTAAACTGTCTATTAATCAATAAAATTAGGGCTTTTAGGCTAAAACGATTTCGTAGTTTTTTTATTTTTAGTAACTTAAAACATTTATTTTTACATCGTAAATTATGACAAACATAAAAAAAATAGGAGTAATGACTTCTGGTGGAGATTCACCAGGAATGAACGCAGCAATTAGATCTGTGGTAAGAACTTGTGCATATTATGATATAGAATGTGCAGGTATTTATCGTGGTTATGAAGGAATGATTGAAGGTGATTTCGTAGAATTAAATGCAAGGAGCGTAAAAGGAATTCTTAATAAAGGAGGTACTTTTTTGAAATCAGCAAGATCTAATGATTTTAGAACTAAAGAGGGAAGACAAAAAGCATACGAATCTCTAAAAAAAGCAAATATAGATGCATTGGTAACAATTGGAGGTGATGGTACTTTTACTGGAGCTTTAATTTTTAACCAAGAATTTAATTTTCCTGTTTTCGGAATTCCAGGAACTATCGATAATGATATTGCAGGAACTTCACATACTTTAGGATACGACACTGCTTTAAATACAGTGGTAGACGTTATTGATAAAATTAGAGACACAGCATCATCTCATAATAGGCTTTTCTTTGTCGAAGTTATGGGAAGAGATGTAGGTCATATCGCTTTAAATGTTGGAGTAGGTGCAGGTGCTGAAGAAATTTTAATACCTGAAGAAGATTTAGGTTTAGATCGATTGTTAGAATCTCTAAGAAGAAGTAAACAAACAGGGAAATCTTCTAGTGTTGTAGTTGTTGCTGAAGGCGATAAAATTGGTAAAAATGTTTTTGAATTAAAAGATTACGTTGATGAAAATTTACCAGAATATGAAGTAAGAGTATCTGTCTTAGGGCACATGCAAAGAGGAGGAGCTCCTTCTTGTTTTGATAGAGTTCTTGCAAGTAGAATGGGAGTTAGAGCTGTAGAAGGTCTTTTAAAAGGAGAATCTAATTTAATGGTTGGTTTAATCAATGATAAAATAACTGTTACACCTTTAGAAAAAGCAATAAAAGGGCAATCAAAAATAAATAAAGAGTTAATAAGAGTATCAGACATAATGTCTATATAATTTATAAATTAAAAGAAATGATTAAAGTAGGTATAAACGGATTTGGAAGAATTGGAAGATTAGCATTTAGACAAACAGTTTCTAGAGAAAATGTACAAGTTGTTGCAATTAACGATTTGCTAGATGTAGATTATTTAGCATATATGTTAAAGTACGATTCTGTTCACGGAGAATTTCAAGGTTCTGTTGAGGTAAACGATGGAAAATTAGTTGTAAACGGAAATGAAATTAGAATTACTGCAGAAAGAAATCCTGAAGATTTAAAATGGGATGAAGTTCAAGCTGATTTTGTTTTAGAATGTACAGGTATTTTCAAAACGTTAGAAACTGCAAATAGACATATAGTTGGAGGAGCAAAAAAAGTAGTAATTTCTGCACCATCACCTGATGCACCTATGTTTGTTATGGGAGTTAATAATAAAGAATTAGAAGCTTCTCAAACTATATTTTCTAATGCATCTTGTACAACAAACTGTTTAGCTCCTTTAGCGAAAGTTTTAAATGATAATTTTGGAATTGTTGAAGGTTTAATGACAACAGTTCATGCAACTACAGCAACTCAAAAAACAGTTGATAGCCCTTCATCAAAAGATTGGAGAGGTGGTAGAGCTGCACTTCATAACATAATTCCTTCTTCAACAGGAGCAGCGAAGGCTGTTGGAAAAGTTATTCCAGAATTAAATGGAAAGTTAACAGGAATGGCGTTTAGAGTGCCAACTATGGATGTTTCAGTAGTAGATTTAACTGTTAAATTAGAAAAGTCTGCTTCGTATGAAGATATTAAGACAGCAATGAAAGCAGCTTCTGAAAGTGAAGAGCTTTCAGGTGTTATTGGTTATACTGAGGAATTATTAGTATCTCAAGATTTTGTAGGTGATACTAGAACTTCAATTTTTGATGCAAATGCAGGGATTGCGTTAAATGATAATTTTGTGAAAGTTGTTTCTTGGTATGATAATGAAATGGGATATTCAACTAAGTTAATTGATTTAGTAGAGTACGCTGCTTCTTTATAATTCAAAATAATTATATAAAAAAAGCCTGAAAGAATTTCTTTCAGGCTTTTTTATTTTTGATAATATCTTACTTAACCGCAATCATACTAATTTCTACATTTACAAATTTAGGTAGATTAGCTACTTCAACTGTTTCTCTTGC
>JBELHK010000014.1:0-5630 GCA_042091415.1 Polaribacter sp. | reverse complement strand
TTATAAGGGCCAATTGGTGCAGGTGCTTTTGTTGTTGTTATAATTTTTTTCATAAAAATACTTTTAGAATAGTCTTCTGTCTGGTGGTTTATTTTTATCCCATTTTAAATCAGAAAGTACTGCTGATTTAACTCCAATAAAAAAAGTATATGAAGAGTTTGATCCGAAAGGAACCCAGTTAAAATTAAATTGCCAACTATCTAAATCTCTTGTAAAATTTAATCTAGAGAAAGAAAAGGCGCCATTTTTTATATCATATCCAGAAGAATAACCAACTTTCCATTTAGGGCTTAATTCAATATTGCCACTAAAACCAAGAGTGTGTACGCCAACTTCACCGGGAGTAATACCATTATTAGAATAGTTCGTAGAGTATACTAAGTTTAAAGACCATGGAATTTTGGCTTTGTATAAATCTGTTTCAACTGTTTCGCCGCCTCCAACATTGGTATTTCCTTTTATTCCGTTTCTACTTGTTGGATCTATATTTGCGCCCATTGTATCTGGCGGATTATTTGCACCATTACCGTTTTTATTGCTATCATCATCTTTATTTTTTCCAAAATCTGAACTACTAATAGAATAATTGGCGGTGATGTTTGCATTCGTTAATCTAAATATTCCAGGATTAAACTTATTAATTCTAACAGGTGATCCGTTTACTTCTACGACCTGATAAGGGTCTAAAGAACCGTTTATATTTAATGCTAATTTATCCTTTAAAAGCCTTGTACCTGCGTTAAAACTAACGTTAGACCAACGTAAACTATCGGCAGCAATATTGTAGGATGAACTAAAATTTAAATTATTTAAAATCATAATTTTTTCATCCTCTTCATCTGAATCAGGATCTTTGGGTGCTACTTTGGCCTCTAAAACATTATTTAATGAAATTCCTATAGAATTACTGATACCTGACGCAGGACTTCCATAAATTCCTTGGTCAAAAATAGTGTATTCTTGAAAATCTGTAGGGTCTGAACTTTGTTGAACTTGCTGTATATATTTATCCTTAAAATCAGGTCTGTAACTATAAGAAACAGAAGGTCTAATGGTATGTCTTAAAGCTTTTAATCTTCCTTTATTAAAATTAAAAGTACCATATATATTTGTTGATAAACTCATACCAAAATTATATTCTCTATAACTTTTAAATCCTCTTAAAGTATCAGTTACAACAACGTTTTCAGTTTCGTTATATTCTTTTTGTATATAATCGAATTGCCATATTTCCTCATAATTTGCACTTGGTGATAGTGTAAAGTATTTAAATGCTTTTATATTGGTATTTGTACTTGTTCTATGTTGCATACCAGCTCTTGCAGTTTCAAACATTTTACTTTTAAAAAAATCTTCATCAGTAGTGTTAATCAAATATTGACCTTGCATATTGTAATTAAATCCTAATTTTTGAATTGGATTTTTCTTAACTCCTCCTTTACCTGCAAATGGGTAAATTCTGTTCATATTTAGAGTTAAAGAAGGTAAAGTCATTGTAATACTTTCTGTATTTGTATTTTGTTGATGAGTTGCGGTAACTGCCATATTAAACGGAGTACCGACAAATGTTTTGCTATAATTTATGGATGAATTAAAAGTGTTATTTTGGGTTTGAGCAGCATTAAATTGATTTAATGATTGTCTGAAATATTGGCTACTTCCAAGGTTTACAGATGCTGTAAATCTTGAATTCGGACTCGCTTTCTGATCTTGATTATGGCTCCATCTTAAATTGAAATTATTAGACTTGCTATAATCATCAAAACCTCTAATTCCATTTATAATGTTTTCAAAGTTTAAACTAAATGTACCATTAAATCGATATCTTTTTTTATAGTTTGAATTAAATCTAACACCCCAGCTTCCATTAGACCAAGCATCTCCTGTAACAGCTAAATCAACATAATCATTAATAGCAAAATAATAACCCCCATTTTGAAAACCAATACCTCTACTGCTACTACCAGTATCAAAAGCAGGAATTAGAAATCCAGAAACGCTTGTTTCACTCATAGGGAAATAAGCAAAAGGTAAAAATAAAGGAGTTGGTACGTCTGCTAAAACTAAATTACTTGTTCCTACAATAATTTTTTTACCAGGAACTAATTTAGCCTTGTTGGTAGTTATATAATAATCAGGGATTTCTTTATCGGATGTTGTAAATCTTATTTTTCTTATATAAACTGTAGAATCATTTACTCGTTTTGTTTTTTCTCCATAGGTAAACATTTCACCCTGTTTTGTCTTTAGGCCATATATCATAGCCCTTTTACTTTTAAAATTATAAATTATTGAGTCTTGTTCGGATTCTTGATTTCCTTGTTTAAAAATTGGTCTTTGATTGTATCCGGTACTATCTTTAATCCCTTTTGCAAAAAGAGAATTGTTTTTATAATCAATGATAATAATTCCAGCTTTTAAATCAATATCTGTATATGTTATATTTGCTTCGTTATAAAGGGTAACTGTTTTGTTTTTTGCATTTTGTATTGTGTAATCTTTTGCAATATGAGTAATTATACCTTCTACGATTTCTTTATTTATGGAATCGTTTTTAATAGTATCTATTTTTTTGTTTAATAAATCCTTGTTTTTTAAAACTTTTAAAGAATCTTTTTTCGAATTCGCAATTGAATCTTTTTTGACTGAAGGAATCGAAATTTTTGTATTGGTTTTTATGTCTTGAGAAAAACCAATCTCAATAAATAAGAAACAGAAAAATAAAAGTATATATGATAGGTTTGTTTGCAATGCTATAAATACTATTTTTGTGTAAAAGTAAATTTATGGCTCAATAATTGAAGAGCCAAATTTAAGTTCCCAAAATTAGTTAATTTTTATTGATGATTTTTGTACAAAACCATAAAATAATTTCTTTTTTTAAAAACGATATTTTTCTCGTTTATATTCTCTTGTTTCTTTTATATTCTCCTAATTTTTTTTCTCAACAAAAGTACACTATTGTAATAGATGCTGGCCATGGAGGAAAAGACCCTGGAAATTTAGGGAATGGCTATAAGGAAAAAGACATTGCATTAAAAGTCGCGTTAATTGTAGGTAATCAACTTAAAAAAGAAAAAGATATAAGAGTTGTTTATACTAGAGAAAAAGATAATTTTATAGGTTTATGGAAAAGGGGAGATATTGCAAATAGAGAAAAAGCTACTTTATTTGTTTCCATTCATTGTGATTCTCATACTTCAAATGCTTATGGTGCAGGAACATTTGTTTTAGGTTTACGAGGAAATAAAAAAAACTTAGAGATTGCAAAGAGAGAAAATGCATCAATTTTACTAGAAGATAATTACGAAAAAAAATATGAGGGTTTTGACCCTAATTCTGCAGAATCCGTTATTGGGTTATCATTATTACAAGAAGAAAATTTAGATAAAAGTCTTCAAATTGCCAGTATTATTCAAAATAACTTTGCTTTTAAGTTAAAACGAAATAATAGAAAAGTAAAACAAGATAATTTTCAAGTTTTAAGAGAGACGGTAATGCCTAGTGTTTTGGTAGAACTTGGTTTCTTAACAAATAAAAAGGAAGGTAAATACTTAAATTCTAAACAAGGGCAACAAGAAATGGGGAAATCAATAGCTAATGCTATTAAAGATTATGTCAACAGGTTAAAAATCAATACGGTCGTTGAAACCACTCCAGAAAGTGTTGATATTGAATATAATGATGAGGATAGTGTAGAATTTAAAGTACAAATTGCTTCAGGAAAAAATAGAATTGATACAAAATCTTATAATTTTAAAGGATTAAAAAATATTGAAAGAATTAATATTGATTCTTATTATAAATATTATTACGGAAAAACTAGTAGTTATAATGAAGCCATAAAATCACTTAAAACAGCAAAGAATAAAGGTTATAAAACTGCTTTTTTAGTCGCATTTTTAAATGGAGAAAAAGTAAGTATTTCAGAGGCCAAGAAATTACAGTAGTTCATAACAAACTAACAAAAATTATTAGTAATTTTGTTGAAATTTCCTATGTATGTCTAAAGAATTGAAAACAGGTATTATTGCAATTTTAATTATCGCAACTTTTGTTTGGGGTTATAATTTCTTAAAAGGCCAAGATATTCTTAAACCTAATAATAGAAATTTTAAAGTTGAATATTCAAATGTTGGAGGTTTAACAGAAGCAAGCTTTGTAACTATAAATGGTTTAAAAGTTGGGCAAGTTAGTAATATTGATTTTAGTGAAAATCCTGAAAAAAAAGGAAAACTAGTAGTTGACTTTTTTGTAAATAAGGGTTTTGACTTTTCAAAAAATAGTATTGTAAAAATTTATTCACCGAATCCACTTTCAGGTTCCAGTTTGGCTATAATTCCTAATTATGAAGGAGAAATGGCAGAATCAGGCGATCTTTTAAAAGGGATATTAGAGCCTGGTTTATTATCTTCATTAGGAGAAAAATTAGATCCAATACAAACAAAGTTAGAAAGTGTTTTAGTTAGCGCAGATACACTTTTTAAAAGTGTTAACTCTGTTTTAGATAAAAAAACAACAGAAAGTATAAAAAAATCAATTCAAAATTTAGAATTCACAATTTCTGATGTTAGAGAAACATTAAATTCCCTTAATAAAGTAATAGATTCAAATAGTGTCGGTTTAAGTCAAACTTTAAATAACTCAAAAATAATTACTGATAACCTAGTAAAAGTTACAGATACGCTGGCTAATGCAAATATTGGAAATGTAATAAGTGAAGCTGAAAACACATTAATATCAGTCAACAGTTTATTAAAAGGAATAGAAGAAGGGAATGGTACAGTAGGGCAATTAATGACAGATAAAGCTTTGTACAATAATTTAACAGCAATGTCTAAAGAATTAGAAGAATTGCTTAGAGATATGAAGTTAAATCCTAAAAGATTTGTTCACTTTTCGTTATTTGGTAAAAAAGCTCAGCCTTATAAATCCGAAGAAGAAAATAATAAAATTAAATAAATTATAATATATAAAAATGGAATATTTGCCAAATATATTTTTTGTTTTAGTCCTTGCGGCTGGATTAGGTTTTTTTACAATTAATGTAAAAAAACTTTTAAGAAATATAAAATTAGGAAAAGATGTAGATAGAAATGATAGAAAACCTGAAAGATGGAAAAATATGGTGATGATTGCCTTAGGACAATCAAAAATGGTGAAAAGACCATTTTCCGGATTTCTTCATGTTATTGTTTATGTCGGATTTATAATTATTAATATAGAAGTTCTCGAAATCGTTATAGATGGTTTATTTGGGACTCATAGAATTTTTCAACCTGTTATTGGTGCTAATTTTTATGGCTTTTTAATTGGGACTTTTGAAATTTTAGCTGCCTTAGTTTTTGTTGCTGTTATCATATTCTGGTTAAGAAGAAATATATCTAACATAAAACGTTTTTTAAGCGCTGAAATGAAAGGTTGGCCCAAAAATGACGGAAACTATATTCTTTATTTTGAAATGGTTTTAATGAGTTTATTTCTGATTATGAATGCAACAGATACTCCATTTCAAGAAGCAGGTATAGGTAACGTTATTAGTCAATTTATTGTACCTTTCTTTGATGGTTATACTCCTGAAGCTTTGCATACAATTGAAAGAACAGCTTGGTGGTTTCATATTGTTGGTA
>JBELHK010000013.1:17343-36495 GCA_042091415.1 Polaribacter sp. | reverse complement strand
GTCCGTTTGTATTAATTGTAATTTGATTAGCCGATTGAACAAGGCCACTATCATCTACCAAATCGTTATAAGTTGAATTTGGGTTATTACTTTCTCCTAAATCAGCAAACGCAACTATACTTCTAAAGTCTTCTGTAGTTGCATTTCTATTGGTAATCCAAACTTCTATTCTTGTAATATTTACTTGACTACTTATTAATGGATATTGTTTTAAAGAATTCGCATAATTATCTATAAAGAATTGCGATAAGAAAAAGTGACGATCTGTATCGTAATCCGTTGCTCTTAACTCAAAAGGTTGAATTGAAGCACCTGCTTCTGCAATTACATTCGTGCTTTCTGAATTTTGTTGTGAAAAAACTGCAGTTACATTTGTTTTTCCGAACTGTAATTTTGTTTTAACACCAAATAAACTTTGTGCCCCATTTATTAAAGAGTTTTTAATAGACATAGATACATTACCTGCTTCAATTCCTTGAATAATATCATCTTCAGTTGGAGTGTAATCAATTTTTACAAGATTTTGAAAATCGAAAGTAGATTGCGTATCATAATTTGCTGTAAACTCTAATCTTTCTCCTACTTTAGCTCTTATACTAGCGTTTATTTGTTGATCAAAATCAAAAACAAAACTACTTCTGTTTTCTTCAGAAATTTGAGGGTTTTCGGTATTTTGATAGATAAACCCTAGCTTTAAATTTAAATTCCCTGTAGGTGTAACCTTTACTGTGTTTCCGCCAAAAATATCTTCAAAGAATTTTGAATTTACGTAATAGGTTGGTAATAAGTCTTTTTGAGCTTTTTCAGATCCTTTCTTTTTGCTATTTGTAGCACTAACTTTTTCTTTGAAGTACTGAAGCATATCTCTTTTTAAGCGATATTGAGCGTACTCTTTTTTTGTTAAATATATTGGAGTTTTTGTATAGTAATCACCAATTTTTTCGACAATAACATATTTATTTAATGCTTTATCAAAGATGACTTCTTTTTTTGCTAAATCATCTAAAAAAAGACCGCCTCTTTGTGTGTTTTTAAAGTCGTATCGTAACTTTAAGGTGTCTTTTTTAGAGGCTGCGGAGTCTTTATTTTTAGTAGTTTGTGAATATGAGTTTAGGCTTACTAAAAATATAAAAAGTATATATTTTAAAAATCTATTCAATTTATTTACAAGTTTTTTAAAGCGGATTTTATGATAAATTCCACTGAAGCATCAGGATGTTCTTTTAAAATAATATTCACAATTTTATCAGATTGTTTTTTATGATACCCTAGGACTTCTAAAGCAGATAACGCTTCATCTTTATTTGTATTGCTTGTGTTTGCAGAAACTTCATCAATATCAAATGTTTTTAAAATTTTATCTTTTAAATCTACAATAACTCTTTGAGCAGTTTTAGCTCCAATACCCTTTACAGACTGAATCAGTTTTACATTTTCAGAAGCAATTGCATTCTGTATTTCAACTGACGACATTGAAGATAACATGGTTCTTGCAATACTCGGGCCAACACCAGAAACTGAAATTAATAGTTTAAAAACCTCTCTTTCAGTTTTATCTATAAACCCAAATAAAGTATGTGCGTCTTCTCTAATAGAAAGATGAGTATATAAAATTACATTTTCTTGATCTGGTAAAGCCGAAAAAGTATTTAAAGAGATGTGTAACAAATAACCGACACCGTTACAATCAATAACTACTTCTGTTGGGTTTTTTTCAACAAGTTTCCCTTTTATTTGTGTAATCATATTAGCTTACCTACTTATTTTGAATATAAATTAATGGCTTTTTATTTCTTTTGTCTTTGTTGCGCATCAACAGCTGCTAAAGCTGCCATATTAACCATTTCATCTACACTTGCGCCTAATTGTAAAACATGCACAGGTTTGCTTAAGCCTAAAATTACAGGACCAACAGATTCAGCTCCTTGAACCTCTTTTAATAATTTATAAGTAATGTTTGCCGATTCTAAATTAGGGAAAATTAATACGTTAACTTTTTTACCATTTAGTTTAGAAAACGGAAACTCTTTTGCAAGTAGCTCTGGATTCAATGCAAAGTCAGCTTGAATTTCTCCGTCTACAATAGCATCAGGAAAATGACGATGAATATAGGATACAGCATCTTTTATTTTCTTTGAAGTTTCTGAGTTTGATGATCCAAAGTTTGAAAAAGATAGTAAAGCAACATTCGGTTTCATCCCAAACATTTTTGTGAGTTGAGATGTCATTTGAGTTATTTTAACCAAATCTTTCGCAGACGGATTTATATTAATTGTCGTATCTGCTAAAAATAAAGGACCTTGTTTAGTAAGCATTAAGTTACATGCTGCAATCCTTGAAATTCCTTTGTCTTTTTCAATTAATTCTAGAATTGGTTTTACTGCTGTAGGGTAAGGTCGAGAATATCCTGTAATTAATGCATCAGCCTCTCCTTCGTTTACCATCATTGCAGCAAAATAATTTCGTTCTCTCATCAACTTTTTAGCCTCTGAAAGTGTACGCCCATTTCTTTGTCTTTTATTCCAATATACTTCTGCAAAACGATGTCTTCTTTCTTTTTCTTCATCCGTTTTGGGGTCGAAAATTGAAACATCATCAGTAAAGCCGATTTCTTGTTTTAATTCTAAAATCAATTCTTTTCTTCCAAGTAATATTGGGTTTCCTAAACCTTCTTCATGAACTCTTTGAGCTGCTTTTAAAACATCTAAATGGTCTGCTTCAGCAAATACAATTCTTTTTTTATTGCTTTTAGCTCTATTGTGTAATATTCTAATTTCTTTACTCCCAGAACCTGAACGCTCCATTAATTGGTCTCTATATTTATTCCAATCTTGGATTGGCTCAAGAGCGACTCCAGAATCCATTGCTGCTTTTGCAATTGCTGGAGGTATTTCGTAAATTAATCTAGGGTCGAAAGGTTTTGGAATGATGTATTCTTTTCCGTAAGTAAGACTTACTTCATCATACACAATATTAACTTGTTCAGGTACAGATTTTTTTGCCAAATCAGCTAAAGCGTATACAGCAGCTAATTTCATTTCTTCATTAATCTTAGTTGCTCTAACATCTAAAGCTCCTCTAAATATAAATGGAAAACCTAATACATTGTTTACTTGGTTAGGATGATCTGATCTACCAGTAGCCATAATGATGTCTTCTCTTGTTGCAATTGCTACATCATATTCAATTTCTGGAACAGGATTTGCCATGGCAAAAACGATAGGGTTTTTAGCCATTGATAGCAACATTTCAGGACTTACAACATTACCCATAGACAAACCGATAAAAACATCTGCGTTTTGCATGGCTTCTTCTAAAGTATTTAGATTTTTATCTGTTGCAAATTCTGCTTTTTGCGAAGTTAGATTGTCTCTGTCTTTTCTGATAACTCCTTTGCTATCGCACATGACAATATTTTCTCTTTTTGCACCTAATTTTAGATACAAACGAGTACAAGAAATAGCAGCGGCACCTGCGCCATTTATAACAAAATTAAGTTTTGTAATATCTTTATCTGCAATTTCAATAGCGTTTTTTAAAGCTGCTGCAGAAATTATTGCAGTTCCATGCTGATCATCATGCATTACAGGAATATCTAGTTCTTCCTTTAGTCTTCTTTCAATTTCAAAAGCTTCTGGAGCTTTAATATCTTCAAGGTTTATTCCTCCAAAAGTTGGGGCAATTGCCTTTACTGTTTCGATAAATTTATCAACATCGGTTGTGTCAACTTCAATATCAAAAACATCGATATCGGCAAAGATTTTGAATAATAAACCTTTACCTTCCATAACTGGCTTTGATGCTTCAGGGCCAATATCTCCTAAACCTAAAACAGCTGTACCGTTTGAAATAACAGCAACTAAATTTCCTTTTGAAGTATATTTATATACATTATTTTTATCCTTAGCAATTTCTAAACAAGGTTCAGCAACACCTGGAGAATATGCAAGTGTTAAGTCGTGTTGAGTAGCATATTTCTTTGTTGGAACAACCTCTATTTTTCCTGGTTTTGGTTTGGCATGATAGAGTAAGGCTTCATGTCTTTTTCTAGAATCGCTCATAAATACATTTTTTTGCTAGATTAGCATACAAATATAGGCTTTTCATCGAAAGGATAAATGCAATTTTTAATCTTTTAAAAATTCAATATTTCTTTGTAGACCAGTAAATTTTGTTCTTTTTACAGCCGATTTTTTAAATACTTTTTTAAAAGTTTCTTCTGTAATTTCTTCCCAATCCTTTTTTTTCATTTTTAAAAGTTCTTCTTTTGGGGTGAATAAAGGTTCTTTGTTGGGAGAGGAAAAACGATTCCAAGGGCAAACATCTTGACAAATATCGCAACCAAACATCCAATTTTCCATATTGTTTTTAAATTGATTTGGAATACTGTCTTTTAATTCTATTGTAAAATATGAAATACATTTGCTTCCATCAATAGTGTTGTTTGGTAAAATGGCTTCAGTTGGGCAGGCATCAATACATTTTGTGCAAGTACCACAATGATTTGTTGTTATAGGTGAATCGTATTCTAATTCTAAATCTATAATTAATTCAGCAAGGAAAAAGAAAGAGCCTTTTTGTTTTTGAATCAATAAAGAGTGTTTGCCTTTCCATCCTAAACCGGCTTTTTCTGCCCAAGAACGTTCTAAAACTGGAGCAGAATCCACAAAACATCTGCCTGAAACTTCTCCTATTTCATCATTTATAGAACTTAATAAATCTCTTAATTTCTTTTTAATTACATGGTGATAATCTTCACCATATGCATATTTAGAGATTTTGTAGGTTTTAGAGTCTTGTTGTTCTGAAGGAAAATAATTATACGAGAGAGAAATTACCGATTTTGCATCGTCAACTAATAAACGCGGATCTAAACGTTTATCAAAATGATTTTCCATGTAATGCATATTTCCTTGAAAACCTTTATTTAACCATTTTTCAAGTCTCGGAGCTTCATCCTCAAGAAATTCAGCTTTAGCAATACCGCAATCTAAAAACCCCAAGCGTTTGGCTTCTTTTTTTATAAATTGTGAGTATTTAGATTTAGACATAAAGCAAAATTAATAAACAATTGTGTTTGGTTTCACACTTTTTTAAGGTTTACAAGTAACAAATTGGGTTAAGTTTGCGTCTATCAACAAACCAAACTCATGAAAAAAACACTTTTTCTCCTTTTATTTTCTGTAATTTCTATTACTGCTCAGGTAAAAGGTACAATAACTGATGAAAATAAAAATCCACTTTCTTTTGTAAGTGTCTATTTAAATGAAACAATTACAGGAACTACTTCTAATGATAATGGAGCTTATGTTTTAGACATCAATAAAAAGGGGAATTATACAATTGTTTTTCAATATTTAGGATATAAAACCTTAAAGAAAAATATTACGATAACCCAACTCCCTTTTAATCTAAATGTAGTTCTTGAGGAAGAAGACGTGCAATTGGCAGAGATTTCTATTTCAACGAAAGATAATCCTGCAAATAGAATTATTAGAAATGCTATTGCAAAAAAAGAGGAGAACACAGATAAGTTTGCAAACTATACGGCTAAATTTTATTCAAGAGGTTTGTATAGGATAAAAGATGCTCCAGAAAAATTTCTAGGACAAAGTTTAGGTGATTTTGGCGGAGGATTAGATTCTACAAGAAGTGGAATTATTTATTTATCTGAAACTGTTTCAGAAATTAAATTCAAGAAAAAGCCGAAACAATTTAAAGAAACTATTATCGCTTCTAAAGTTTCAGGACGCGATAATGGTATTAGCTTTAATAGAGCAGAGGATGCAAATATCAATTTTTACAATAATAATGTTGAGTTTGGTAATGATTTAGTTTCACCAATTTCTACAAATGCTTTTAGCTATTATAAGTATAAATTGGTTGGGACTTTTTATGATAAAAATGGAAAATTAATAAACAAAATTGAGATTAATCCGAAAAGAAAAAATGATCGAGTATTTAATGGTGTAATATATATTGTTGAAGATGATTGGGCTTTATATGGCGCAGATGTTACTGTTACAGGGAAGCAAATAAATATACCTGTAGTTGATGTTTTGAAGTTAAAGCAAGATTATAATTATTCGAAAGAGAGTGATGCTTGGGTTTTAATTAGGCAAAGTATAGATTTTAAAGTCAATTTTTTTGGATTTAATTTTGATGGTCGATTTTCTTCAGCATATTCAAATTATAATTTTAAGCCAGCTTTTAATGAAAATACATTTACGAATGAGGTGCTTAGTTTTGAAAAAAATGCCACAGAAAAAGATTCTTTGTATTGGAATAGTTTAAGGCCAGTGCCACTTACAAAAGAAGAAGTTAAAGATTATAAAATAAAAGATAGTATAAAAGTTGTTCGAAAATCTAAACCGTATTTAGATTCTATCAACAAAAAACAAAATAAAATCAATTTTTTATCGCCAATAACTGGTTATACTTACCGAAATTCTTTTGAAAAATGGTCTTTAAATTTTAGAGGTTTTATAGAGGATTTTAGTTTTAATACTGTTCAAGGTTTTAATACCACATTAGGCCTTAATTACTTTAAAAGACAAAATGACAAAGGAAAATGGTGGAATTTTGGTGTAAATGTAAACTATGGCTTTTCAGACAAAAGAGCTCGGCCTGTGGTTTTCTTCAATAAAAAATGGGATAATTTTTCTAGACCAAGAATATCTTTTTCTGGAGGTATTACTACAGCTCAGTTTAATGGCAGGAACCCTATCTCTAATTTCGATAATATGTATCGTTCATTGGTGAGAAGAGAAAATTATTTAAAAATTTATGAAAAAGAGTTTGCTCGAATTGGTTTTTCAGAAGAAATTAAAAATGGTATTTATTTTTCATCTTCTTTAGAGTATGCAAAAAGAAAGCCTTTGTTCAATACATCAGATTATTCTTTTGCAAGTCAATCTAAAAATGAACCTTATACATCGAACAATCCTTTAAATCCGTCAGATTTTGAAAACTCAGTATTTGAAGAGCATTCAATTGCAACATTAAATGTAGGGGCAAGATTCGTTTTTGGTCAGAAGTATTTGTCATATCCTGATAATAAGTTTAATATGGGTAATAATAAATATCCTAGTGTAAGTCTTAATTACAGAAAAACATTTGCAGCAACTAGTTCTAGTTTGACGTCAGATTTATTTACTGCAACAGTTTCGCAAGGGCTAAAAATAGGTAATTATGGGAATTTTGATTATTTTTTAAGGTCTGGACTTTTTTTAAAGAAAAAAGATCTTGCTTTAATGGATAATCTTCAGGTTAATGGAAACAGATTATTTTTAGTCTCAAAAAATAGAATAAGTAGTTTTGGACTCTTAGATTATTATAAGTTTTTTACAAATGATAAATATGCTGAAATGCATTTTCAACATAACTTTAAAGGCGCAATTTTAAATAAAATACCACTCGTAAATAAATTAAACTTTCATTTAGTTGGTAGTTTTAAAACGATGTTCATGGCAGACACAAGTCCTTATTCAGAATTTTCAGTTGGTTTAGATAATTTAGGTTTTGGCAAATGGAGATTTCTGAAAGCAGAATATATTCAATCTTATCACGCAGGAATTAAAAATGATGGATTTGTTTTACGTTTAAGTTTATTAGGTCAATAACTATTATTTTAGCTTTATGAATATTCAAATTTTATTTTTTGGGATAACAACCGATTTGACAGGCGAACAAACAATTACTTTAAAAGTTGAAGACAATATATCTGTAAATGAATTGAAAAATATTTTAAAACAGAAATATAGTAAGTTAGATAAAATTGAATCGTATGCGATTGCTGTTAATGAAGAATATGTGAACTACGATATTTTTCTAAAACCGAACGATGTTGTCGCGGTGATACCGCCAGTAAGCGGAGGTTGATTAACGCAAGTATTTTTTATCTACATAAAATGTTCCAAAAGGAATAATTGCACACAATAAAATAATACCAAAAGATTTGAAACTCCAATTCATTTCTTTCTTTAAAACAAAAGCCAAAACAATATATAGCATAAAAAGAATTCCGTGAGGCATTCCTAATAATTTAACGAACTCATCATTTCCTTGTAAGTATTTTATTGGTGTTGCTATAAAAAGTAAAAGCAAATAAGATATACCTTCTAAAAAACTAATTACTCTAAAAACTAATTTCATATATAATAGCTATAATTATTAGCAAAAATACATTATTGTTTTTCTATTTTTGTACAGAAATGCAACGAACATCCATAAAAATATCTTCAAATAAATTAAACCTTCAAGAATGTTATCAATTTGTTGAGGATGATTTCTGTGGAGGTATTGCTTCATTTGTTGGTGTTGTAAGAAATGACACAGGAGGTAAAAAAGTTGAAAAATTAGATTTTTCAACATATAAGCCCATGGCAATAAAAGAAATGCAAAAAATTGCAGACTTGGCTTTAGAGAAGTTTGATATTAAAAAAATAGCGATTCATCATTCAGAAGGGATGTTGCAAATTGGGGAAGTTCCTGTAATTATAACTGTATCTGCAAAACACAGAAAAGCCGCTTTTTTGGCTTGTGAATTTGCAATTGATACGTTAAAAGAAACGGTTCCAATTTGGAAAAAAGAGTATTTTATTGATGGTGAGGTTTGGGTAAACGCTCATCCTTAATCTAATTTTACTGTCTTTCTACTTTGCAGCCATAAATAAAATTGTAGGCCAAATAGAAGTGCGCCCGACATTAAATGAATTGCCTGAGTTCCTAAAGGAATTTCTGCATAATACATTAAAATGCCTGTTATTGCTTCTAAGAAAATTAAGAAAACTACCCAGTTTATAATTTTATATCCAAGATTTTTAACTTGATTTATATAAAACATCGCAAAGTTTACTAAAACAATGGCGATTGTAAATGACCTATGAAAATAGAACTTAAAACTAGGATTCATTAAGCTGTGATTTTTATTTTCAAAACCAAATAATTTCACTTGCTCATCAATAAATTGTCTTACTTGCGTGCCCATTGCAATTTGTATCAATGAAAATATGACAGAAATAATTAAAAGGCGATTAAATAATTTATGGTAAGGTCTTTCTTTGTTATTAGAAATAATGAATTTTAACTGAAGTAAAAGAGCAATTATAATCAAGCCAACGACCATATGAATGGTTATGATTGTAGGAGTTAAATTTGTGTCAACAACAGTTTTTCCAAGCCATGCTTCAAATAACATTAAAAAGAACGCGCCAAAAGCTAGGTAACAAATCCTTTTTTCAGATTTCCAAAATTTCGAAGCTTTATATATTAAAAATAAGAAAATAAAACCTGCTAAAACAGATATTAATCTGTTGATATATTCTATCCAAGTATGAAATTTATTGAATTTAGCATAATCGTGTTTCGTGTATGGTTTCCAGTTCTTTTTGTTAAATTCTGAGTTAGTTATTAAGTCACTGTCAGCTACGTATAAAGCTTCGTCTTTAACAATAATATATCCTTTTTTGAATTCTGTATTTGGTTTCCAGGTGATTTCATTTTCAGAAGTAGGAGGGATGTAATAACCAAAACATTTTGGCCAATCTGGGCAACCCATACCTGACCCAGTCATTCTAACAATAGAGCCTGCTAAAAAAATTAAATAAACAGATATTATAGCTACGTTTACAACTTTAAGAAATTGGGCTTTCATCAAAAAAAGTAATTTTTATACTACAAAAATACGTTAAAAATAATAGCTCTGAATTAACTCTTTTTTTACTCCTTGTTATTTAGAATAATGAAAAATAATTCTTGTTTTGGTTGCTCTTTGTTGTGAAATAAAATATCTTTTTTAAAGTTGATGAGTTTTAATTAGTAAAAAAATAATTCTAAATTACTGTTTTAAGAATATCAATGAGATTAAGGGTTTCAAGCAATTTAGTGTTTTAAACATCTGTTAATCAACTACTTGAGTAAGTGTTAAAATTTTATCAAATTCGCAATTTCTGCATTTTTGTTAAAAACTTCAGCCTATTTGTGAATAAGTAGGCCTTTCATTTTGGAACAAAAATTTCAATCTTTGTAAGGCTCGTTCTTAACAGCAAATTAACACCCACTAACGCAAAATTTTCTGAAATAATGGCTCAACAAGAACCCATCTTACAACCAAACGATAATAGATTTGTAATTTTTCCTATAAAACATAACGATTTATGGGAATGGTATAAAAAACAACAAGCATGTTTTTGGACGGCTGAAGAAATTGATTTGCATTCCGATATTATAGATTGGACAACCAAATTGACTGATGATGAGCGTTATTTTATCAAACATATTTTAGCTTTTTTTGCAGCATCAGATGGAATTGTAAATGAAAACTTAGCTGAAAATTTTGTAAATGAAGTACAGTATTCTGAAGCAAAATTTTTCTATGGTTTTCAAATTATGATGGAAAACATTCATTCAGAAACATATTCTTTGTTAATTGATACATATGTTAAAGATGAGGTAGAAAAAGATAGATTATTCAGAGCAATCGAAGTTTTTCCAGCGATAAAGAAAAAAGCTGAATGGGCGTTAAAGTGGATTGAATCTGATTCATTTGCTGAACGATTAATTGCTTTTGCAGCAGTTGAAGGAATTTTCTTTTCGGGTGCATTTTGCTCTATTTTTTGGTTGAAGAAAAGAGGATTGTTGCCTGGTTTAACTTTTTCTAATGAATTAATCTCTAGGGACGAAGGAATGCATTGCGATTTTGCTGTTCACCTTCACAATAATCACATTGTAAATAGAGTGCCAAAAGAAAGAATCAAACAAATTATTATAGATGCTTTAAATATTGAGAGAGAATTTATAACAGAATCACTTCCTGTAAGTTTAATCGGTATGAATGCCCGATTAATGACTCAATATTTAGAATTTGTAACAGATAGATTATTACTCGAATTTGGTTGTGAAAAAGTCTATGATGCTACAAATCCTTTCGATTTTATGGAAATGATTTCTTTAGAGGGAAAAACTAATTTCTTCGAAAAAAGAGTTTCAGAATATCAAAAAGCAGGAGTTAAATCTGGAGGTACAGGAAGCATCAGTTTCGATTCAGATTTTTAAAACTAGTTTTCTCTAGAAAACTTTAATTTCAAATATTATTTCTGATTCTTATCAGAATTAACAATAATTTCTAGTTGTCAAAAAGTGGATGTTTTGATGACAAACCAAACGACTATTAAAATTAAATAAGTAAACCAATGTATGTAGTAAAAAGAAACGGCAGAAAAGAGCCTGTGATGTTCGACAAAATCACAGCAAGAGTAAAAAAAATGTGTTATGGATTAAACAAAATTGTCGACCCTGTAAAAGTTGCAATGCGTGTAATTGAAGGGTTGTACGATGGTGTAACTACATCAGAATTAGATAACTTAGCTGCAGAAACTGCGGCCACAATGACTACTGCACATCCAGATTATGCTCGTTTAGCTGCAAGAATAGCTGTTTCTAACTTACATAAAAATACTAAAAAGTCATTTTCTGAAACTATGGATGATTTATATCTTTATGTAAATCCACGTACAGGAAAAAAATCTCCATTATTAGCTGATGATGTTTATCAAATTATTCAAGACAATAAAGATAAATTAGACTCTACGATAATTTATAATAGAGATTTTAATTATGATTACTTTGGTTTTAAAACATTAGAACGTTCTTATTTATTAAAATTGAATGGTCAAATAGCTGAGCGTCCACAACACATGTTAATGCGTGTTTCTATTGGTATACATAAAACAGATATAGACGAAGCAATTGCTACATACGAGCTAATGAGTAAAAAATACTTTACTCATGCTACACCAACTTTATTTAATGCAGGTACACCAAAACCACAAATGTCTTCTTGTTTCTTGTTGCAAATGCAAGACGATAGTATTGAAGGTATTTACGATACATTAAAGCAAACAGCAAAGATTTCTCAGTCTGCAGGAGGTATAGGTTTGTCAATTCATAATATACGTGCAACAGGTAGTTATATTGCAGGTACGAATGGAACAAGTAATGGTATTGTACCAATGTTACGTGTTTTTAATGATACGGCACGTTATGTAGATCAAGGAGGAGGAAAACGTAAAGGGTCTTTTGCGATGTATTTAGAGCCTTGGCATGCAGATATTTTCGACTTTTTAGATTTAAAGAAAAATCATGGTAAAGAGGAAATGCGAGCAAGAGATTTATTCTATGCGATGTGGATTTCAGATTTATTTATGAAAAGAGTTCAAGAGGATGCAGAATGGACATTAATGTGTCCGCATGAGTGTCCTCATTTATACGATACCTATGGTGAAGAGTTTGAACGTTTATATACAAGTTACGAAGCAGCAGGTAAAGGAAGAAAAACCATCAAAGCTCGTGAATTGTGGGAGAAAATATTAGAATCTCAAATCGAGACAGGCACACCTTATATGTTGTATAAAGATGCTGTAAACCGTAAGACGAATCAGAAAAATTTAGGTACAATTCGTTCATCGAATTTATGTACTGAAATTATGGAGTATACTGCAAAAGACGAGGTTGCTGTTTGTAACTTAGCATCTATTGCATTACCAATGTTTGTTTCTGAAAAAGAAGGTGGAGAAAAATATTTCAATCATAAAAAATTGTTTGATGTAACTAAAAAAGTTACACGAAATTTAGATACTGTTATTGATGCGAATTTCTATCCTGTAAAAGAAGCTGAAAATTCTAACTTCAGACACAGACCTGTAGGATTAGGAATACAAGGTTTAGCAGATACATTTATTAATTTACGTTTGCCTTTTACTTCTGAAGAAGCTAAAAAGCTAAATCAAGAGATTTTTGAAACTATGTATTTTGCAGCGGTTACTTCTTCTATGGAAATAGCAAAATCTAAAGGAGCATATTCTACATTTGAAGGATCTCCAATGGCACAAGGAGAATTCCAATTCAATATGTGGGGTGTTAACGATGATGAGTTAAGTGGTCGTTGGGATTGGGCTAAATTGCGTAAAAACGTAATAAAGCATGGTGTAAGAAACTCTTTATTAGTTGCACCGATGCCAACAGCATCTACATCTCAAATATTAGGGAATAATGAAGCTTTTGAGCCATATACTTCTAATATTTATACTAGAAGAGTATTATCAGGAGAATTTATTGTTGTAAATAAACATTTATTAGAAGATTTAGTAGAATTAGGATTGTGGGATAATGATATGAAAGAAAACATTATGCGAGCAAATGGTTCTATACAACATATTGAAGAAATACCTGCTGAGTTAAGAGATCTTTATAAAACAGTTTGGGAGATGAGTATGAAAGATGTTATCGATATGGCTCGTCATAGAGGTTATTTTATAGATCAATCTCAGTCTCTTAATTTATTTATGAATGATCCTGATTATGGAAAATTAACATCGATGCATTTCTATGCTTGGAAATCTGGATTAAAAACTGGAATGTATTATTTAAGAACAAAATCTGCTGTAAATGCTAAACAATTTACATTAAATGTTCAAAAGAAAAAAGAAGCAGAAGTAGAGGAAAAGCCAATGAGTCCAGAAGAATTTAAAGCAATGGTAGACGCTTCTAAAAATGCAGGGCCAGATGATTGTTTAATGTGCGGTTCTTAAAAAATAAACTCAATTAAAATTTAAAAAAAAAGAGAAGCAATTTGCTTCTCTTTTTTAATTTTAAATTATTTTTTACTTATTGGAATTGTTATAATTGTATTCGCCCAGCCTAAGTGCATTTTAGCCTTGTTATCTTCGCCTTTAAACATAATAGAAAAAGCCTCTATAGATTTTTCTGAATTAGAAACTTCTGCAGTTACACGAGCAACATCTTGCTCTTCTTTATAAAAGTAAGATCCCCAAATATTTTTTTGATTACTTAGAATAACTGTCCAATTATTTTCATTTGGTATTGTAAATAAAGAATAAGTACCCGCTTCAACTTCTTTATCTCCAAAAATAACATCTGAATAAAATGTAATTTCTGCAGCTTCATTTGCTCCAGTTCTCCAAACTTTACCTTCTGGTGCTAATTTATTTAAAGATCTTCCTTTTAATTGAGGTCTACTATAAATAACTTTTACCATTTTGTCTGAGTTTCTCCAGTTTGAAGGATAAGATGCAGCATCCATTGGACTTAAGTCAATTTTAGGGAAATCTTGAGCATTTACCTCAGAACTGTTTAATAAAACGGCAGTAAATACGACTAGTGTTAACAATATTTTTTTCATGATTTGATACTTTTTAATTTTTATCAAATGTAAAAAATTGAAAAACCTAAGATTGCTAATATTCTGTTAAGATATCAATGGCAATTGCAGTCTGAATCGCAGTTTTTATCTTTTTTAGAAGGGAATATATATTTCCTTACCAAATAGATAATTGCTAATGCAAAAAAAATATAAGCTATAATCTCTTGCATTAACTTAGTATTTGATATGTAATAAATGAAGAAAAATATGCTAAAGCACCCATTGCAAAAAGTTGAATCATCGGCCATTTCCAACTTTTAGTTTCTTTTTTAACAATAGCCAATGTAGCTATACATTGCATTGCAAAAGCATAGAAAATAAGTAAAGACATACCAACAGGCAAAGTAAACATTTTGCTTCCGGTATTAGGGTTTATCTCAGAAGCCATTCTTTGTTTAATTGTAGAGGTGTCTTCATCATCTGCAGCTACACTGTATATGGTAGCTAAAGTTCCTACAAATACTTCACGTGCAGCAAACGAGGTAATTAATGCAATTCCAATTTTCCAATCATAACCTAAAGGTCTAATTATAGGTTCAATGCTTTTTCCTAGAATACCGATATATGATTTTTCTAGTTTTAAAGAAGCAATATTTTGATCAATTTCATCAGAATTTAAGTTTTTATTTTCAGTTTTTTGAAGAACATCTTTTTCTACATTTTCAAAAGCGTCTCCACCATTAGAAGCTAAAAACCAAAGTACGATTGATAACGCTAAAATTATTTTACCTGCGCCTAAAGTAAATGCTTTTGTTTTTTCGAGTACATCAAGAAAAACATTTTTAAAAGAAGGTAATTTATAATTAGGCATTTCAACTATAAAAAAAGATTTTGAGTTTATTTTTAATGTCTTATGTAAAATATAAGCTGCTAAAATTGCCATTGTAAACCCAAGTAAATAAAGAGATAGTAATACAAGCCCTTGAAGGTTTAAAAAGCCAAATATTTTTGTGTTTGGTATTATCAAAGCAATTAAAATTGCGTAAACGGGTAGTCTTGCAGAACAAGTAGTAAATGGTGTTACTAGTATGGTTATTAATCTTTCTTTCCAACTAGCAATAGTTCTTGTAGCCATAATTGCAGGAATTGCACAAGCAGTTCCCGAAATTAAAGGAATTACACTTTTACCATTCATTCCAAAGCGTCTCATTATTTTATCCATTAAAAAAACAACTCTACTCATGTAGCCAGTTTCTTCTAAAATAGATATGAACAAAAATAGAATAGCAATTTGAGGAATAAATATTACAACACCACCAATACCAGAAATAATACCTTCAGAAAGTAAATCTGTTAATACACCTGCAGGGAGTGTTTTTTTTACATAGCCAGATAAATCAGCAAAAACACCATCAATAAAATCCATGGGTATTGAAGCCCAATCAAAAATAGATTGAAATATTGTAAGTAAGATTAAAAAGAAAATAACATAACCAAAAATTTTATGAGTAAATACTTTATCTAATTTACTTCTTAAATCTGAAGCTTTAGATTGATCGATGGTATAAGACTCCTTTAAGATTTTATTAATTATTTGATAGCGATAAATTGTTTCTTTATGCTGATATCTTTTTAACTTAGATGTATCTTTCTGAAATTCTAATAGCTTTTCTTTTTCTGCTTCAGAAATATTTTCTGGAAAACTATTTTGAGTAACCATTAACCAAGATTCATACAATGAAAAATCTGGATTAATATTTTTTAATGTATCAAAATATTCAGGATCAATTTTTTTATTAAGACCACATAAAGGCGATGCCTCGTTTAATGAATGACATTTTATGATGGCTTCCTTAACTTCTTCAATGCCTTCATTTTTCCTTGCGCTAATTAAAACTATATCTGTATTTAATTCTTTTTTTAACAGAGATAAATTGATAGAAATTCCTTTTTTATCCATTTGATCTGCCATATTTATGGCTAATACAGTCGGTATTTCTAAGTCTTTAATTTGAGAAAAAAGTAATAAATTTCTCTTTAAATTTTCAACATCAGCAATTACTAAAATTACGTTTGGGGAGTCTTCATTGTTTTTATTAAGCAAAGTTTTTAAAACAATACTTTCGTCTAAAGAAGTCGGATTTATACTGTATGTGCCTGGTAAATCTGTAATTATCGCATTTTGAGTCGGAGAAAGTTTAGATGTTCCTTGTTTTTTGTCTACGGTTACACCAGGATAATTTCCAACTTTTTGATTTAAACCTGTTAGTTGATTAAAAAGAGAGGTTTTTCCTGTGTTCGGGTTCCCTATTAGAGCAACTTTGATACTATTATTATTTGGCATTAATAATCAACTTTTAAAACTTCTATTTCTTGTGCTGTTTCTTTTCTAATAGCAAGGTGACTTCCATTAACAGATATGTATAAAGGGTCTTTAAGAGGAGCTATTTGAACTAATTTAACCTCTGAACCAGGTAAACATCCCATTTCTAGAAGTTTAAGAGGAATGTTTTCTAAAGAATTTTCAGATATAAACGCTTTTTCCCCGATTCGTAAAGATGCGATTGTATTCAAATTTTTTGATAGCAAAGATAGGAATTTAGAATCGTTCTAAACATGTTAATTTTTATTGTATTCTTCTTTTAGTAAAATGATATCTTTCTTAAGTTTTTCCATATCATCTTTGTTTGTCCCATCATAATAACCACGAAGTCTTTTTTCTTTATCAACCAAAACAAATTGTTCTGTATGAATAAAGTCATTTACGCCACCATCTCCCTTTTCTAAAACTACCATGTAGCTTTTTCTAGCTAAATCATAAATGTGTTTTTTAGAACCTGTAGTCACGTTCCATTTACCGTCTATCACACCTTTTTCATCAGCATATTTTCTTAATACTGAAACACTATCAACTGTTGGTGTTACAGAATGAGAAAGGAACATAATATCATCGTCATTTTTATAATATTTTTGTAATTCACTCATATTATAAGCCATAGCAATACAGATGTTTGTACATCTTGTAAAGAAAAAATCTGCTATATAAATTTTGTTATCATAGTTTTTTGGGGTTATAATTTCTCCATTTTGATTGATTAGTTCAAAATCTGCTATTTTATGATCTTTCGTAATATGTTTTATAGATTCATGAACCAAGTTTGGGTTAACATCTGCAGGGTTATAAACTTTTAACTTCTTATCAACTTTCAATAAATTATAAAAAATAGGAATGGTAATTGATGAAAATATAATTAAGAAAATAAGAATTGCTTTACTCTTTTTGTAGAAATTTAAATCCATATTCTGTATTTTATGCAAATTTAAGGTATACTAAATTCCTAGAAAAGTTACATTGTGTAAAACGCTCTAAAATGTTTGTTAAAACCTAAAATCAAAATTACTTTGTTCTTTTGAAACTCTCTTTAAAAACGTACATTTGTACGTTATATAATTTATGATTTAACGCTGAATGGAAATATTAATAAAAGCATCACAATTTATTTTAAGTTTATCATTATTAATTGTTTTGCACGAATTAGGGCATTTTGTACCCGCGAAACTTTTTAAAACTAGAGTAGAGAAATTTTATTTATTTTTTGATTATAAGTTTTCATTACTTAAAAAGAAAGTTGGAGAAACTGTCTACGGAATTGGCTGGATTCCTTTAGGAGGATACGTTAAAATCTCAGGAATGATTGATGAAAGTATGGATAAAGAACAGCTTCAACAACCTGTTCAACCTTGGGAATTTAGAGCAAAACCGGCTTGGCAACGTTTAATTATAATGTTAGGTGGTGTTTTCGTAAATTTTGTTTTAGGAATCTTTATCTACATTATGCTTATGTGGGCATATGGTGAGCAATATTTGCCAAATGAAAATGTAAAAGACGGTGTTTGGGTTCAAGATTCATTAGCGATTAATCTTGGTTTAAAAACAGGTGATAAAATTTTATCTGTTGATGGAAATAAAGTTGCAAAATTTTCTACTTTACCTTTAGAGTTTATAAATGGAGAGAGTTATGTGATTGAAAGAGAGGGTAAAGTTATCGAGCAAGATATTCCAACAGATTTTATATCTCAGTTAATGGATAAAGGAAAAAATTCAGGACCTTTTTTATATCCTAGATACCCTTTTGCTATCGGTAAAATATCTGAAGATTCACCGAATATAAATTCAGAATTAAAGGTAAAAGACATCATCACAGAAATAAATGGTGAGTCTGTTAAATATTATGATCAAGCAGAAGCAATTTTAGCGAAATATAAGGGAGAAAATATAAGAGCTGTTGTGTTACGAGGTGATGAAACAAAAGAGATTCCGCTTCAAGTTACAGCTGATGGTAAAATAGGCGTTCTTTTTTCTACAATTCCTTTTAGAGATTTGGAGAAGTTAGGTTATTATAACTTGGCGGATAAAGAATACACTTTTTTAGAAGCAATTCCTGCAGGTTGGAATAAATCTTGGAAAACGCTTACAGACTATATAAAGCAATTAAAAAAGATATTTAACCCAAGTACAGGGGCTTATAAAGGTTTAGGAGGATTTATTTCAATTGGGAGTATTTTTCCTGATGAATGGAGTGCTCAATCCTTTTGGAATATCACAGCTTTCTTATCTATAATGTTAGGTTTTATGAACTTATTACCAATACCAGCTTTAGATGGCGGACATGTTGTTTTTACTTTGTGGGAAATGATTACAGGTAAAAAACCAGGTGATAAATTTTTAGAATATGCACAAGTTACAGGTTTTGTGATACTAATTGCATTGTTGCTTTTCGCAAATGGGAATGATATTTTTAGGCTTTTTAGTTAAAACATCTTGATTATTGTAAAAAAAATCCTTTAAAAGGATTTTTTTTACAATTTGAAACTTTTATTTATTAATGAAAACCAAGTGTATTTTTGGTTGCATTTGTCACAAGTATAGGATCTTGTTCCTGGTATTAGCTTTATAAAGGAAGATCTCCTTCTTCTATGTCTTGAAGAAG
>JBELHK010000013.1:14970-17243 GCA_042091415.1 Polaribacter sp. | reverse complement strand
GTTCCTGGTATTAGCTTTATAAAGGAAGATCTCCTTCTTCTATGTCTTGAAGAAGACTTGCACCTAGGGCACGCTTTCATAGTAATTTTTTTGTTTAGATACTACTAAAGTATATAAAACAATGTTTTTAAGCTAATTTTTTTGGGATATTAAGGATTTTTTAATATTGCTTGTTTATTTTTCCAATCTATCCATTTTTGACCCTTTATTCTTCTCATAAGATTATCTATAAAACGCATTATAAAAACATTATACAGTGCTTTTCCTAAATTCTTAGGATTTCTAGCAATTGCTCTTAAGCTTATAGAAAAGCCTGGCGTAATATATTTCATATAGTGCCAATATCCTTCAGGCATATATAACACGTTGCCATGTTCTAGTTTTGTTGTATAGCCTTTAGCATTTTTTAATTTTGGCCATTTACTAAAATCTGGATTTGAAAAATTTATGTCTTCTCTTGTAATTAGAGAATAAGGAATTTTATAAAGATGTTTATTTTGCTTTTGATCAAACAGAATAACCTCTTTTTTACCATGAAAATGAAAATGAAAAATATTGGCTAAGTCAATATCATAATGCATAAAAGTGTAAGAATCTTTGCCTCCAAAAAAAAGCATTGGTAAACCTTTCATCAAACGTAAACCAAAATCAGGATATGAAAAGTCTTTTTGTAAAACCGGTACTTCTTTTAAAATATTCCATAGAAATATTCTAAATTTTGTAGGTTCTCTTTTTAATAAATCAATATAATCAGCCATTTTCATCTTTGCATGAGGCTCATTAAAACCATCTTTATAATCTACAGGTCTATCATCATAAAGAGGTACAGTTTTATTTCCAGCAACTTCTTTTATATAGTCTAAGTCCCATTTTTTATATGCAGGCCAATCCTCAATAAACCGTTCAATAACAACGGGTTTTTGTGGTTTAAAATAGTTGTTGATGAAATCTTTTTTTGTAATTGTTTCAACTCTGTCTATTTCAGTTAGATTTAACTTCATGCAAAAATTTGATTTCAGGTAAAGTTAATAAAACGTCGAAAAATACTTACTGAAATAGTAATCTTACTTTCTAAAACACAATAACTGATTATAAAATAAAAAGATTATCGATTTTTAAATTTTAATAGCCTTTCCTTTTTGTTTAGCTGCTTCATTTCTTTCAATTTTATGGCCAGGTCTTGTCCATTTTGGTTTTTCACCTAAAGCTTTAAATTGAGAATCTTTAGCTTCTATTGTTTGAGGTTGTACTTTTTTTGTGAATGGTTTTTGTGGAGTTAAGCCAAGTAATTCAAACATTTTCATGTCTTCATTTACATCTGGGTTTGGAGTAGTTAATAGTTTATCTCCTGCAAAAATAGAATTTGCACCCGCAAAGAAACACATAGCTTGGCCTTCTCTGCTCATTTGTGTTCTTCCTGCAGATAAACGAACTTGTGTCTCTGGAAGTACAATTCTAGTAGTTGCTACCATACGAATCATATCCCAAATTTCAACTGGTTTTTCCTCTTCTAAAGGAGTTCCTTCTACTGCAACTAAGGCGTTAATTGGCGTAGATTCTGGTTGAGGGTTTAAAGTTGATAAAGAAACTAACATTCCTGCTCGATCTTCTTTAGATTCTCCCATTCCAATAATTCCTCCAGAACAAACGGTAACATTTGTTTTTCTAACATTATCAATAGTGTCTAATCTATCTTGATAACCTCTAGTAGATATTACTTCTTTATAATATTCTTCTGAACTGTCTAGATTATGATTGTAGGCATACAATCCTGCTTCAGCAAGACGCTGTGCTTGATTCTCTGTTACCATACCTAATGTACAGCAAACTTCCATATCTAGCTTATTTATGACTCTGACCATTTCTAAAACTTGATCAAATTCAGACCCATCTTTTACATTTCTCCAAGCTGCGCCCATACAAACTCTAGAGCTTCCAGAAGCCTTTGCTCTTAATGCTTGTGCTTTAACATGAGAAACCCTCATTAAATCATTTCCTTCAACATCTGTATGATATCTTGCCGCTTGAGGACAATAACCACAATCTTCAGAACAACCTCCCGTTTTTATCGATAGTAAAGTCGAAACTTGTACTACATTTGGGTTGTGTTGTTTTCTATGAATTGTCGCTGCTTCATATAATAAATCCATCAAAGGTTTATTATATATTTCTAATATTTCTTCTTTCGTCCAATTGTGTCTTACTGCACTCATAGATATTATTTTTATAATACTCAAAAGTAAAAAAATCTACTTTAAAAGTTAATTTTAAAT
>JBELHK010000013.1:0-14870 GCA_042091415.1 Polaribacter sp. | reverse complement strand
TTATTTTTATAATACTCAAAAGTAAAAAAATCTACTTTAAAAGTTAATTTTAAATTTTTTTATTTTTTAATAATTTTTTCGTCATCCTTCCAAATAAAATGGAATTATTTCGATAGTAAAATAGAAACTGCATTTCCGCCAAAACCGACTGCATTTACTAGTATTTTATTTATCGATTTTGGATGAATTTGTTTTTCGGCAAAAGGTACTCCAATTAATTTCTGATTTTGTAACATTAAGATAGCCAATTCTAAACTCAACATTCCAGAAGCACCAAAAGTATGCCCAAGTTTCCATTTGTTAGTTGTTAAAAAAGGGATTTTTTTATCGAATATTTTAGAAATTGCATTTACTTCAGATTGGTCTCCTTTAATTGTTCCTGGAGCATGCATTACTACTGCATCAATTTCATCTAGAGGATGATCTCCTAAAGCCATTTTCATAGAATTCTGAAAGCAAATTGCGTTTGCAGAAATAGAAACATTGTGTTTTAATACTTCAGTTGCAAAACCTATACCTGAAATCGTGGCCAACGCATTATTAAGTTTTCCTTTTTCTATACAAATTGCTGAAGCACCTTCACCTAAAATCATTGAGTTTTCTTTCTTTTTTAGATCGAAAGATTTACATGGATATTCGTCTTGATTTTTTGAATAAACTTTTAAGGCTTGCATTTGAGCAATTGTAAAATCTGTTAAAGCAGCTTCGCTTCCGCCAACTAAAAATTTATTTGACATTCCTGAATTTATCCAAGCGATTCCATTTAACAACGAATGTAATGCCGTAGAACAGGTTATTGAGTGCGATATTTCTGGCCCAGAGGTTTGTAAATCGTGAGCAACCCAAGAAGAAATATTACCTAAAGTTGTAGTTGGTGAGCTTAAAGTTGATGATTTATTTGTGTCTAAAAACTCACGGTAGTATTTTTCAAATAAGGTTGTGGCTCCTCTTGATGAACCGAAATTGACTCCAAAATTTCTACTTTTAACTTCATTAATACTGTCTTTTGAGTTCCAATTTGCATTTTTTAAGGCTTCTCTAGAAACAAAAATGGCAAATAAAACGGAGTCATCTAAATTTTTATATTTAGAATCTGAATTTCTTATTACATCTATTTTTTTTCTATTCTCTTTTGATATTTGACCAACAAAAACATTGATGTTGTTTACTTTTTTTTTAGATAGAAAATGAGAATCTAGCAAGTAGTTTTCCCAAATTTCTTTTTGAGAAGCTCCTAGAGCAGATATTGATGAAATCGATGTTATAGAAATAGGATGATTCAAAAGATTCATTCCGCAAAAATATGGTTTCTGTTTCTTAAAGTAATGTTGATTGCGATAAAAAATTAATTGTAATTTTTAGAGAATTTCTAGGCATTCTTCAATTGTTTTATAAATTTTCTGTAATTGTTCGTCTTTTATTACATAAGGTGTTTGTATGTAAATTGTATTTCCTAACGGACGAAGAAAAACACCTCTTTCCATAAAAAATGCAAGTAATTTTTCTCGTAAACTTCCATAGCGTTGCATTTTAATATCTAAATCTAATGCAAAAATTACTCCTAAAGATCGAGCTTCTTTTACTTTAGGATGTTTACTTATTTTATCTTTAAATTCTTTATGTGATTCAGAAATATATTTGATTCTCTTTTGAATTTCATCTGATTTTAGCAATTCAATGGTTGCATTTGCTGCTGAACAAGCAATAGGATTTGCGCTATATGTATGACAATGAAAAAAACCTTTCGCCATTTCATTACTTAAAAAAGCTTCATAAATTTTTTCTGTACAAGAGGTAATTGCCATTGGTAATAAACCAGCAGTTAAAGCTTTACTTAAACAGATAATATCTGGTTTTGTTTCAATATAATCCGAGGCAAAATAAGTTCCAGTTTTTCCAAAACCGGTCATAACTTCATCAGCAATTGTTAAGATATTATTAGATTTCAGGAATTTTAAAATTTCATTTAATCCATCAGCATCATGAATTTTCATACCTGCAGCACCTTGTACTAAAGGTTCATATATAAAACCACAAACTTTATTTTCAGAAACTAACTTTTCTAATAGAATTAAAATTTCTTTATGATTTTCGCCATTTGGTACTGGAATCCTTTTTACATCCATCAAAAAATCTTCAAAAGGGCCATTATAGACAGATAATCCTGAAACAGACATCGCCCCAAATGTATCTCCATGAAAACCATTTTCAAAAGCAATGAAAGTATCTCGTTTTTCATCCAAATTAAAATAGTACTGTAAAGCCATTTTTATTCCAGCTTCTACAGCAGTAGAACCATTGTCATTAAAAAAAATCCGATTTTGATTATTGGGCAAAATTTTAATCAATTCTTCTGATAATTTTACTGCGGGTTCATGAGTAAAATCACTAAACATTATTTGATCTAAAGTCTGCATTTGTTCGTATGCCTTTTTTGTGATGTAATCATTGCAATGACCAAACATACAGGTATACCAAGATGAGATAGCATCAATGTATTCATTGCCGTTTTCATCAGTTAAAATACATTCTTTAGCTTTTACAATTGCCAAACTTTCAGGATGTGTTTGGTGTTGTTTTAAAGGATGCCAAAGGTGTTTTTTATCTCTCTCTTGAAGTGAATTACTCTTTCTGATAACTTTTTTTAATTCAATGTTATGTTTTTGAGGCATACTATTTTTATCTTTTATTATTTCTAAGATTTATAGAATCTATCAAAATAATCAATGCTGTAAAGGTATATAATTTGTTACTTTTGTGATTATGAATTTACCAAATAAGTTGTTAAAACAGTTAGACTCTCGAAAAGAAACGAATGCTTTAAGAACTTTAAAAACATCTTCTAATTTGGTAGATTTTTCTTCTAATGATTATTTAGGTTTTGCAAAATCTGATGAAATTTTTCACAAAGTTCACCAGTTTTTAGTTGATAATAATATCAAACAAAACGGAGCAACTGGTAGTAGATTATTAACTGGAAATCATTTTCTGTATAATGAAGTTGAATCCTTATTGAATGAGTTTCATCAATCTGAATCTGCAACTATTTTTAACTCTGGTTACGATGCAAATATTGGTTTTTTTGCTTCAGTTCCTCAACGTGGAGACGTTATTTTATACGATGAACTTATTCATGCTTCTATTCGTGATGGATTTCAACTAAGTAATGCAAAAGCTTTTAAATTTTTACACAATAATTTAGAAGATTTAGAAGCTAAAATTATTCGACAAAATATCAATAAAGAAAATATTATTTACGTAGTTGTAGAGTCTGTTTTTTCTATGGATGGAGATTCGCCAGATTTAATTGAAATTTCTAAAACCTGTAAAAAACACAATGTTTTTTTAATTGTTGATGAAGCGCATGCACTCGGAGTTTTCTCATCAGGATTAGTTCAAAAACTCAATTTACAAAATGATGTATTTGCGAGAATTATCACTTTTGGAAAAGCTATAGGTTGTCATGGAGCTGCTATTTTAGGTTCTTTAGATTTGCAAACTTATTTAGTTAATTTTGCGCGTAGTTTTATATATACAACAGGTCTTTCTCCTCAATCTATAGCAACTATAAAAGTAGCATATCAATATTTAGGATTTCCTTCAACTGAACTTAAAAAGTGCCAAGAAGTTATACTTCGAGAAAATATTCAATTCTTTATAAGTGAGGTAAAAAGATTAAATTTAAATTTCATTGCAAGTTGCTCTGCAATTCATTGTTGTGTGTTTTCGGGCAATGAAAAAGTAAAATCAATATCAGAAAAATTACAAAAAAAAGGTTTTGATGTAAAAGCTATTTTATCTCCTACAGTAGCAAAAGGAAAAGAACGTTTACGTTTTTGTTTACATTCTTATAATTCTAAACAAGAAATTACCGAAGTATTAGAGTTGTTGAGTATTTTTGTTAATTAAATGATTTATATAACATAAAATAAGTCAGTTTTAAATGAGTCAAAAAAATTATTTTATTACAGGAATTTCTACAGAGGTTGGTAAAACCGTTGCATCAGCAATAATAACAGAAGCTTTAGAAGCAGATTATTGGAAACCAATTCAATCTGGCGATTTAGAAAATTCTGATACACAAAAAGTAAAGCGACTAATTTCCAATAATAAGTCTGTTTTTCATCAAAATGCATTTGCTTTAAATACACCAATGAGTCCACATGCTGCAGCAGAAATTGATGAAGTGCGCATCAACATAGAAGAAATTATCACTCCAGAAACTGAAAATCATTTGGTAATAGAGGGTGCAGGAGGCTTGTTAGTTCCTTTAAATAATAGTGACACAATTTTAGACATTATAAAACCAGATTATAAAGTTATTGTGGTTTCGCGTCATTATTTGGGAAGTATAAATCACACATTGCTAACTCTAAATCTCTTAAAACAAAAAGGTTTTGATGTTGCTGTTATTTTTTCTGGGGATGAACATAAAACTACTGAGGATGTGATAAAAAAAATGACAAATGTTGATGTGATTGGTAGAATAAATGAGGAGCCTTATTTTGATAAAAATGTGATTAAAGAGTACGCAAATAAATTTAAAGAAAATTTGTAATTTGCAGTATTATGTTTACTTCTAAAAACCTTACTTTTTTTAAGCCAAATCCTTCTAATGCAGAAGGAGCAATTTTAATTGATGCTGGAATTTCCGCAGGATTTCCGTCATCTGTTGATGATGTTGAAGGCTCTAGAATTTCGTTAGATAATGAACTTATAAAAAATAAGAATTCAACTTTTTATGCAAAAGTTAAAGGGCAATCTATGATTAATGCTGGTTTAGAAGATAACGACTTATTAGTTATAGACAGAAGCTTAGAGCCAGAAAACAATAAAATTGCAGTTTGTCTTTTAGACGGTGAGTTTACAGTGAAGAGACTAAGGGTTGAAAAAAACGAAGTATGGTTACAGCCAGAAAACCCTGATTACCCGATTATTAAAATTACAGAAGAGAACGATTTTGTTATCTGGGGAATTGTAACTAATGTTATTAAAAAAGTATAAAAAATATCACTTTCAAGAATTCAAAAAAAAACTCCGATTTAAAATCGGAGTTTTTTTTATCTATTTTTAATTCTTTAAAGGAATATCTCTATTCATTTCAATCAAGTCTACATAATCTATTTCTTTTCCTAAAAGATGTTTGCTAAAATAATCTGCTTTTCTCCAAAACCAGTATTCTCTATCTTTAAATCCGTGTCTACTTCCTGGAAATAACATAAAGTCAAAACGTTTATTAGCTTTCATAAAAGCATTTACCATTCTAATAGTTCCTGCAGGATGAACATTATTATCAACATCACCAGTTGCCAAAAGTATTTTCCCTTTTAGATTTTTAGCTAGAGATTGATTTTTATCAATCATATATTTGTAAGTTATTTTACCATCAGCATCTTTTTCTTCATCTATTCCATGATGTGTTTCACTCCACCAAGAATTATATACATTGTTATCATGATTTCCTGCAGATGAAACGGCAACTTTAAAAAAGTCTGGATACACTAACATAGCAGCAGTAGACATAAAACCGCCACCTGAATGACCAAAGATTCCTACTTTTTCAATATCAATAAAGTTGTATTTATCTGCTAGCTGCTCAGCAACATATTTTTTATCTGCCAAACCGTAATCTCTAAGATTACCATAGCCATAAGTATGATACCATTTAGAGCGTGCAGGATGTCCTCCTCTGTTTCCAAGGGTTATAACTACAAAACCAACTTGAGCTAATCGGTCTGTTCTATCCATTCTTGGTGAGAAAGATTTATTTACAGCTTCGGTTTGCGGACCTGGATACACATATTCAATTAGAGGGTACTTTTTAATTGAATCAAAATCGTAAGGTTTATAAATAACTCCATAAATATCTGTAATTCCGTCAGCTGCTTTTGCTTTAAAAGGCTCAGGAAATTTATAGCCAGCAGCAAAAAGTTGAGATAAGTCTGCCTCTTCTAATTTCATCACTAATTTTCCATTACTATCTCTAAGTTCAGATTTTGGAATTGTGTTTACTCTCGAATAATTATTAACAAAATACCTTTTAGAGTCTGATAAATTTACGCTTGTATTAAAATCTCCAGGGTTTAATGATTTTAATCCTGTTCCATTTAAACTTATTTTAAATAAATGAGCATAATATGGGTCTTGATCTTTTACAATTCCATTAGCAACAAAATAAACTTGTCTGTTTTTTTCGTCGATTCCTCTAAAACTATCAACATGAAAAGAACCATTAGTTACTTGCCTTTTTAAATTTCCATCAGAATCATATAAGTAAAAATGTCCCCAACCATCACGTTCAGACCAGAATAAAATTTCTTTTTCATTATTAAACAAGGTTAAGGTTTTTCCTCTGTTTTCAATATAAACATTAGAATGTTCATTTATAATTGTTTTAACTTCTCCAGAATTTATATCTGCAACATGAATATCTAACCTTTTTCTATCTCTACTTGTAGTACTGAAATAAATCTTGTTTTTCTTTGATAGAAGTTTTGTAGGATTATTCTCATCATCTCTATAGGTTTTTTTATAAGGATGACTGAAAATTTCGATAGATTGTTGAAGTGTTGAATCTAACTCGATTTCTTTTTTTGATTTAGATGGGATGTCAAAAACTAGCATTTCATATTTGTAAAAATCTTGTTCACCTGCCATATGATATTTGTAGGTTTCTAATTCAGGTCTTCCTTTTTTAGTAGTGTGAATTACCCATAAATCTTTTAAATGTCTAGCATCCGTTCTTGTAAAAACAAACTTTTTAGAATCATGAGACCAATATCCATAAATACTCTGTTTATCTTTTTTTTCTTTTTCTTTCTCGGTATCTGTTTTGCCGTAAGTTCTTCCTCCATAGCTATAATTTAGTTCGCCATCTGTAGTCCATTTGTTTTCTACAATAGTGGAATCTTTTTCATCTTTTACGGCTTTTAAAAAGTTTTCTTTATCCATCCAGTATAGATTGTAGTTTTTCGAATATAAAACAACAGAGCTATCAGGAGCTATATTTGCCCATTTTTTCCAAGGTTCTTTTTCTTTCTTTTTAGTGTCTAAAATGGTAAGATTGTTTTCGCCTAATTTATATTCAAGATGATAAACTTTCTTTTCCATTTTAGGTTTTTTCTTTTTCTCTTTATCATTGTCTTTCTTGTCTTCTACTACTTCTACTTTTTCATTAGAAGTTATGTAGAAGCGAATCGCTTTTTCATCCTTTGTAAATTTGAAATTAAACCTAGGTAAGTGTTTTGCCTCATAAGGATCTTTCGTTATTTCAGACAACCATTTTGCCATTTTTTCATTATCAAACAAAGGTTTTTTCGTCTTTTTATCAGCATCAACCAAATAATATTTAGAGCCTTCAGAAGAAGTTTTGTATTGATACCAAAAACGATTTCCTATTCTTAACCAATTCGGATTAACAGAAGTGGAGTGCACCATTTTAGCAATTTTATTTGGTGAAAATCTTGATGCTAAATTGTAGTTTGGTTCAGGTGTTTGTTGTGCGTTAACATTAACTAATGTTAGTAAAATAATAGAAAGTACTATGAATTTTTTCATTATATGAATTGTAATTTTTATTAAAAGTATTTATTTGATCAATTTTAAAAAAACGTTTGTGAAACTTTAACAAAATTAAAATTTAGTTGAGGTTTCGTTTTTCAAGAAAAAAGCGCTTTAGTAGTTGGCTACAATCATTTTCTAAAACACCTGCAATCACTTTGGTTTTAGGGTGAAGAGTTGTTTTTAAATTTACAAAACCTCTATTAAGGTCTGAAGCTCCGTAAACTATTTTGCTTATTTGTGTCCAATAACTTGCTCCAGCACACATTTGACAAGGTTCTAGTGTTACATATAAAATACAGTCTTTTAAATATTTACCTCCCAAAAAATCAGAGGCAGCTGTAAAGGCTTGCATTTCTGCATGAGCAGTTACATCGTTTAAAGTTTCTGTTAAATTATGAGCCCTTGCTATAATTCTATTATTAAGAACAATGATTGCTCCGACAGGAACTTCACCTTTATGAAAAGCCTTTTCAGCTTCTTCTAAAGCTTTGCGCATAAAATATATATCATCAAAAGGCTCTATCATTTTTCATCAAATAAAAAGTAATATTACAAAAATTGAAGTTGTATTTTTGCAATGTTTTGAATAATTTATTAAATACCATATCTAATCCTACTGATTTAAGAAAATTAAATCCGAATCAATTGCCTCAATTAGCAAGAGAATTGAGAGATTTTATTATAGATATTGTTTCAACTAAAGAAGGGCATTTGGGTGCAAGTTTAGGGGTTGTTGAGCTAACAATTGCATTACATTATTTATTTGACACACCAAACGATTTGTTAGTTTGGGATGTTGGTCATCAAGCATATGGTCATAAAATTCTAACTGGAAGAAAAGATGTTTTCCATACCAATAGGCAACTTGGAGGTATTTCTGGATTTCCTTCTAGAAAAGAGAGTATTTATGATGCATTTGGAGTAGGGCATTCTTCAACTTCTATTTCTGCAGCTTTAGGAATGGCAATTGCATCGAATTTAAAAGGAGATTTTGACAAACATCATATAGCAGTTATAGGTGATGCTTCTATAGCAAGCGGAATGGCATTTGAGGCATTGAATCATGCAGGAGTATCAAAAGCTAATCTTTTAATCATTTTAAATGATAATACAATTGGAATAGACCCTGCTGTTGGGGCTTTAAAAGAGTATTTAACTAAAATTAAGAAAGATAAGCGTTTAGCAGCCCAAAACAATATTATAAAAGCATTAAATTTCGATTATTCAGGTCCTATTGATGGGCATGATTTCTCAAAAATATTATCTGAACTAGACAGATTAAAAAATAAGAAGGGGCCAAAATTTCTTCATATTATTACTACAAAAGGTAAAGGTTTACAGAAAGCTGAAGAAGATCAGGTAACTTATCATGCACCAGGAAAATTTGATAAAATATCTGGTAAAAGATTACGAAAAGATACTAATGGTTTTACAAAGTATCAAGATGTTTTTGGTGATACAATTGTTGAACTTGCCTCAAAAAATGATAAAATTATTGCTGTGACTCCAGCGATGTTAACAGGTAGTTCTTTAAATAAAATGATGGATAAGTTTCCTGAAAGAACTTTTGATGTAGGTATTGCAGAACAACATGCGGTTACATTATCGGCAGGCTTTGCTACTCAAGGATTAAATCCTTATTGTGTTATTTACTCTACTTTTTTACAAAGGGCTTATGACCAAGTTATACATGATGTTGCTTTGCAAAATTTACCAGTAATATTTTGTATTGATAGAGCAGGTTTAGTTGGGCAAGATGGCGCAACTCATCATGGAGTTTTTGATATTGCTTTTTTAAGATGTATTCCAAATCTGATAATTTGTGCACCAAGAAATGAAATTGAATTAAGAAATATGCTTTATTCTGCTCAATTAGATTTAAAAAATCCTATTGCAATAAGATATCCTAGAGGATATGGTTCAATTAAAGATTGGAGGCTATCTTTTGAAAAAATAGAGATAGGTAAAGGAGTTTTGTTAAAAGAAGGGAAAGATATAGCTATATTATCTTTTGGTGCGATTGCTGAAAACGTAACCAAAGCAATAAAAAATATGAAAGAGGTTGCTCATTACGACATGCGTTTTGCAAAACCATTAGACACTAAGCTTCTCGACGTAATTTTTTCAAGTTTTGACAAAATTATAACTATTGAAGACGGAGTTGTTGCTGGTGGATTTGGTTCTGCAATTATAGAGTATTCTATCTTAAAATCATTTAAAGGAGATATTAAAAATTGGGGGATTGAGGATAGTTTTATTGAGCACGGTACAACAGATCAATTACAAAGAATGAATTATATTGATGAAGTGTCAATAATTCAACTTATAAAATAATTAAAAAAAAGCCGCTTTATAGCGGCTTTTTTTTATTCAATAATTATTTTACTTGATGACCTCTGATTATTATTACTAATAATATTTAATATATATAACCCTGAACTAATATTTATGTTGAACTTTTGATTTTTGTTTTTATCAAAATCTCTTGTATCAACGTATACTTTTTTACCAGTAATATCTATAATTTCTACTTTTGAGTTTCCTAAATTATTGTTTGTGTTAATGGTAAAACTTCCGTTATTTTTTGTTGGATAAACAGTAAATAATTTTTCTGCTGTAAAATTATCTGTAGATGCTGCATCAGCTGTTAGAGTAGATGTAAAAAAACCTCTACCATGAGTTGTTGCTAGTATTGTATAATCTGAGTTGCGGACATCTAAATCAACTACAGGAACATCGCTCATGCCATTATAAGCTTGAGACCAAGAAGGAGAACCAGCATTAAAATTATCGGTTCTCCAAACACCAAGACCTGTTCCTATAAAAAGCTCTGAAGGTCTTAAGGGGTTTTGAACGATACATTTGACAGGTAAGTCAGGTAAATTCCCTTCAATACTTTTCCAGTTATCTCCTGAATCATTAGTGTACCATATGCTGTTTACACCATAATTGTGAATAGTTACAAATATTTCAGATTCAGATTCTCCAAACTCAATATCAGAGATACTTCCAACAAAATTATTTGCATCTATTCTTGTCCAAGTAGGAGTTGTTGAAGCTTCAGCTGCAGTAATTTTTAATAATCTTCCATTTCTTAAACCAACAAATAAATTTGAAGCATCTGTTGTGTATGGTGAAACTTTCATTGCAGAAATTGTAGAGTTTAATAAATTATTTGTCAACTCAAAATTTAATTTAGGTCTTCCTCCAGGTGTAAAGCCTGTTACTCTCTCTATCCCATTTGTTGAAATTGCATAAAAAACATCTAGATTTTTGTCTAAAGCAGCAACATTTATAAAAATACCACCTCCCTTATTTGTAAGGTCAATTTGAGGGCTTAAATTTGGTAAGCCAAAATAGGTGTGAGAGTTATTTGTATATGTTTGAATCATATATTCTCCTTCATTGTCAATATCTGTAAACGCACCATCACCTCCAAATGGTTCTGAGAAATTATTTGCACCTATTTCAGCACCAATTACTATTGGAGTACCATTATCTTGAGTGCCCCCTGCAATTATATTTGTGTCTTCAGGTCCAATGGCACCATAGTAAAATTGAGTTACGTTGTAGTCTTTAATTCTAGAACTTATTTCTATTGATGTTGCATCTAATGAAATATCATCGCAATAATAGATACCTCCATCATTACCAAATACAACTTTATTTTCATTTCCTTCTCCAGGCATGAAAACAATTGCATGCTGGTCTGCGTGAACAAGAGGCACATTTAATTGTGATAAATTATTATTGTTTGACCATTTAGAGATTTGTTCCCAAGTTTCTCCTTCGTCGAATGATCTAAAAAGGTCAATACCACCAACATACAGAACATCGTTATTGTCAACTTCTATAGGTAAGTCATAAAATGCCTGGCCTCTCGTGTAATCTGTTGAACCTATTCCGTTATCAACATCGTTAGGTTCCGGAAGTTGAACTACGTTCTCAAATGCATCATCGGTATAAAAAAGGTCTGCAGTATTTCTATCAACAGCAATCCAGAACTTGTTAACGTCGTTTTTAGATGGAACTAATTCAGTTCTGTCTGCACTAGGTATTGTGTGCATTAAAGTAAAGGTATTGCCATCATTAGATTTAAAAATTTTACCTCCTCTTGAACCAAAGCTACTTCTAGTTGTTGTAAGCCAAATATTGTTATCTAAATCGAGTTCAATATCGTTTGGATTAGACGGTGAATTATCACTCTCATTAATTATAATTTTAGACCAGTTTTCACCATCTAGAGATTTATAAAGCCCCTGTTCGTTTAATCCAGTGAATTGTCCAGCAGGCCCCGTAGAACCATTAAAGCTTGCACCTGCAATTGTTGCATATAATTCAGTAGAGCCATCTCCTATATTTCTTGCTACAATATCATTTACGTAAAAAATTCCATTTCTTACTTGCCCTCCATTAGAAGAAGTTCCATCTGCACCCCCACCAAAGACAATTGACCATGTAGCTCCTGCATCTGTTGATTTCCAAATACCTCTTCCAACAGCATCTCCTGTTGTGTATGATTCTCCTGAACCGATATAAAAAGTAGATGTATTATTTGGGTCGTAAATTATTTTAGTTACAGCTATATTAGCTCCAATACCTTCAACTAAATTCCACGAACTGTTTGGGTCTGTAATATCTTCATTTACCCAAAGACCTCCAGAGACCCCCCCCGAAAAAACTCTTTTGTTATCAGAATCATTTGGGTCAAACATTATGCTTCTTGTTCTTCCTCCAATATTATTAGGTCCTCTATCAATCCATGGATTAGTATCATCTGCGCCTCCTTTTCTTAAAATTCTAGATTGTTTAAGTTGTTGCTGTAACTTTAGGACTCTTTCTGGCATAGGTCTACCTGTATTTGGGTCTAAAGTTAAATCCCACATCATTTCATTATAAGGATTTGGGGGCAGTTTTCTGTTTTTTCTTTCTGATTTTGAAAGGAATTGTGTCTCTTTAAATGGACTGTTTTCTAAAAAGTAAGCATGTTTTTCTTTTAACTTTTCTTCCGGATTTTTATAATTCAGATTAAAAATTGTAATTACGGTTGTTGCAATTACAGAATAAAAAAATAGTTTTTTCTTCATTGTTTATTGTTGTAATGTTCCGTAAAAATAAAGTTAAAATTAATTTTTATAACAAAATTAATTGTTAATTTTTGTAATTTAATACTTAAGAAAAATGAAAAATCTCTTACAAAAAGAAATAATTTCGATAAAATAAAAGTAAAATGAATAGTTTAAGGACAATTTCTTTTAAAAGTAGTTATAAAGTTTTTAAGTGACTAATTATTAAGAGAAATCAAATTACTTGAGATGGGAAATGCAGATTGAATATCATTTTCTTAGATTTTCTTAAATTTAAATCTACCAAAAAAATAATTGATCCCCCCTTAAGTTTACTTACTAAATTAAATCACCTTTTATTTTCTTATGAAGACCTATTGCATAACCATCTGACATTCCAGAAACGTAAGAGCAGATTCCCATAATTCTATCATAGGTGAATTTTGAATTACTATTAAATTCCTTTGGGAGTAATTTTAACAATAAGCTATCATAATTATTTAATTGTCCGTCAAATTTATTATTGACTGCATTAATAAATGCATCTAACAAATCTGCTATAACTCGATAACCAGCAACTTCTTTTTCAACAACTTCTTTAGAATGATAAATTTTATCAACACTAATTTTTATTATATCATTGATTTGAGCTTCGAATTTACATTTATCTAATAAAGATTTTTCAAATTGCCCATTTAGTATTTTTTCTTCATTATCTAGAAATATTGTTACAGCTTCGTCTATTAAAACACCAATTGCCAAAGCTCTTAAATAACTTACTCTATCCTTTTTCAACTTTAACGAATGATATTTTTTAATATCTATCGTGTTTTTTACTAGTTTAATTAAATATTCTAAAGCAAATTCTTCATCAATGAGGCCTAGATTAATACCATCTTCAAAATCTATTATTGTATAACATATATCATCAGCAGCTTCTACTAAGTATGCAAGTGGATGTCTATAAAAAGAAATATTATCTGTTGATTTTGAAATCATGCCTAACTCTTCAATAACATCTAAAAAAGCATCCTTTTCTGATTGAAAAAATCCATATTTTTTATCTACAATATGCTGAGTCGGTTTTTTAGGTAAACTCTCTTTTGGGTATTTTAAAAATGCGCCTAAGGTTGCGTAGCTTAAACGTAAACCTCCAGAAATTCCTTCTCTTGTTTCTGTTACGATTCTAAAACCATTTGCATTTCCTTCAAAATCAATTAAATCTTGGTATTCTTTTACTGATAATTCTTTTTTGTATTTTAAACCATTTCCGGTTTTGAAATATTCACCAACAGCTTTTTCTCCAGAATGTCCAAAAGGAGGATTTCCAATATCGTGCATTAATGAAGCAGCTGCAACAATAGCTCCAAAATCATTAAATGTGTGTCCTAGTTCTTTTAATTTTGGATGACGTTCTAATAGTACTTTTCCTACTTTTCTCCCTAAAGTTCTGCCAACTACAGAAACTTCTAAACTGTGTGTAAGTCTAGTGTGAACAAAATCAGTTTTTGACAACGGAATTACTTGTGTTTTGTCTTGTAAACTTCTAAAGGCAGATGAGAAAATTATTCTGTCAAAATCTACTTCAAAACCTAAACGTGTTTCATCTTGTTGATTTCTATATCGTTTTTGAGTATCACCAAATCGTTTTAAAGAAAGAAGTTGTTCCCAGTTCATTTTTCTAAAAATTAGTTTTTAAATAGAAAGTTATCAAAAATAGATTCCGAAAATACAAAAAGAGAAGTATTTCAACTTCTCTTTTTTACAGTAATTTGAAAATTAAAAAAGCTGTTTAAAATTAAAATATTGTAAACAGTATTTTTTAATCAAGAAATTTGTTAATTGTGTTAGTAATAAAACTTAGTTGCTCATCATCTAATTCTGTGTGCATAGGTAATGAAATTACCGTGTTTATTAATTTGTTTGTTACAGGAAAATCTTTTTCATTATATCTATCGTCTTTATATGCTTTTTGAGAATGTAAAGCAACAGGGTAATAGATAGCATTTGGAATTTCATTTTCTAAAAGATGTTTATGTAATTCATCTCTTTTACCATTTGTAATTTGTAAGGTATATTGATGAAAAACATGGCAGTCACAAATATCACAAATCTGTTTACAACTATTAGTTGCGTTTGATTTTGCTGTAGGTGTTACAATATTAGGATTATTTGCAAATGCATTATTATAAAAACGAGCAGCATTTCTTCGAGCATTACAATAGCTATCTAAATGAGGTA
>JBELHK010000012.1:0-36805 GCA_042091415.1 Polaribacter sp. | reverse complement strand
GATAAATTTCAGAAAGATAAAGAATTAAATCTTTTTTTAGAGGCTGTTAATAACTCTTACAACGATTTTGAAGAACAGTTTTTTATCCTACTAAAATCAACTACTACAAGCTCTGAAAGATTAAATAATTCTTTCAAAAACTTACAAATAAAAACAAACTCTCAAAAAGAAATTATATTACAATTAAATAATATAATCAGTGCTCTAAAACAATTTGAAACAGAAGAACTAAATAATTTCAAGTTAGAAAATAATTCTAAAATAGTTGACTTTATTATTAATCAAGCAAATGAGATAATTAAAATAAATAAGCAAAAAGACAAACTTGTTTCTAATTTAGAGTATCAAAATGAAGAATTAAATGACTATGCTCATATGATTTCACATGATTTAAAAACTCCTTTACAAAATATCGATGCTTTAATTTCTTGGATAGATGAAGATTATTCAGGTAAATTTGATAATAATGGCAAAAAAAATATAAAACGAATTAAAGAAAATGTAGAAAAAATTCACACGGTAATTCAGGATACTCTTGAATATTCTACAATTAATAAAAATAAAAAAAGAAGTCATGATATTGATTTAAATATAACACTAAAAAATATTATTGAAGAAGTTGATGTAAATCATAAAATATTAATTAGCAGAAAATTACCAATAATTAAAGGAGATAAATACAGACTCAAATTATTGTTTTATAATTTGATTGAAAATGCAATCAAATTCAATAATAAAGAATATGCTTCTATAAAAATAGATTTTGAAGAGCAAAACAATTTCTGGATGTTTTCATTGGAGGATAATGGCCATGGGATTGAAAAACAATATTTTAAAAAAATATTTATAGCCTTTCAAAAGTTAGAAAACAATAGTATAGCTACTGGAATTGGTTTATCTATGGTAAAAAAAATTATTAAAGCTTATGAGGGAGAAATCTGGCTTAATTCAGAACCTAATGTAGGTACAACATTTTATTTCACTTTAAAAAAATAATTATGGAAAAGCCAAATTTAGAATACATAGAACAACTTGCAAGAGGAGAAGATTCAATAAGGAAAGAACTAATAAAAGTTATAAAAGATGAATTCCCAAAAGAATTAAAAATCTACTTAGAGAGTGTTAATAATAATAATTATAAAGAAATAGAAGATAATGTTCATAGAATTAAACATAAATTTAGTATTTTAGGACTTGAGAAAGGTTATAAAAATGCTATGGAGTTTGAATTAACTCTCAGAGATCAAAAAATAAATATTTCTCAAAAAGATTCTTTTGAATCAACATTAAAATTAATATCTGAATTTTTGAAAACTATCTAATTAGCCAATGAATTGTATTGTTATAGATGACGAAAAAATGGCAAGGGTTATAATAAGCTCCCTATGCTCTAAATTTCCATCATTAAATTTAGTAAATGAGTTTTCAGATGCCATTGAAGCCATAAAATATTTAAATGAAAATGATATTGATTTAATCTTTCTAGATATTCATATGCCGAATTTTAATGGTTTAGACTTTATAAAAACTTTAAAAAATCCACCAAAAGTAATTTTTACAACGGCAGATCCAAATTTTGCTATAAAAGCTTTTGAATATGATTTTATAGTAGATTATTTATTAAAACCTGTAGAATACGATCGTTTTGAAAAAGCGACACAAAAAGCGAAAAAGACAATACTAGCTGAAACGAAAAATTCTGGTGATATTAACTCTGAAGAAGAATTAAAAAATAATTTTTATGTTAATATTGATAGAAGATTAATTAAAATAGATTTACAAAACATATACTTAATTCAAGCTAAAGGAGATTATATCGTAATAAAAACTGAAGAAAAAAATTATATTGTTCATTCAACACTCAAAAAAATTGAGTTGAAATTACCAGAATCTTTATTTTTAAAAGTACACCGTTCATATATTATAAATGTCAAAAAAATAATTGATATTGAAGACAATAGTGTGCTAATTAAAAAAGATGTTGTACCCATTAGCCGTTCTAGAAGACCGGAATTAATGCAGCGATTAAATTTACTATAATCTGTTCCTTTTTTATCTAAAACTCTTTAACCTTTTTTAAAATACGTTTAAATTTTTCTAACCCTAAACTAGCTGTTTCATCAATTATGGTTAAATCATAAAAATCATTATTTGTAATAGAAGGATTTGGGTCTATAAAATAAATAGGAGTATTTGGTTTTATATAATTGATTAAACTTGCAGCAGGATACACTTGCATAGAAGTGCCAATTATTAATAAAATATCAGCTTTTGAAGTAATTTCAATAGCTGTTTCAAGTAAAGGAACCAGCTCTCCAAACCACACAATATGTGGCCTAAGTTGATTATTATCTTTATCAACATCACCAATTATCAAATCTTTATGCCAATCTAAAATTAAAGAATCATCAACAGAACTTCTTACTTTTAAAAGTTCTCCATGTAAATGAATTACTTTAGAAGAACCTGCTCGTTCATGTAAATCATCAACATTTTGTGTTATTATCTCTATGTTAAAATCTTTTTCTAATTCAGCTAAAATGTAATGTGCTTTATTAGGTTTAACTTCTAATAACTGCTTTCTTCTTTCATTGTAAAAATTAAGTACTAATTCTGGATTTTTAACAAAACCCTCATAAGAAGCAACTTCCATAACATCGTGTCCTTCCCATAATCCATTAGCATCTCTAAATGTTTTTATACCACTTTCTGCAGAAATACCTGCACCTGTTAAAACGATTAAATTTTTCATATTAGTAAAAATAATAATTAAGTGATAAGTTTGTAACCATGATTGATAAAAAACTATTAGAATACTTCGAAGGATATTTAACAGACAAAAGAAAAAATACTTTTAAGAATATTTTAAAAAATAGAACTCGTCATTTTACTGTAGTTTTAGAAGATATATATCAAGCACATAATTCGAGTGCGGTAATAAGAACATGTGATATTTTTGGAATTCAAGATATTCATGCAATTGAAAATAAGTATACTAATAAAGTTTCTAGACATGTTGCTAAAGGTTCACAAAAATGGTTAAATATAAAAAGGTATAATGATGATGGTAATAATACTTTAAATTGTATAAGTAATTTAAAAAAACAAGGTTATCAAATTATAGGAACAACGCCTCATAATAATTCTTGTTTGCTTAATGATTTTGATATCACTAAAAAATCTGCATTTGTTTTTGGAGTAGAAGCAGAGGGCATTTCTGAAGAAGTAAAAAATCAAGCTGATGGATTTTTAAAAATTCCAATGGTTGGTTTTACTGAAAGTTTAAATATATCTGTTGCAGCAGCAATTATTTTACAAGATGTTACAAGTAAACTTAGAGCATCAAGTATAAATTGGCAATTAAGTGAAAAAGAAATAGAAGAAATATATTTTGATTGGGTTAAGAAAACAATTAAAAATGTAGATAAAATTGAAGATTATTATTATTATTATTATAAAAAAGTAAAATAGAGCAATCCGTCTAAGATGTGTACTTTACATCTAATTACTATTTAAAATAATCTCTTTTATTGTAGATGTAGAATCACATCTTACAACATACAAGCTTATATTTTTTAATGAGTCTTTACCCGTTATAAAGTATTCTGAACAAGGTTTTTGTCTTGGTTTGCTTTTACTGAAATCTACATCTCCATTGTAAAGTATTCTTGAAATTTTAAGAGTATCTATGTTAGTATTCATCATTATTTGCTTAGCATCTTTAGAAAATATTCTTTCTTTAATTCTAATTGTTTTAAGAGTTCTTGCATCCATTCCATAATCGAAAGAAGCATCTTTTTTTTGCCAAAAAAAATAAACACCAACAATACCTATTGATAATCCTACAAGATAGTAACCAATTCTTTTAATAAGCATACAATAAATTTACTTTGCAAAAGTACTTCTTTTGTTTAAGACTCTAAACTTATAATATTAATAAATTAATATCTCTAAAAGGTAAATCAAACCAGTTACCAACAGTTTTATTTGTTAAAATACCATGATAAAAGTACATTCCATTTCTTAGGCTTTTATCAAAACGTGCACAATTTTCAAAACCACCTTCATCAGCAATATTTAGGAGATAAGGTGTAAAAATATTACTGATAGATAAAGAAGCTGTTCTTGCATATCTTGATGGTATATTTGGCACGCAATAATGTATTACGCCATGTTTAACAAAACTTGGCGAACTGTGTGTTGTTATTTTTGAAGTTTCAAAACAACCACCTCTATCAATACTAACATCAACTATTATAGAACCTTCTTTCATGTTTTCAATCATTGCTTCTGTCGCACAAATAGGAGATCTATTTTTACCTCTTATTGCACCAATAGCTACATCAGTTCTCATCAATGCTTTTGCAACAGATTTTGGTTGTAATGTTGATGTATATATAGGCGCGTTTAAGCAGTGTTTTAATTTACGTAATTTACTTATTGAATTATCAAAAACTTTGACTCTTGCCCCTAAACCAAGAGCTGTTCTTGCTGCATATTCACCAACGGTTCCCGCTCCAAAAATCACAACACTAGAAGGAGGAACCCCTCCAATATTTCCTAATAAAAGTCCGTTTCCTCTATTACTGCCGCTCATTAATTCAGCAGCAATTAGAATTGAAGCAGTACCCGCAATTTCACTTAAAGATTTTACAATAGGATAAGTATTATGTTCATCTTTTATATAATCGAAAGCAACGGCTGTAATTCTTTTTTTTGCGAGACTTTCAAAATATTTCTTGTCTTGCGTTTTTAATTGCAAAGAAGAAATCAGAATAGTTTGAGGATTCATATATTCAATTTCTTTGCTTGTAGGAGGAGCAACTTTTAAAACAATATTACATTTAAAAGCTTCTTCAGTGTCATAAGAAATTTTAGCACCAGCTTCAGAATATTCTTTATCTGTATAATTGGCTTGATCTCCAGCGCCTGTTTCAACTACAATTCTGTGCCCGTTTGAAGTTAAAGCTGTAACAGCATCGGGCGTTAAACAAACACGCTTTTCACCTAAATACGTTTCTTTTGGTAAGCCTATAAAAAGTTCTCCTTTTTTCTTTTTAATTTCTAATGTTTCTGTTTGTGGTAAAAGCTCTTCTTTACTAAAAGGAGAAAATGAACCCATAGTTTATTATTTTAGTTGTATTGTTCGTTGATTATTTTCTAAACGCGTTAGATGAATTTCAACAGCATCTAAAGGTAATAAATTTTCAATATTTTCTGGCCATTCAATAAAACACCAATTTTGAGAATCAAAATAATCTTCAATACCAATATCTAAAGCTTCCTCTTCATTTTCAATTCTATAAAAATCAAAGTGATAAACCTTCTCTAAACTATTGGTTTGATATTCATTAACTAAAGAGAAAGTAGGAGAGGAGATGTTATCTAAAACACCTAATTCTTTGCAAAGTTCTTTTATTAGAGTTGTTTTACCAACTCCCATTTCACCATAAAATAACAATGTTTTGTTGTTAGATTTTTTTATGATGGATTTAGCGATTGATTGTAAATTATCTAAAGAATAGTTTGTTGTCATTCTACAAAAATAAAAAACAATTACTTTGGACTATACACTGCACAAGGAATAATTACTTCTTCTAGAGATACGCCTCCATGTTGATATGTGTTTTTATAGTATTTCACAAAATGGTTAAAATTATTAGGATAAGCAAAAAACAAATCTTCCTTTGCAAAGATAAATGGAGCATTCATAGCTATTGTTGGCAAGAAAATATCTCTCGGATTTCGAACAGCATAAACATCCTTTTCTTCGTAAGTTAAGCTTCTACCTGTTTTATAACGTAAGTTTGAACTTATATTTTTATCACCAATTACTTTTGTAGGACTTTTACAATTGATGGTTCCGTGATCTGTTGTTATGATTAATTTCTGACCTAAATTTTGCGCCTTTTGAATAATTTCGAACAAAGGAGAATTTTTAAACCAACTTAAAGTTAAGCTTCTATATGCTTTATCGTCTCCTGCAAGTTCTTTAATTACTTCCATTTCTGTTTTAGAATGTGAAAGTATATCAACAAAATTATAAACAACAGCTGTTAAATCGTTTTGTTTTGTTCCGTTAAAATTATCTGAAAGCTCTTTACCATTTTTTAAAGATGATATTTTATAATACTCATGTTTAATATCTAAACCTAATCTTTTAATTTGGGCAGATAAAAACTCATTTTCATATAAATTCATTCCTCCTTCATCAGTATCGTTTTTCCAGTAATTAGGGTGACGCTTTTCCATTTCTGATGGCATAAGTCCCGAAAAAATTGCATTTCTTGCATATTGAGTTGCAGTTGGTAAAATTGAAAAATAACTATGCTCTTCTTCTTTTTTGAAATGTTTATTAATAAGAGGTTCTAAAATTCGATATTGATCGTATCTTAAATTATCGATAATAATCCATAATACACCTTGATCATTACTTAATTCTGGAACAACAAAATCTTTAAATAATGTATGTGAGAATGTTGGTTTATCATTAGAAATTAAAAAGTCTTCATAATTTTTTTTAATAAACTTAAAAAATTGAGTGTTTGCCTCTTGTTTCTGACTTTCTAAAATCCCTAACATTCCTGCATCGTTAATGTTTTCAAGTTCTAACTCCCAATGAATTAATTTTTTATAAAGTTCTATCCAATCTTCATATGAATTTATCATTGCTAAATCCATAGAAATTTTTCGAAACTCTTGCTGATAATTAGAAGTTGTTTTTGCAGAAACCAATCTTGAATTGTCTAAATTCTTCTTTAAACTCAATAAAATCTGACTAGGCTTTACAGGTTTAATTAAATAATCTGCAATTTTAGAACCAATAGCTTCCTCCATAATATACTCCTCTTCACTTTTGGTTATCATTACTATTGGTAGATTCGCTTTTCTTTGTTTAATTTCAGCTAAGGTTTCTAAACCGGTTAAACCAGGCATATTTTCATCTACAAAAACAATATCAAAATTATTTTCATCAACCAAATCAATAGCATCAGTACCATTGGTACAAGTAGTTACATTATAATTCTTTCTCTCAAGGAATAATATGTGAGGTTTTAGTAATTCAATCTCGTCATCAATCCATAAAATATGATTGTTACTCATAATTTTTTTAAATTTATATTATAACGTTAAATGTATGAATTTGTTATAGTTTATAATCTATCATTTTTATAAAATTATGCCAAAAATCATTTTATATAATTTGCATAATTTAATATATATTGTACTTTGCATATAATAGAAAAACTTTTCTTTTGAAGAAAAAAAAACCAAATAAACTTAAAATTTTAAATGATCCCATTTATGGGTTTATTCAGATTCCAAATTCTTTAATTTTTGATATTATAGAACACCCATATTTTCAGCGTCTTAGAAGGATTTCTCAAATGGGTTTGTCTAATTTAGTGTATCCAGGAGCAAATCATACTAGATTTAACCATGCTTTAGGGTGCATTCATTTAATGCAAAAAGCAATTAGAGTGTTACGCTTTAAAAATGTAGTAATTTCTAAAGAAGAAGAAAATGGATTGTTAATAGCTATTTTATTACACGATATCGGCCATGGAGCTTTTTCTCATGCTCTTGAACATAGTATTGTAAACGGAATTTCTCATGAAGAAATTTCCTTAAAATTTATGCATAAGTTAAATCAAGAATTTGAAGGCAAACTTACCTTAGCAATAGAAATTTTTGAAGGAAAATATCACAGGAAATTCTTATATCAATTAATATCAAGTCAATTAGATGTAGACAGATTAGATTATTTAAAAAGAGATAGTTTTTATACAGGTGTTACAGAAGGTAATATTTCATCAGATAGATTAATTGCAATGATGAATGTAAAAAACGATGAACTTGTTATTGAGTTAAAAGGGATTTATTCAGTTGAAAAATTCCTTATTGCAAGACGTTTAATGTATTGGCAAGTTTATTTACATAAAACAGGTTTAGTTGCTGAAAACATGCTGGTTAAAGTGCTAAAAAGAGCAAAGGAACTTTCTGAAAAAGGAGAGAAAATATACGGAACTAAGTCATTAAAGTATTTTTTAAATAATAAAATTAATGAATCAAATTTCACATTAGATACCCTAGAAATGTTTTCTAAATTAGATGATTATGATATTCTTTCTGCTATTAAAGAATGGACAAATCACTCAGATAAAGTACTTAGTTTTTTAGCAAAGATGATTGTAGATAGAAAATTATTAAAAATTGAATTACAAAAAAATAAGTTCTCTTTAGACAAAATAGAAAAAATTAAAAAGAAATATTCTGAAGCCTTAGGAATTTCTTCTTCAGAAATTAACTATTTTGTATTTACAGAAAAAATTAAAAATCAAGCATATAGTCTTAAAAAACCCATATATATTATCAATAAAAACGGTAAATTAAAAGATATTGCGAAAGCATCAGATCAATTGAATTTACAAGCATTAACAAAACCGGTGGTAAAACATTTTATTTGTTATCCTAAATAAAATGCAATTAGCCAAATAACTATAAATTTTATACTTTTGCCTTTGATGAAATTTACAGCGCAACAAATAGCAGATATTTTAGAAGGGGAAATAGTTGGTGATCCAAACGAATCAGTTTCTAAATTATCAAAAATAGAAGAAGGAGAAAAAGGTTCTCTAACTTTTTTATCTAATCCTAAATACAATCCTTATTTATATACTACAAATGCATCCATCGCAATTGTGAATAAGAGTTTTATTCCTGAAAAAGAAATATCAGCAACTTTAATAAAAGTAGAAGATGCTTATAAATCTTTTTCAAAACTTTTAGAGTTTTATAATGAAGTTAAAAACAATAAAACGGGGAGAGAAAATCCGATACATATTTCTGAATCATCAGAAATAGGAGAAAATGAATATATAGGAGCATTTTCATATATAGGAGAAAATGTAAAAATTGGTAAAAATGTAAAGGTTTATCCTAATTGTTATATTGGTGATAATACAACTATTGGTGATAATTGCGTTATTTTTTCTGGAGTAAAAATTTATTCAGAATCGCAAATAGGTAATAATTGTAAAATTCATTCAGGATGCATTATTGGTTCTGATGGATTTGGTTTTGCGCCAGACAGCAATGGCGAATACAAAGCAATTCCTCAGATCGGCAACGTAATTATTGAAAATAACGTAGATATTGGTTCTGGTTCTACAATTGATAGAGCTACATTAGGTTCTACAATCATAAGAAATGGTGTAAAACTAGACAATCAGATTCAGATAGCGCATAATGTTGAAATAGGTAAAAACACCGTTATAGCTGCTCAAACTGGTGTAGCTGGGTCTACAAAAATAGGAGAAGGGTGTATGATTGGAGGGCAAGTAGGAATTGTAGGTCATATAACTATAGGTAATAGAGTTAGAATACAAGCTCAATCAGGTATTTCTAAAAATTTAAAAGATGGAGATACTGTTCAAGGAACTCCTGCTTTCGGATATTCAGACTTTAATAAAAGTTATGTGTACTTTAAAAAATTGCCAGAAATTGCTTCAAATTTAAATAAATTAAAAAAAGACTTTAGTTCGGAAAATAAATAGATATGAGTAAAAAACAAAAGACTATAAAATCAGAAATTTCTTTATCAGGTGTTGGATTACATACAGGTAATACAGTTTCAATGACTTTTAAGCCAGCCCCCATAAATCATGGATTTGCTTTTGTTAGAATAGATTTAGAAGGAAACCCAACTATAGAAGCTAGTGCTGAATATGTAGTTAATACACAAAGAGGAACTAATTTAGAAAAAAAGGGTGTTCAAATTCAAACTTCAGAACATGTTCTTGCTGCTGCCGTTGGTTTAGATATCGATAACTTGATTATAGAAATTGATGCTTCAGAACCTCCAATTATGGATGGTTCTTCAAAATATTTTATAGAGGCATTAGAAAAAGCAGGTATTGAAGAACAAGATGCAGAGATTGAAGAGTACATCGTAAAAGAAATCATATCTTATAAAGACAATGTTACTGGTAGTGAAATTATATTAATGCCTTCAGATGATTACCAAATAACAACAATGGTTGATTTTGGAACTAAAATTTTAGGAACTCAAAATGCAACTTTAAATAAAATAGCAGATTTTAAAGAAGAAATAGCAGATGCAAGAACATTCAGTTTTTTACATGAAATTGAAATGTTGTTAGAAAATGATTTAATCAAAGGAGGAGATTTAAATAATGCAATTGTTTATGTAGATAAAGAATTATCTGAAAGCACAATGCAAAAATTAAAAAAGGCATTTAAAAAAGATGATATTTCGGTAAAACCAAATGGAATTTTAGATAACTTAACTCTTCGTTGGGCAAATGAAGCCGCACGACATAAATTACTTGATGTAATTGGTGATTTGGCTCTTGTTGGCACAAGAATTAGAGGTAAAGTAATTGCTAATAAACCTGGTCATTTGGTTAATACAATGTTTGCAAAAAAATTAGCGAAAATAATTAAGATTGAGAAAAGAAATAACGTTCCTCAATACGATTTAAACCAAACTCCATTACTAGATATTCATCAAATAATGGATATTCTTCCTCACAGACCACCTTTTTTATTAGTTGATAGAATACTTGAACTTTCAGACAAGCATGTTGTTGGAATGAAAAATGTGACTATGAATGAAGATTTTTTCATGGGTCATTTTCCAGGTGCTCCAGTAATGCCAGGAGTTTTACAGGTTGAAGCAATGGCACAATGTGGAGGTATTTTAGTTTTAAGTACTGTTCCAGATCCTGAAAATTATTTAACTTATTTTATGAAAATGGATAAGGTTAAATTTAAACGAAAGGTTTTACCAGGTGATACTTTAACATTTAAAAACGAATTAATAACGCCTATTAGAAGAGGTATATGTCATATGCAAGCTTATGCTTATGCTAATGGTAAATTAGTTGCAGAAGCAGAATTAATGGCGCAAATTTCAAGGAAAAAGTAATTATGAATCAACCATTAGCATATGTTCACCCTCAAGCAAAAATTGCAAGAAATGTTGTAATTGAGCCTTTTACCACAATTCATAATAACGTAGTCATTGGTTCTGGAACTTGGATAGGATCTAATGTAACAATTATGGAAGGAGCTAGAATCGGTAAAAACTGTAGAATATTTCCAGGAACTGTTATTTCTGCAATTCCTCAAGATTTAAAGTTTGATGATGAAGAAACTACGGTAAATATTGGAGATAACGTTACAATTAGAGAATGTGTTACCATTAATAGGGGTACTTCAGACAGAATGAAAACTGTAATAGGAAACAACTGTTTAATCATGGCTTATTGCCATATTGCACACGATTGTTTTATTGGTAATAATTGTATTTTTTCTAATAATTCAACACTTGCAGGTCATGTTACTATCGGAGATAATGTTGTGCTAGCTGGTATGGTAGCCGTTCATCAATTCGCATCTGTTGGTAATCATGCGTTTGTAACAGGCGGTTCACTGGTTCGTAAAGACGTACCTCCTTATGTTAAATCAGCAAGAGAACCTTTATCTTATGTTGGTATTAATTCAGTAGGACTAAGAAGAAGAGGATTTACCTCTCAAAAAATAAGAGAAATTCAGGATATATACAGAATATTATTCCAAAAAAACTATAACAATACTCAAGCAATAGAAATTATTGAAGCTGAGATGGAAGCAACACCAGAAAGAGATGAAATTATCCAGTTCATAAAAGATTCTCATAGAGGAATAATGAAGGGGTATTATAAATCAAACTAAAAAATAAACTAAAAAATTAATGGCTACAACATCAGATATTAGAAACGGATTATGCATAAGATATAATAATGATATTTATAAAATTATAGAATTTTTACACGTAAAGCCAGGAAAAGGACCTGCATTTGTAAGAACTAAATTAAAAAGTGTGACAAACGGAAAAGTTATTGATAATACTTTTCCTTCAGGAAGAAAAATTGAAGATGTAAGAGTAGAAACTCATAAGTTTCAATATTTATACAATGATGGAGATACTTTTCATTTTATGAATCAAAATGATTATAATCAAATTCAATTACAAAAAAGTTCTTTAGATACTCCTGAATTAATGAAAGAAGGAGAAATTGTAACTATTATTATTAATTCAGAAGATAGTATGCCTCTTTCGGTAGAAATGCCTGGAAGTGTTATCTTAGAAATTACTCACACAGAGCCTGGAGTTAAAGGAAATACAGCTACAAATGCAACAAAACCAGCTACTGTAGAAACTGGAGCTATTGTTAATGTTCCTTTATTTATTAATGAAGGAGATAAAGTAAAAATTGATACTGCGTCAAAGTCTTATCAAGAAAGAATTAGAGAATAATATTATATTTTGGATTTTTCTAAACCTCAAACCCTAGAACAAATTTCACAACTCATAAATTGTGATTTTGTTGGTGATAACGATTTTCAAATATTAGGTATCAATGAAATTCATGTCGTTAGAAAAGGAGACATCGTTTTTGTAGATCATCCTAAATATTATGAAAAAGCTTTAAATTCTGATGCGACAACAATTTTAATTAATAAAGAAGTAGACTGTCCAAAAGGAAAATCTCTATTAATTTCAGATGATCCTTTTAGAGATTTTAATAAAATAACAAAGCATTTTAATCCTTTTATATCATCAAAAGTAAGTATTTCTGAATCTGCTGAAATAGGAGAAAATACAATTATTCAACCTAATGTTTTTATCGGTAATAATGTTAAAATTGGTGAAAATTGCATAATCCATCCTAACGTAACAATTTATGATAACACAGAAATAGGAGATTACGTAACCATTCATGCAAATACAGTTATAGGTGCTGATGCTTTTTATTATAAAAAACGAGTATCTGGATTTGATAAACTTATTTCTGGTGGAAAAGTAATTTTAGAAGATTATGTAGATTTAGGTGCTTCTTGTACAATTGACAAAGGAGTTTCTGGAAACACAACAATTAGAAAAGGAACTAAAATTGATAATCAAGTACATGTAGGTCACGATACAATTATTGGCGAAAAGTGTTTAATTGCTTCGCAAACAGGAATTGCAGGTTGTGTTATTATAGAAGATGAAGTAACTATTTGGGGACAAGTAGGAACAAATAGTGGTATTACAATTGGAAAAGGAGCTATAATTTTAGGTCAAACAGGAGTAACAAAATCAGTTGAAGGAGGCAAATCTTATTTTGGAACTCCTATAGAAGAATCAAGAGAAAAATTAAAACAATTAGCAGGATTAAAAAGATTATTAAAAGAAAAATAAAATAACTTTTTATAAACGTAACATATAAACTATTTTTGCAACAAAATCAAATAATAAACCATGAGTGTTTTAGTAAATAAAAATTCAAAAATTATAGTACAAGGTTTTACAGGAAGTGAAGGGACTTTTCATGCTGGTCAAATGATAGATTACGGAACAAATGTCGTTGGAGGAGTAACGCCAGGCAAAGGAGGTCAAGAGCATTTAGGAAAACCTGTTTTTAATACCGTAGTAGAAGCAGTAGAAAAAGCTGATGCAAATACTTCTATAATATTTGTTCCGCCAGCTTTTGCTGCTGATGCAATTATGGAGTCTGCTGATGCTGGTATCAAAGTAATAATTTGTATTACAGAAGGTATTCCTGTAGCAGACATGGTAAAAGTAAAAGAATATATTTCTGATAAAGATTGTAGATTGGTTGGGCCAAATTGCCCTGGAGTAATTACTCCAGACGAAGCAAAAGTTGGTATTATGCCAGGATTCATATTTAAAAAAGGTAAAGTTGGTATTGTTTCAAAATCAGGAACATTAACTTACGAAGCTGCAGACCAAGTTGTAAAACAAGGCTTCGGAATTACTACAGCAATTGGTATTGGTGGTGATCCTATTATTGGAACAACAACAAAAGAGGCTGTTGAAATGTTAATGAATGATGATGAAACAGAAGCTATTGTAATGATTGGTGAAATAGGCGGAAACCTAGAAGCGGAAGCAGCTCAATGGATTAAAGCTGATGGTAATAGAAAACCAGTTGTTGGTTTTATTGCTGGTCAAACAGCTCCAGCTGGAAGAACTATGGGACATGCAGGTGCAATTGTAGGTGGTGCTGATGATACTGCTCAAGCAAAAATGAAAATTTTAGCAGAAAATGGAGTTCACGTTGTGAGTTCACCAGCCAAAATTGGTGAAATGGTGGCGAGTGTACTTAATTAATCTCATACATTTTTAAAAAAGAAATTCCCGTGAAAACGGGAATTTCTTTTTTATATTTGAACATCAACTAAAACTATTAAAATGAAACTTTTAGAAAATAAAACAGCAATAATTACAGGAGCTACTAGAGGAATTGGTAGAGGTATAGCTCTTGAATTTGCTAAGCAAGGAGCTAATATAGCATTCACCTTTAATTCATCTATTGATGCTGCAAGCGCACTAGAAAAAGAATTAACAGATTTAGGTGTTAAAGCTAAAGGATATCAATCTAATGCAGCTGAATTTGACAAGGCTCAAGAATTAGCTAAAGAAGTACTCTCTGAATTTGGTTCAATTGATGTTTTAATTAATAATGCAGGAATCACAAAAGATAATTTGCTTATGAGAATTTCAGAAGATGATTTTGATAAAGTTATTGAAGTAAATCTTAAATCTGTATTTAATTTAACAAAAGCTGTAATTAGACCAATGATGAAACAAAGAGCAGGATCTATTATAAATATGAGTTCTGTTGTTGGTTTAAAAGGGAATGCAGGTCAAGCAAATTATGCAGCTTCAAAAGCTGGAATTTTAGGTTTCTCAAAATCTGTAGCACTTGAACTTGGTTCTAGAAACATAAGAAGTAATGTTGTTGCTCCTGGTTTTATAGAAACTGAAATGACAGCAAAATTAGACGAGAAAGTAGTTGAAGGTTGGCGTAATGAAATCCCTTTGAAAAGAGGAGGCAGCCCCAAAGATATAGCAAACGCTTGTGTATTTTTAGCTTCAGATATGAGTTCTTATATAACAGGGCAAACCTTATCTGTTGATGGAGGTATGCTTACTTAAAAAAATCTTATATTTTTACAACACAATAAAACCTACAATATTTTACATTGTAGGTTTTGTTATTATTAACGATATTTATAGTTTATACTAAAACTGATTTTTCTTTGGAGATTAACATAACTTACATAATTATTTCTCTTGTTATTAGTGTCATAATTGCGTTTTATCAATACTTATACAAATCCAAAAAATATAAATTCAAAGCCACTTTATTTTTATTAAAATCTGTAACTATTTTTCTTTTGATTTTATTGTTGATTAATCCATTAATTAAAACAACAGAAACAATTAATGAAAAGCCAATATTAAATATTTTGGTTGATAATTCTTCTTCTATACAATATTTTAAAGAATCAAAACTTGTTGGTAATATTTATTCAACATTATCAGAAAATGATAAGCTAAATGAAAAGTTTAAAATCCAAAGTTTTCAGTTTGGGAGCGATTTAAAACTGTTAGATAGTCTTACTTACGCTGAAAATAACACAAATATTTATAACGCATTAAAAAGTATTCGCAAACTTAATAGCAATAAAACTTCACCAATAATTTTAATTTCTGACGGAAATCAAACGATAGGAACTGATTACGAGTTTACTGAAAGTAAATACCCTATTTATCCAATATTAGTAGGAGACACAACTAAATATGTAGATTTAAAAATTAATCAATTAAACATCAATAAGTATAATTTTTTAAAAAACAGATTTCCTGTAGAAATACTATTAACCTATGAAGGTAAAGATGAAATAAAAACACAATTTCAAATAAAGCAAAAAGGTAAAATATTATTTAGTAAGAATGTTTCATTTTCAGAAGAAAAGAAGTCTGAAATAATTCAAACTGATTTAATTGAAAAAACAGAGGGAATCAAATTTTATAATGCAATTATAAAACCAATTGAAAACGAAAAAAATATTAAAAATAACACTAAAACATTTTCTGTAAATGTAATTAATGAGCAAACGAAAGTCTTGATTTTAAGCTCTCTTTTACATCCTGATGTTGGTGCTTTAAAAAAAGCAATAGAAACAAACAAACAGAATTCTGTAGACATTAAAATCATCGGAAATAACAACATTCAAGTTTCTGACTATGAATTAGTAATAACATATCAACCGAACAATAAGTTTAAGGATACTTTTAAAGATTTGAATAATAAGAATAGAAACTATTTGTTAATTTCTGGCTTACATACAGATTGGAAATTTCTTAACTCAGAAAAAATTGGTTTTTACAAAAAAGCCATTGATCAAAAAGAGAATTATTTAGCAACTTATAACCCTAATTATATTCCTTTTTTACAAAAAGATATTGGATTTAATAGTTTCCCTCCATTAGTAAATCAGTTTGGAGAAACAACATTCAGCTCTAATCATCAAATACTATTACATCAAAATATAAATGGTTTTGAAACTAAAGAACCGCTTATAAGTACGTTTACCAATGAAAAACAAAAGATTGGATTAATTTTAGGTGAAAATATCTGGAAATGGAGGTCGACCACTTTTTTAAATTCAAATTCATTTAAAGATTTTGACTCATTTATAAATAACTTAGTCCAATACTTATCTTCCAATAAAAAAAGGAGTAGACTAGAAGTAAATATAGAATCTTTATACAATGCAAATTCTAACATCAATATCAGTGCTTTTTATACTGATGAAAACTACAAATTTGATCCTAGAGCCAATTTAGAAATAGAAATTATAAATAAAAAGACAAATAAAGTTTTGAAACGTCCTTTTTCTTTAGGTAAGCTAAGTTATCAAACAAATCTAGAAGATTTATTACCAGGAGAATACGATTACATAGTAAAAGTTATTAGATTAAATATTTCTAAAAGAGGGAGTTTTACAATAAGTAACTACAACATAGAAGAACAATTTAATAATGCTAATTTTTCTAAATTAGAATCACTTGCAAAAAAGACAAATGGAAAATTATATCATAAAAATGATATCAATAGTATAATTTCTGATTTAATTTCTAATAAAACATATTATACAATTCAAAAACAATCTTTTAAAGAGAAACAATTAATCGATTGGAAATGGATTCTTTTTTTGATTGTAATTTCATTAACTACAGAGTGGTATATAAGAAAGTATTTAGGCAAAATTTAAAAGAAATAAACATTGCTAATCTTTTCTATAAATCGTAAATTTGATTAAAATTCTTTAAAATATAATAATGGCAAATAATCAAATGGAATTCAATTTTCCAAAAGGCGGTATCTTTTTTATTTTTATAGTTGTTGCAGTTATCATTTTATTTTCAAAATCTACAGTTACAATTGGTCCTGGAGAAGGAGGGGTTGTTTTCGAAAGATTTGGAGAAGGAATCAACACCGAAAAAACATATGGTGAAGGTTTTCAAATCGTTGCTCCTTGGAATGAAATGATTGTACGAAAAGTACGTCAACAATCAATTTCTGATGAAATGAATGTTTTATCAGTAAACGGTTTAGAAGTAAGAGTTAATGGAACAGTATGGTACGAACCAGAGTTTAGTAATTTAGGATTACTAATAAAAACTAAAGGAGAAGACTATGAAAGAGAATTATTAGACCCTGCTATTAATGCAGCTGCAAGAAGTGTTGTAGGGCGTTACACGCCTGAACAACTATATTCTAGTAAAAGAGATGTTATTGAGCAAGAAATTTTAGAAGAATTGCAAAAACTTTTAAAAGATCAATATTTAATTGTTAAAAGAATTTTAGTTGAAGATGTTAAATTACCAACTACAATTAGAACTGCAATTGAAACAAAATTAAAACAAGAGCAAGAATCTTTAGAATATGAGTTTAGGTTAGCAAAAGCTAAAAAAGAGGCTGAAAGACAAAAAATTGATGCAGAAGGAAAAGCAACTGCAAATAAAATTTTAAGTGCTTCTTTAACAGACAAAATCTTACAAGAAAAAGGAATTGAAGCTACTCTAGAATTAGCAGAATCTACAAATAGTAAAGTAATTGTAATTGGTTCTGGTAAAGATGGTTTACCTATAATACTCGGTAACCAATAAAAATAAAATTAACATTCATAAAAAAGTCAACATATAGTATGTTGACTTTTTTTATGGAATAATATTAAAATTAAATCTTTTGTAACTATTTATAAACTATTGAGTCTAATATATAAATACTATGAAAATGGTATTATGAGTTAGTTTTTAATAGTTAGTTAGAGTCAAAAGAAAAGCTCTTTTGGCTCTTTTTTTAATTTTTTGAAGGCAACTTATCTCTTTCTATTTTACCTTTCTTTAAAGCCTTATAATTTTCATAACAGTCTAAGACAGCTTCTATCATCTGTAAATCAGAAGCCTTTTTTATAAAATATTCAGAATAATTACAATCAGTAAGAAGTTCAGTAAGTTCTTGTCTATCCATATCTAAATATTCCATCATCACTTCTCTATCAAACTTACCTGCAAGCATTTTTCTTAAATCATCTTCTTTTTTAAGCTTTTGTAGTTTCTTTAGTTGATCTGGTTTTTTTCCAAAGTGACCATATAGAAAATCAACAGGATTAAAAATTGCTGAAAGAGGAGAGGAAAAGTTCTTTTTTTGAGGTTTACCAACTTCATAACTTTGTGGTAAACCATTAATTTTAATTCTAGTAAATCTATCCTTTGGCACCATTTTCACATCAATTTCTAAAACTCCAATTAATTTAGTAGACTTTATAACCACTTCCTTTACCTCTTCTGGTTTTTCATATAAAGCAATCTCTAATTCATTTCCTTTTAATAAATCGTTGGTTATTTTTAATTTTATTGATGAAAAACCTAAATAAGAAACCAATATAGTATCGTTTATTCTTGTAGGTAATTCAAAAAAACCTTTTTCGTTTGTAATAGTTCCTTCTACAGTATTTAAGTTTAATATGTGTGCCGCACTTAAAGCAATTTTATCATTTGCATGTACAATTTGACCTTTTAAAATTTTGGGTTGAATACTATCTGTTTGAGAAAATAAATTAAGACTTAAAAAAAGACAGAAGAAGATGAAAAGATTTTTACACATGAATCAAAAATACTTATAATAGCTTAGCAAAAAGTTAATTATTTGTGAAGTTATTTATTATTGTGCGCACGAGAAGATTCGAACTTCCACGAACTTGCATTCACTACCCCCTCAAGGTAGCGTGTCTACCAATTCCACCACGTGCGCATAAACACATAAAATAGTTTGCAAATATAATAGCATTGATTAATAAGATAATTTAAAATTTACTTTTTTTTTATCGATATTTGAAAAAAATTATCTCGTGAAAATTATTTTATTGGGTTATATGGCTTCAGGGAAGTCTAGTATTGGAAAAAAATTAGCTAAAAAGTTATCTTTAGATTTTATTGATTTAGATGATTTTATAGTAAGTAAAGAAAAAATGTCTATTTCTGATATTTTTGTAAAAAAAGGAGAAATTTATTTCAGAAAAATTGAGAGTATTTATTTAAACGAAGTATTACAAATGAATAAGAGCTATATATTAGCTTTAGGAGGAGGAACTCCTTGTTATGGCAATAATATGGAACTCATCAAAGATTCTAATAGCAACTCTTTTTATTTACAAGCCAGTGTAAATAAATTGTCACAAAAATTAATATCTAAAAGAGAAAAAAGACCTTTAGTTGCTTCTCTTGATGATGAACAAATATTTGAATATGTAGGAAAACACATCTTTGAAAGAAGACAGTTTTACGAAAAAGCAAAGTATACAATTAAAACTGACAATAAAAAAAAGTCTGAAATTGTAAATGAAATTAAAAGTATATTAAATTAAATAAGCTTTAGCATTATCATTAGAAAAATCAACTTTTATGTGTTCTTTAATAGATGTTGATAAAGAAACGCCTTTAAAATCTGCTTTTACAGGGTATTTTTTATGATTTCTGTTTACTAAAACAGCTGTTTTAAATCTTTTTAAAGGAACGTCTAAAAAGTGTTTTACTCCGTAAATTAAAGTAGTTCCAGAGTTTAGAACATCATCAACTAACACTAAACTTTTTTCTATATAATTTTCTTTATTTAATGAAGTCGAAATTTGTTCTAAAGGTTTCTTTTTATTAATGTGTACTTCACAAATTTGAATTTTTAAAGGAGATACTTTTTCTAAAACAGCAATAATTTTATTAGCTAAAATAAATCCATTACCAGTTACACCTGCAATAATTAATTCCTCTTCATCGCTATTGCTCTCATAAATTTGATATGCTATACGTCTGATTTTTTGTTCAATTTGAACATCATTTAATATTATATTTTCTTCTTGAATCATAGGTTGTCTTTTGTATCGTTTTGGTAGCCATCAATATCTCTTCTATCCTTTTTAGTGGGGCGTCCTAATCCTTTTTTTCTATAGTAATCTTTTGCAAACTTTAATAATTCAGTTTTCTCAAATTGTTCTTTATCAGTTAAATCTTTTCGATATAAATCTACCAATTTTGCTCCAATTCTGCTAGTAGGAATATCTAAAACTTTTAATAGATGGTTAATTTGATTTTTTCGAACTGATATTTTTTCATCACCAAAAATATCTTTTGATGGTTTTACATTTACCCCATCAATTTTAACGTGTCCTTTTTTACAAGCATTAGTAGCTAGGTTTCGTGTTTTAAAAACTCGAATACACCACAAATATTTATCTATCCTCATGAAAATAGTTAAAATCTAATATTTATCTTTTTACAAAGGTATAAAAATGGTAACTTGCCGCCTCAAATTTTAATATATAAATATGCTTAAAATTAGATATATACTTGCTGCTATAGTTGTATCTTTTATCATTTTTTCTTGTGATGATGATAATTTTACAAATAACCCTTTTGCAGATGTAGATTATGAAGCTCTAGCAATATCTGACAACGATTCTATCGTTAAGTTTTTACAAGCTCATTATTACGACACAGATATAGATTCTGTAAAAGTTTTGGTTGATGGAAAAACATCAATGTTTGATGATAATGATAGGTTAAAAAAAATGAATGTTACTGAAAATGACATTAATTACACATTGTATGTTTATGTTGCAAGAGAAGGTGATTATGGAGCTGACATAGACAAAGGCTTTCCAACAAAAGTTGATTCTGTTTTTGCTAAATATTCTGGTAGAACTTTTACAGGAACAAGTTTAAATACGTCAAATTTTGACCAAAATCAAAGTGGTATTTGGTTTAATTTAACTTCTGTTATTAGAGGATGGTCTTATGGTTTTACAAAATTTAAAGGAGGAGAATTAAAGAAAGGCCCAAATGGAGAACCTTTTAATGGTCCTGTTACATTTTTAGAAGGAGGTAAAGGTGCTATATTTATTCCTTCTGGTTTAGCATATCCTTCATCTAATACTCAGAATTGGTCTAGAAATTTAGTAGATACAAATCTTATGTTTTATATAGATTTATTAACTATTGTTCCAGATACAGATCATGACAATGATGGAGTAAGAAGTATTGATGAAGATTTAGATGGAGATGGTAATGTTAATAATGATAATACAGACGGTGATATTTATGCTAACTTTTTCGATGTAGATGATGATGGAGACGGAGTACTAACAAAAGATGAAGATGCAAATGGAGATGGAAACCCTGCTAATGATTTTAGCGATCCTAATAATCCTGATTTACCAGATTATTTAAATCCTGATATTAGATAATATCTTATTATTTATAAATAAAAAAAGCTCTTGTAAATTACAAGAGCTTTTTTTATTAAAGATATGTTATCATAATTTATATGATAATCCGAATATTATTTGATTTATTCTAGTATCATAACTCACATTTCCTAAACTACTATCAAAAGAAGACTCAATATCTGAGAAAGCTTTTTCCCATCGAACATCTATACCAAGTTTACCAAATTCAACGCCTCCACCAAATTGTAGGCCAACTGTAAAGCCTTCAGCATCAACATTAGTTATATCTGATATATTAAAATCAGAATCTAAAACATATTGAAAAGAAGGACCTATAAAAATATTTCCAATACCAAGTATTTTCTTTCCTAAAAGAACAGGAATATCTAATTTTTTAATATGATAATTTGTAGTTTCAGAAGTTTGATTATAAAACACTTCGTTTTCTAACTTTGTATAAACTAATTCAGGTCTTAAGTATAAACCTAATACAGGAATTTTAAATCGTGTCCAGATTCCAGCATGGTAACCAGTTTTACTTTTAGCTCCATCAAAAACATCTTGTCCAGTTTCTTTTATAGAATTTGAATTGTAGTTAATTCCTCCTTTAATACCAAAATTGATTTGACTAAAAGATACTTGTACAAATACAATGGTTAATAATGCGGTTATAAAAATGTTTTTCATCCCTTTAAAATTACTTTCTGGTAATTACTTTTTTAACAGCATTAACAACTGCATCAGCATCTAAACCATACTTTTTCATTAATTGAGCTGGTGTTCCAGATTCTCCGAAAGTATCATTTGTAGCAACGAATTCTTGTGGAGTAGGGGTGTTTAATGCTAAAGTTCTAGCAACACTTTCTCCTAAACCGCCAAATTTACTATGCTCTTCAGCAGTTACTATACAACCTGTTTTAGCTACAGAATTTAAAATTATTTCTTCATCTAAAGGTTTTATAGTGTGAATATTAATGACTTCTGCAGAAATTCCTTCTTTTTCTAATTGTTCCGCTGCTTGTAAAGATTCCCAAACTAAATGACCTGTTGCAACAATTGTTACATCTTTTCCTTCATTTAAAAGGATTCCTTTTCCTATTTCAAATTTTGCATCTTCTGGCATAAAAACAGGAACTTTAGGACGACCAAAACGTAAATAAACAGGCCCTTCATGTTCTGCTATAGCAATAGTAGCTGCTTTTGTTTGACTGTAATCACAAGGATTGATAACAGTCATTCCTGGTAACATTTTCATCAATCCAATATCTTCTAATATTTGATGAGTTGCACCATCTTCACCTAACGTTACACCTGCATGCGATGCACAAATTTTAACGTTTTTATTTGAATATGCAATTGATTGACGAATCTGATCATAAACTCTTCCTGTTGAAAAATTAGCGAAAGTTCCTGTAAAAGGAATTTTACCACCAATTGTTAATCCAGCAGCAATACCCATCATATTTGCTTCTGCAATTCCTACTTGAAAAAATCTTTCTGGATTTTCTTTTATAAATTGATTCATTTTTAAAGAACCAATTAAGTCAGCACAAAGTGCAACTACATTAGGGTTTGTTCTTCCTAATTCAGTTAAACCGTCACCAAAACCAGAACGCGTATCTTTTTTTTCTGTGTAAGTATATTTTTTCATTTTAAATTATGTAAGTAAATATTTGGTAAAAATAATCTTTTATTTGAAGTGTTTCTTTATAAATTTATCAATTCTTTATAAAGTTTATGAACAGGTAATCCAACAACATTAAAATAACTTCCTTCAATTTTATCAATGCCTATATAGCCAATCCATTCTTGAATTCCATAAGCACCAGCCTTATCAAATGGTTTAAAATTTGTGATGTAATATTCTATTTCGTTACTAGTAAGTTCTTTAAAAAAAACCTTAGTTGTATCATTTATAATTCTTTGAAATTTATTACTCTTGATACTTACAGAAGTAATAACCTCGTGTGATTTGCCAGACAAATTTTCTAGCATATTTTGTGCATCTTGATAATTTTTTGGTTTGCCAAGTGCTTTATTGTTTAACCATACAATTGTATCAGAAGTAATTAACAAATCGTTATCAGATAAATTTGAAAATGCTTTTGATTTAAGATCAGCCAAATAATCTGTTATTTCCTCACCTTTTAGATTTGATGGATAAATTTCATCTACTTTTTTTACATCGATTGAAAAATCAATATCTAAATCTTTAAAAAACTTTTGTCTCCTTGGCGAACCAGAAGCTAAGATTATATTATATTTTTTGAGTTTTTCTTTAAGCATTAAAACTCTTTTTTATTCTTGCTAAATCTCGTTTGTTATCTCTATCTTTTATAACATTACGTTTGTCATGCGTTTGTTTTCCTTTTGCTAAAGCTATTTCTAATTTTGCAAAACCTCTATCATTAATAAACAACCGTAAAGGAACAATTGTATTTCCTTTTGCCTCAACATCTTTCTTTAAACCTCTTAATTCACGTTTATTTAATAACAATCTTCGCTCACTTTTTGGATTATGATTAAAATGATGACCATACATATATTCTTCAATATACATATTTACAATAAACAATTCTCCTCCTTCATTAAACTCACAAAAGCTTTCTGTTATTCTTGCTTTACTTTGTCTGATAGATTTAATTTCTGTACCAGTTAGTTGGATTCCAGCAATATATTTATCTAAAATTTCATATTCAAAACGTGCTTTTTTGTTCTGTATATTTATTGTTTTTTGCACTTAATAATATATTTTAATTTTAACAAAGATACATTTTTGATTAAGATAAAGAAGTGTAATTTTGCGTATTGATTTTAACATAAAAACTGTCTAAATGAAGTATATATATACACTATTTTTAGTGATAATATTAGCTGAATGTAAACCAAAAACAAATGATTTTTCAGCTCAAGAAATTATTAACAAATCAATTGTTGCTTCAGGAACCGATAAAATAGCGAACTCTAAAATTAATTTTACATTTAGAGGTATCAATTATTTTGCTGATAGAAATAACGGTAAATTTAAGTTGGTAAGAATAAAAGATTCAATTAAGGATATTTTAAAAAATGAGGGATTTACGAGGCTAATCAATGATAAAGAGGTTTTTACACCAGACTCATTAGCTTCAAAATATTCAAATTCTGTAAATTCAGTTCATTATTTTTCTGTTCTACCTTTTGGCTTAAATGACAAAGCGGTTAAGAAAAAATTATTAAAATCAGCTTCAGTTAATGGTGAAGAATATTATAAAGTTGAAATAACTTTCAATCAAGATGGAGGAGGAGAAGATTTCGAAGATGTATTTATTTACTGGATTGGAAAAAACGATTTTCTTGTAGATTATTTAGCTTACTCTTATCATACAAACGGAGGAGGGATGAGATTTAGGGCTTTAAAAGAAGATTATAGTACTAATGATATAAGATTTGTTAATTATTACAATTACAAGCCACAAAATGAAAATATAGAATTAATCGATATTGATAAAGCCTTTGAGAATAATCAATTAAAAAAGGTGTCTGAAATTATACTAGAAAATATAGAAGTAAGTTTAAAAAATTAATTTACTTTTTCTATTCTACTTGTTTTTTTATTATCTGATAATTCTACTATAAATAAGGATGAATTATCTCTATCATTCATTTCTTCATATTTCTTTTCTTGTAAAATTTTATTTGCAAAAAAAGGTGTCGTATTACTATGTCCTACAATTAAAACACTTTTTCCTTTAGTTTCTTTCTGAAAAATTGAATCAAACATGTTTTTAGGGCTATAGAATTTAATTTCTAAGTTTTTATTTTTTGCGGTAGGAAATCCTGTTTCAATAGTTCTAAAATAATTTGTTGAATATATTGCGTCTAAATGAATATTCTCAAAATATGTAGCCCAATTTTGAGCTCTTTGTAAACCTTTATCATTTAAATTAGGGTTTTTATTACTTATATCCGTTCTATCTTTTTCAGCATGCCTAATTAAATAGTAAGTTGTCGTTTCCTTTGAAGAACAAGAAATTAATACAAATAGCGATAAAAAATAAATAATTTTTTTCATAATGATAAATTTATATAAATATATAAACAAAAAGGATGACATTAGTAATTAATACCATCCTTGTCATTTTTTATAATAAGTTCTTATTCTTCAATTAAATTTGATTGATTTCTAAAAACGAGTTTATCATCAAAAGCATCTAAGAGAATAATACTATCTGTAGTTATTTTACCTGCTAAAATTTCTTTAGACATTTTATTTAAAACTTCTTTTTGAATGACTCTTTTTACAGGCCTTGCTCCAAATTCTTGCTGAAATCCCTTTTGAGCTAGATATTTGATGGCTTCATCAGTAGCATCTAAGGTAATTTCTTGTTTAGAAATCATTTTTTTTACAAGATCTAATTGTAGCTTAACAATTTCAAATATATCTTTTTTACTTAACGGCGTAAACATTATTATGTCATCAATTCTATTTAAAAACTCAGGTCTTACAGATTGTTTTAATAAGCCTAAAACTTCAACTTTTGCTAATTCTGTAGAAGTTTCTACATCAATTTTTGTGTCAGAAAATTTCTCTTGAATAATGTGGCTACCAATATTTGAAGTCATAATTATAATAGCATTTTTAAAATCAGCTACTCTTCCTTTATTATCAGTTAATCTCCCTTCATCTAAAACTTGTAATAAAATATTAAAAGTGTCTGGATGTGCTTTTTCAACTTCATCTAACAATACAACTGAATAAGGTTTTCTTCTTACTGCTTCAGTTAATTGACCTCCTTCATCGTAACCAACATAACCAGGAGGTGCGCCAACTAATCTACTTACAGAATGACGTTCTTGATATTCGCTCATATCAATTCTAGTCATTGCATTTTCGTCGTCAAATAAATATTCTGCTAAAGCTTTTGCTAATTCTGTTTTTCCAACACCTGTAGTTCCTAAAAAAAGAAAACTACCAATTGGTTTATTAGGGTTTTGTAAACCTGCTTTAGATCTTCTAACAGCATCAGAAATTGCTTCAATAGCTTCATTTTGACCAACAACTCTCTTATGTAATTCGTTTTCTAAATTTAATAATTTTTCTCTTTCAGATTGAATCATTTTCGTTACAGGAATACCCGTCCATTTTGCAACAACGTCAGCAATATCATCTAAAGTAACTTCCTCTTTTATTAATGAATTTTCTGATTGATTTTCTTCTAGCGTTTTTTGCAGATTTTCTAAATCTACTTGCGCTTCTTTAATCTTACCATATCTTATTTCTGCAACTTTACCATAGTTACCTTCACGTTCTGCTTTCTCGGCCTCAATTTTAAAGTTTTCTATTTCAATTTTTCTGTTTTGTATGCTATCTACAACCTCTTTTTCTGATTTCCATTTTGCATTAATAGCATTACGATCTTCTTTAAAGTTCGCTAATTCAGATCTTAAAGATTTTAATTTTATTTCATCTTTTTCTCGTTTAATCGCTTCTATTTCAATCTCTAATTGCATTATTTTACGATCTAAGACATCTAATTCTTCTGGTTTAGAATTAATTTCCATACGTAATTTTGAAGCTGCTTCATCCATTAAATCAATTGCTTTGTCTGGCAAAAATCGATTCGTAATGTAACGTTGCGATAATTCAACAGCACCAATTATCGCTTCATCTTTAATTCTAACTTTATGATGAGTTTCATACTTTTCTTTAATTCCTCTTAAAATAGAAATAGCACTTTCTGTGTCAGGTTCGTTAACTAACACTTTTTGAAATCTTCTTTCAAGAGCTTTATCTTTTTCAAAATATTTTTGATATTCATCTAAAGTAGTAGCTCCGATTGCCCGTAATTCGCCTCTTGCTAAAGCTGGTTTTAAAATATTTGCAGCATCCATTGCTCCTTGACCGCCTCCTGCACCAACAAGAGTATGAATTTCATCTATAAATAAAACAATATCTCCTTCTGAAGTGGTAACTTCTTTTATAACTGCTTTTAATCTTTCTTCAAATTCTCCTTTATATTTTGCACCAGCAATTAAAGCTCCCATATCTAAAGAGTATATTAACTTTTCTCTTAAATTTTCAGGAACATCACCATCAACAATTCTATGTGCTAAACCCTCTGCAATCGCAGTTTTACCTGTACCTGGTTCACCAACTAATATTGGGTTATTTTTTGTTCTTCTTGATAAAATTTGTAATAATCTCCTTATTTCTTCGTCTCTTCCAATAACCGGATCGAGTTTACCTTCTTGAGCAAGTTGATTTAAATTTTTGGCATATTTATTTAATGAATTATAAATTTCTTCTTGACTTTGAGATGTTACTCTTTCTCCTTTACGCAATTCATCTATTGCTGCTTTTAAATCTTTTTCGCTTACTCCTTGATCTTTTAAAATCTCTGATATATTCGACTTTGATTTAAAGATCGCCAATATCAAATGTTCTACAGAAACATACTCATCTTTCATATTTTTAGCAATAATAGAAGCATTATTTAGAGTTTTTCCTGCTTCTCTTGAAAGCATTAGTTCTGCTCCTGAAACTTTAGATAAACTTTGTAACTGTTTTTCTAAAATTTGGTTTACCACATTAATATTTAGACGTAATTTTTTCAATAAAAAAGGTAAAACATTTTCATCAACTTGAGTTATTGCTTTAAATATATGTTCGTTCTCTATTTGATTATGACCATAATCTTGCGCCAATTGCTGCGCAATTTGAATAGTTTCTTGAGATTTTGTTGTATAGTTATTAAAGTTCATTTTATTTTTCTTTTTATGATTTTTTAAATTACAACTTTAATACCATCTGAAAACCAATGCTTTAAAAAGACATTTTGTCTTAAATTATTTATTTTATATGTCTTTTTGTCTGATTAAGTTTGCTAAATTTGCAATAAAATTATAGTAATGAGTTTTATAAATAGAATATTTGGTAGTGATGAAAAAGTTGAGCTCAAATCGGACTTAAATTGGATTCCTTTGAATGATAAAAATCAACTTACAGAAATAAAAAATCTTTCTAAAAATGAAAATATTTTTATTTTTAAGCACTCAACACGTTGCGGAATTAGCTCTATGGTTAAAAAGCAATTTGAAAAGCTTTTTAAAGAAGAACACAGTAACTTAAAAGTTTATTATTTAGATTTATTAAAGTTTAGGGACCTTTCTAATGAAATTTCTAATCAATTTAAAGTAATACATCAATCTCCTCAATTATTAGTCATAAATGACGAAATTTCTATTTTTAGTACATCACATTATGATATCACTGAAGTGGATTTATCAAGATTTCTATAGATAAACTTGCATTACACATCCAATAAGTATTACTTTTGTAGCCTAAATTTTTTAGATTTTGGAGGAGATAGAAATTTCAGGAAACAATACAGGAAAAGAACTATATGGATATCAAAAAAATGCTTTAGAAAAGATTTTTAAAAAATTTGAATCTGCTCCAGATGATTACCACTTGCTTTATCAGTTACCTACGGGAGGTGGAAAAACCGTTATTTTCTCAGAAATTACAAGGCGATATCTAAAAACTTTCAAAAAAAAGGTTTTAGTTTTAACACATAGAATAGAGTTAAGTAAACAAACCTCTAGAATGTTAAATGAATTTGGTGTAACTAATAAAACAGTAAATTCAACTGCAAAATTAGACGACCAACATGAGTTTGATTGTTTTGTAGCTATGGTAGAGACTTTAAACAATCGTTTAAATGATGATAAATTCGATATTTCTGATATAGGTTTAGTTATTGTTGATGAGGCGCATTATAATTCTTTTACTAAAATATTTAAATTTTTTAATAAATCATTTATACTTGGAGTAACGGCTACACCGCTAAGTTCAAATATTAAATTACCCATGTATGAAAATTATCAAGAGCTTGTTGTTGGTGAACCAATTCAAGACTTAATTGATAACGGGTATTTAGCGAAAGCAAATATGTATTCATACAATGTAGGCTTAACATCATTAGAAGTTGGTGCAAATGGTGATTATACTGTAAAATCTTCTGAAGATTTATACATGAATAATGATATGCTATCAAAACTTGTTTCAGCATATGAAGAGACTATAAAAGGGAAAAAAACATTAATTTTTAACAACGGAATTAATACATCAATTCAAGTATTTTATGCTTTTAAAAAAGCAGGTTATCCTATAGCGCATTTAGATAATACAAATACAAAAAAAGAACGTGAATTAATTTTAAAATGGTTTCATAAAACCCCAAATGCAATAATTACTTCTGTAAGTATTTTAACAACAGGATTTGATGAACCAAGTATAGAAGCTATAATTTTAAATCGTGCTACAAAGTCGTTAACACTTTACTATCAAATGATTGGTCGTGGTTCTCGTATTTTAGGTAATAAGAAAACTTTTGACGTACTAGATCTTGGAAATAATTTTTACAGATTTGGACCTTGGGGAGCTGATTTAGATTGGCAAAAAATGTTTAGAGCTCCAGATTATTATTTAGACGCAATTCTTTCTGATGAAGAAATTGAAAGTAACTTTAGATACGAATTACCTGCAGATATAAAAAAGGACTTTGCTAATTCAAAAGATTTATATTTTGATATGAAGCAAGTTTATATAGATACAATTAGAGCAGGGGAGTCTTCAAAAAGAGTTTTAGAAAAGTCAATAGTACACCATGCTAAAATGTGTATTGAAAATAGTGAAGATGTTTTTGATGCTTTAATTTTAGCAAAAAAATTAGGTGAAGAAATTGATGATAGAATCAATCGATATGCAAAGTGTATTTCTAAAAGTACACACAATTTTGTAACCTGGCTTAAAGATGATTATAGAAAAAAACTAAATGCTTATTTACGCTCTAATTTTGATGAAGACTTTGAAAAAATACATGGTTATCCACCAGAAGATTAAATTAAATTTAATTTATAGAAATAAAAAAAAGCTTTACTAAATTAGTAAAGCTTTTTTCATTTATTATATTTATTATTTTGCGGGTAAAACCTTACCTATACATTCTCCAAAACCAATTCTAACATCTTTATTTTTACAATGTGCCCTCATTACAACAGTATCATTATCATTGATGAATTTTCTAGAAGAACCATCTTTAAGTGTAATGGGTTTAGTTCCTTTCCACGTCAACTCTAACATAGAACCATAACTATCTTCTGTAGGTCCAGAAATTGTACCAGAACCCATCATATCTCCACTTTCAACAGGGCAACCATTTACTGTGTGATGAGCTAGTTGTTGAGCCATTGTCCAATACATATATTTAAAATTCGAATTTGCAACAATAGTTTCTTCACCATTTTCTGGTTTTATACCAACTTGTAAGTTAATATCATAGCTACCTTTTCCTTCTTGTTTAAGGTAAGGTAAGGGTTCGTGTTCTTGCTTAGGATTATCTACTCTAAAAGGCTCAAGAGCATCTAAAGTTACAATCCAAGGAGATATTGTTGATGCAAAGTTTTTACCTAAAAAAGGACCTAAAGGAACATATTCCCAAGCCTGAATATCTCTTGCTGACCAGTCATTAAATTGAACTAAACCAAAAATATACTCTTCAGCTTCTTCAATAGGAATTCTTTCTCCTAAAACATTCGCATCAGTAGTAATAAATGCCATTTCAAGTTCAAAATCTAACAGTTTACTTGGGCCAAAACCTGGAGTATTTGTGCCTTCTAAAGGTCTAGTTTGCCCATGAGGTCTTCTTATTGGTGTACCAGAAGGTACTATTGATGAACTTCTACCATGATAACCAATTGGTATGTGCAACCAATTAGGTAAAAGTGCATTTTCAGGGTCTCTAAATAAAGAACCAACATTAGTAGCGTGTTCTTTACTAGCATAAAAATCGGTATAATCTCCAACAGAAACAGGTAATAACATTTCTACTTCATCCATCCTGAATATTATCTTATCCTTATGCTCTGCATTATCTCTTAATTTCCCGTTTTTAACATCAAAAACTTCAGCAATCCTATTACGAACCAAACGCCATGTTTTACGACCGTCAGCAATAAAATCGTTAAGATTATCTTGAAGAAATATATCATCTGTAAGAGGAATACCCTCAAAATAACCTAATTGATGAAAAGCTCCTAAATCTATCGCATAATTTCCAATTCTACTTCCAATAGTAATAATATCATCTCTTGTGATAAAAACACCGAATGGAATATTTTGAATAGGAAAATCTGAATTTTCATCAACTTTTAGCCAAGATTTACGTTTTGGGTTATTTGCTGTAATAATCATATGATATTTTTCTTCAAACCTACATAATTTTTTATCATTTTTAAAACAAAAACGAATCAAAAGTTTAAAATTCAGTTTACTTCTTTTTAAATAGAATAAATCTTAATAAAATGTTGAAAACATAGTAAAAATGAATATTAAAGCTCCTTAATTTTAGTTATTTTTGACTTTTAAAAAATTAAAAACATGCAAATAGATCATCAAATTTTTGACTTAATAGAAGATGAAAGAGAGAGACAACTGAATGGTTTAGAATTAATTGCTTCAGAAAATTATGCAAGTGAGCAAGTTATGAAAGCACAAGGTTCTATTTTAACTAATAAATATGCAGAAGGATATCCTGGTAAAAGATATTATGGAGGATGTGAAGTAGTCGATATTGTTGAGCAAATAGCTATAGACAGGGCTAAAGAACTTTTTGGTGCTGAATATGTAAATGTTCAACCACACTCAGGTTCTCAGGCAAATACTGCCGTTTTTGCTGCTTGCTTAAAACCTGGAGATAAAATATTAGGATTTGATTTATCTCATGGTGGGCATTTAACACATGGTTCACCTGTAAACTTTTCAGGAAAATTATATAAAACCTCTTTTTACGGAGTTGATAAAGAAACAGGAGTTTTAAACTATGATAAAATTCAAGAAACTGCAACTAAAGAAAAACCAAATTTAATTATTGCAGGAGCTTCAGCTTATTCAAGAGATATCGATTTTAAGCGTTTTAGAGAAATAGCTGATAGTGTGAATGCAATATTACTTGCAGATATTTCTCATCCTGCTGGTTTAATTTCAAAAGGTATTTTGAATGATCCGTTACCACATTGTCATATTGTTACGTCTACAACACACAAAACATTAAGAGGTCCTAGAGGAGGAATTATAATGATGGGGAAAGATTTTGAAAACCCTTTTGGAGAAACTTTAAAGAGTGGAAAACCAAAAAAAATGAGTATGTTGTTAAACTCAGCTGTTTTTCCAGGAAATCAAGGAGGTCCTTTAGAACACGTTATTGCAGCAAAAGCAATCGCTTTTGGAGAAGCTTTAACAGATGAGTTTTTAGAATATCAAATTCAAGTTAAAAAGAATGCAGCTAAAATGGCTGAAGAATTTGTTTCAAAAGGATATCATCTAATTTCAGGAGGTACAGATAATCATTGTATGTTAATTGACCTAAGAAATAAAAATATTTCAGGAAAAGATGCTGAAATTGCCTTAGGCAAAGCAGACATTACCGTAAACAAAAACATGGTTCCTTTTGATGATAAAAGTCCGTTTGTAACTTCTGGTATTAGAGTAGGAACACCAGCAATTACAACTCGAGGATTAAAAGAAGAGGATATGGTAAAAGTTGTTAATTTTATTGATGAAGCAATACAAAATGCAAATGATGATGATGCCTTAGAAAGAATTAGTGATAGCGTTTCTGAAATGATGTCTGCTTATAGACTATTTGTTATGTAATAACAAAAAACACAAATAAAAAAGCATCAAGTTTTATAATTTGATGCTTTTTTTATTATCAAAATTCTTGAGAATTTGCCCTATCTACGATATTTTGAGGCAATGATTTTTTGGCTTTAGCTCCCATTTTCTTTAACTTTTCAACACTTATTATCAAGTTTCCTCTGCCTTCAAAAAGTTTATTCATAGCATTAGAATATTCTTTTTTACTATCATCGATTCTTTTTCCTACATTAATTAAATCATTTAAAAACCCTTGAAACTTATCGTATAAAGCACCAGCTTGTCTTGCTATTTCTATGGCATTTCTTTGTTGTTTTTCATTATTCCACATAGAATCTATTGTCCTAAGAGTTGCCAATAGGGTAGTAGGAGTTACTATAACTATATTTTTTTCAAAAGCTTTATTATATAGTTTTTCATCAGAATTTAAAGCAACCGCAAAAGCAGGTTCTATAGGAACAAATAATAATACAAAATCTGGAGAATCTATTTTATAGATATCTTCATATCTTTTTTCTGATAATTGATCTATGTGTCTTTTTAAAGATACTACATGATTTTTTAAATATTGATTTTTTAAATTTTCATCATCTTCATTTACCAACTGCTCATAAGCTGTTAAAGAAACTTTTGAATCAATAATCATTTTTTTATTATCTGGAAGATGAATAACAACATCAGGTAAAATACGTTTGCCTTCTTCATTGGTAAAACTCTGTTGAATAAAATATTCTCGATCTTTTTCTAAACCAGATTTCTCTAAAACTCTTTCTAAAACTAATTCTCCCCAATTCCCTTGCATTTTATTATCACCTTTTAAAGCTTTTGTAAGATTTAGAGTTTCTTTACTCATTTGCTGATTTAACTCTTTTAATCCTAAAATTTGTTGTCTTAGAGCTGCATGATAATCAATACTTTCTTTATGTGTTTTGTCTACTTTATCTTCAAAAACTTTAATTTTATCTTGAAGAGGGGTAAGAATTAATTTTAAATTCTCTTTATTTTGTTGAGTAAATTTAGAAGACTTTTCATCTAAAATTTTGTTTGCTAAATTTTCAAATTCGTTTGTGAATTTTTCTTCTAATTTTTCAACTTGAATTTTATTTTCAGCTAATTTTTCCTCTAATTTTTTTACCTCAGCATTTTGATTTGCATTTTTTTCAATTAGATTTTCTTTATCGTTTTGTAGTTTTTTAATCTCTTTTTGTAGTTCAATAAAATTATTTTCTAAATTTTCTTTAGATTGTTCTAATAATAAGACTTTTTCTTGAAGTGCAGACTTTTCTTTTTCTATGTTAGTCTTTCGTTTCTCGAAAGAAAGATTTGATAATAATCTGCTGATAAAATAGCCTATTAAACTAAATATCAAAGCAATAAAAAAGTAAACAAAAAAATCAATCATCATATCAAATTAAGTCCTTAAATTTATCATTTTTAATCTCATTTTCTAAGTCAAAAATTAGGAAGTTTTAAACAAATTAGAATTATGAAGAGTTTTGCAAGATTTATACTATTTACTATTCTTAAATGGAAATTTATTGGAGATTTCCCAAGACTAAATAAATATGTAGTAATTGCAGCACCGCATACTAGTTGGATTGATTTTCCTATTGCTATTTTAGCAAGAATGTCTTCAGGAATTATGATAAATTACATTGGTAAAAACTCTTTATTTAAAGGCCCTTTTGGCTTCTTTTTTAAAGCTTTAGGAGGCACACCTGTAGATAGAAGTAAAAACAATAAACTTGTAGATGCTATTGTTGATATTTTCAACACAAAAGAAGAGTTTAGATTAGGTTTGTCTCCTGAAGGTACAAGAAAAAAAGTAGATCACTGGAAAACAGGGTTTTATTACATTGCTAAAGGAGCTAATGTGCCAATTGTTATGGCCACTTTAGATTTTGAAAATAAACAAATTAAAATTTCAAACCCTTATTATACCACTGATAATAAGGATGATGATTTTAAAAACTTTGTAAGTTTTTTTCAAAATGTTAAAGGTAAAAACCCTGAACTATCTTAAAATAAATTTTTTGATTATTTGTATTTATTTGCAACTTTACTTGCAATGCCAATTATAACTTCGGTAGCTTTTACCATAGATTCAACAGGCACGTATTCAAAACGCCCATGAAAATTATGTCCCCCAGCAAAAATATTAGGACAAGGTAATCCTTTAAATGATAATTGAGAACCATCTGTGCCACCTCTTATTGGTTTTATTAAAGGAGTTACTCCTAAATCTTTCATTACTTCTTCAGCAATATCTATAATATGAAAAACAGGTAACACTTTTTCTTTCATATTAAAATATTGATTTTCAATTTTAACCTCAATCAATTTTTTACCGAGATTTTCATTCATATCTGAAGCAATTTTTTGCATAAGAAGTTTTCTTTTTTCAAATAGATCTAAATCGTGATCTCTAATAATGTACTCAATTAATGTTTCATCAACTGAACCAGAAATATTGTGTAAATGGAAAAAACCTTCATAGCCTTCAGTTTTTTCTGGAACTTCTTCTGATGGTAAAGCCGCAATAAATTCATTTGCAATTAGCATTGAATTTATCATTTTACCTTTTGCATAGCCTGGATGAACAATTTTTCCTGAAATAGAAACTTTAGCACTTGCTGCATTAAAATTCTCATATTCTAATTCACCAATTTGACTTCCGTCCATAGTGTACGCCCAATCTGCTCCGAATTTATCTACATCAAAAAGATGAGCTCCTTTACCAACTTCTTCATCTGGAGTAAAACAAATTCGAATTTTTCCGTGTTTAATTTCAGGATGATTAATAAGATATTCCATTGCAGAAACAATTTCAGTAACACCTGCTTTATCATCAGCTCCTAAAAGTGTTGTGCCATCTGTTGTGATTAGTGTTTGCCCTTTGTATTGAAGTAAATCATCAAAATCTTTAGGAGATAAAATAATATTTTCTTCTTTATTTAATGTTATATCGTTGCCTTGATAGTTTTCAACAATTTGTGGTTGTACATTTTTACCTGTAAAATCTGGACTCGTGTCTATATGAGAAACAAAACCTATAACAGGCACTTCATAATCTAAATTACTCGGTAAAGTTGCCGTTAAATAGCAATTTTCATCAAGATGAACATCTTGTAACCCAATACCAATTAATTCCTTTTCTAATAGCTTTGCTAAATCCCATTGTTTTTCTGTACTCGGAAAATCAGGATTATTAGGATCTGATTCAGTATCAATAGTTACGTAATTAATAAATCTATTTATTATATGCTGTTTATCTATCATTTTAACTTATTTCAAAATTATTTTACCCATTTTCTCATTGCCTCCTAACCAGGCAGTATATTTATCAACAAAGGTAATTGTAAAATATGCTTCATCAGAAATATTTTTCCAAGTTAATCCTCCATCATTTGAAAAAGATATACCTGTTTTTCCAACAGCAAAAATTTCTTTTCC
>JBELHK010000011.1:33639-37558 GCA_042091415.1 Polaribacter sp. | reverse complement strand
AGTTTATGGAGTTTTTGCAAACAATCAACTAACTCTTAATTCTTAATTGCAACAAATTAAAAATCATTCGATTATTCTATTTTTTTAAATAGCGTCTAATATTTAATTATTTATGAGCTTACATTACTTAGTTAGAGAACCATTAATTGAAATTGAAAATCCGCCTTTATTAATCTTATTGCACGGATATGGAAGCAATGAAAATGATCTTTTTTCTTTTGCAGAAGAACTACCAAAAGAGTTACTAATAATAAGTGCGCAAGCTCCTTATTCTATGGGTTTTGGAGGTTATGCATGGTATGCAATTAACTTTGATGATAATAACGGAAAGTTTTCTGATTTAGAACAAGCAAGAGAATCTATACAAAAGATTTCTAGTTTTATTGATGAAATACAAAATAAATACAAAACAAAACCTGATAAAACATTTTTATTAGGCTTTAGCCAAGGAGCAATTCTAAGTTATGGTGTAAGTCTATTACAACCAAATAAAGTAAATTATGTAATTGCCTTAAGCGGTTATATTAATGAGGATTTACTACCGAAAGAAGTTTCTAAAACTATTAAAACTCAATACTATTCATCTCACGGATCTGTTGATCAAGTTTTACCTGTAGATTGGGCAAGAAAAACCAAACCTTTTCTAGACGAATTAGGTTTTCAAAATGTATATTCAGAATATCCTGTTGGTCATGGAGTTGCTCCTCAAAATTTCTATAGTTTTAAAAAGTGGATTGAGGAAAGATTATAAAAGTTTAAATCTCAATTTTTAAACCATCATAAGCCAAAAATACATTTTCTGGTAAGATTTTTGAAACTTCATCATGAAAACCAAGCTTATGGCTGATATGCGTGAAATAAGTCTTTTTCGGAGAAATTTCATCAACAAAACTCAAGGCTTCTTGCAAGTTGAAATGAGTTGGATGCGCATCAATTCTTAAAGCATTAACAATAAGTACATCAAGATTTTTTAATTTTTCTTTTTCTGATTCCTCAATATATTTTACATCAGTTAAATATGCAAAATTTTCAAATCTGTAGGCCAATATTGGTAATTTTCCATGAAATACTTCTAAAGGAACAATATTTAAAGTATCAATTTGAAATGGTTGATTTTTAAGAACCGTAGGGTTTACACTAGGAGCGCCAGGATATCTATTTTCTTTACTAAAAATATATTCAAAACGCTTTTCTAAACTCTGTAAAGTTCTTTCATTTAAATAGATAGGCATTTCTCCAATCTTATAACAAAAAGGCCTTAAATCATCAATTCCTGCGGTATGATCTGAATGTTCATGAGTAAATAAAACTGCATTTATTAATTTAACATTCTCTCGAATCATTTGTTGCCTAAAATCAGGGCCACAATCAATAACATAATTGTAATCATCAAAAGATATTAAGATAGAAGAACGTAGTCTTTTATCTTTTTCATTTTTTGATAAACACACAGGATCATCACTAGCAATCATAGGAATTCCTTGAGAAGTTCCTGTTCCTAGAAAAGTAATTTTTAATTTTGATTTTGAGTTATTCATTCTAACAAAAATAATGATAAAATTGGAGGATAATGCTCTTATTTGTTACATTTGTTCTACTTTAAAATAATTTCTATATATGGCTATTTCTTTAAAAGGAGATCAGAAAATAAGTAGCGTACCAACTACAAAAAGCAAAGCGCTTAGAATTAATCTAAACTCAGATATTTACGGAACTTTTGCAGAAATTGGAGCAGGACAAGAAACAGCTCGTAACTTCTTTAGATCTGGAGGTGCGTCTGGTACAATTGCAAAAGCAATGAGTGCTTACGATAAAGATTTTTCTGATGCTATTTATGGTATTGAAGAAGACAGACGATATGTAACAGAATCTCGTCTTAAAAAAATGCTTAAGCACGAAATCGATTTAATTGAAGATAGATTAAGTAGAAATAAACATCCTGATAAATTATTTTTTAGTTACGCCAACACAGTTACTACAATAGACTTTGCAAGAAAGTTTAAAGGCCATGGTTGGGTTGGAATTCGTTTTCAATTAGATCCTTTAGAAGATTATAATGAAATTATTGTTCATCTTAGATTTAAAGAAACAGAAGCTCGTTTACAACAAGAAACTTTAGGAGTTTTAGGGGTAAATTTAATTTATGGTGCATTCTATTTAAATGATAACCCTAAAGAATTGGTAAAATCTTTTTATCATAATTTAGGAAGTCATCAGATAGAAATTGATATGATTAATTTTTCTGGACCTCGATTTATGTATGTTGATAATAGATTGATGAGTCTTCAACTTTTAAAAAACGGAATGACTAACGCAGTAATGTTTGGAGCTGATGGTAACAACTTATTGCCTGCACAAGTACTCTACAAAAAAAACATCTTAGCTTTAAGAGGGAGTTTTAGACCTGTAACAAAAGTAAACATGGATATGTTTGAACAGTCTAAAAGAATGTTTTTAGAGGAAAATAAAGTGAAAGAATCTAAAACCCAAATAATATTTGAGATTACTTTAAGTAACTTATCTGCTGAAGGTAAAATTAACGAGAGAGATTTCTTAGATAGAGCAGAACTATTATGCTCTCTTGGGCAAAATGTAATGATTACAAACTTTCAACAATACTTTAAATTGGTTGAATACTTTAGTGAATTTACTAAAGAAAGAATGGCACTTGCAATGGGTGTCTATAACTTAATTCAGATTTTTGATGAAAAGTATTATAGAGATTTAAGTGGCGGAATCTTAGAAGCATTTGGTAAACTATTTTATAGAGATTTAAAGGTTTACATGTATCCTTATCATGATCAAGAATCTAATGAATACATAGATAGCGACAATTTAAAAGTTCATCCTAGAATGAAAGAGTTGTATAAGTTCTTTAAGAATAATGGAAGACTTCTAGACATTAAAAACTTTGACAAAGAAGTATTAGATATATTTTCAAGAAAAGTTCTCAAAATGATTAGAGAAGGAGAAAAAGGTTGGGAAGAAATGCTGCCAGAAGGAATATCTGAAACTATAAAACAAAAACGTTTATTTGGTTATACAAGAACCAATTTCTAAAAAACCTCCATTTTAATTAAACTTTTTGCTTAATTTTCTGTCTAATTAAAAAATTGATTTTTTTTGATGACAGAAAAACAGTTATTGGTTCAACTTAAAGATGAAAAAACAAGAGAAATTGCTTTTCGTCAACTAATAATTCAATATAAGGAAAGATTGTATTGGCATATCAGAAAAATTGTAATTTCTCATGATGATGCTGATGATGTTTTGCAAAATACCTTCATTAAAATTTTTAAAAATATAAATAAATTTAATGAAAAGAGTAAGCTATATTCTTGGATGTATCGAATTGCCACCAATGAATCTATTACTTTTATTAATAAAAAGGCTAAAGAAAAAAGTCAAAATATTGACGACTATAAACAACAAATCTCTTCTTCTTTACAAAGCGATGATTTTTTTACTGGGGATAAAATTCAGTTAATATTACAAAAAGCAATTGCAAAACTTCCTCAGAAACAACAATTAGTTTTTAATATGAAGTATTTTGATGAATTAAAATATAATGAAATATCAGAAATACTAGAAACATCTGTAGGATCTTTAAAAGCTTCTTATTTTCATGCGGTTAAAAAAATTGAAGCGTACATAAAAAACGAGTTTCGTTAAACCTTTTTATTCTTAAGATGTCTAATAAGAAATGAAAGAAAATTCTAAAAATAGAGGAAATAAAATAGAAAAAGTAATTCCTGAAGAAACAGGATTTAAAACTCCGAAAAATTATTTTGAGAAATTTGAAGATAAAATCTTTTTAAAATTATCAGAAGATAAATTTCCTAAGGAAAGTGGGTTTGAAACTCCTCACCTATATTTTGACAACATTGATGAGAAAATTTTAGAGAAAGTTATCTTAAAA
>JBELHK010000011.1:0-33539 GCA_042091415.1 Polaribacter sp. | reverse complement strand
GAAGATGATTTTTCACTAACATCAATAAAAAATGAAAGCATAGAAGATTACTTAATATCTAGAAATAGCCCTTCTATTTTAACTGAAATAAATTAATATTATGAGCAAAAAAATCTCTTTTTTAATCTTTACCATATTATTTTCTTATTCGATTTTTGCACAAGGAAACAAAAAAAGTAAAGAAAAAATTAAATCTTTAAAAATTGCTTATATAACTGAGCAATTACAACTTACAACAAAAGAAGCGCAAGAGTTTTGGCCAATTTATAATGAGTTTGATAAAAAACAATACATACTAAGAAGCGAAAATAGAAAAGAGCTAAAAAATCTGATTTTTAAAAAAGGCAGTATTGATTCAATTAGCAATAAAGAGGCGAAAGAGCAAATTTATTTAAAATTAGAAAATGATAAAAATTTAGAAGATTTAAAAAAGGAATTTGTTCTTAATTTAAACAAAATTATTTCCTACAAAAAAATACTAAAACTTCAAATTGCTGAAATGGATTTTGCAAGAAGATTAATGAGAAAGTACAAGAGAAATTAATGAGTTAAAAAAAAAGGAAGCTATTGCTTCCTTTTTTTTTAACTCATTAAACTCATACAAACATAAAGTTCAGGTTTATTTGCAGTAAATTGTTTTAACCAAATCGTTAACTCTTCGATTTCATAAGGCAATAATCTTTTTAATGATTTTTCTAACTCTCTACGAAACAAATCTGAATTAAAACTTACTTTAGTTAGTATAGTTTTAGTATACTCAAACATTGCTCTTGCCATATTAAAAAAATTGTATTTTAATTCATAACGGTTTTTTATAAAAAATATTGTTTCTAATAATACTTTTCTCAAATTTAAAAAAAAAGACCAATATTTCATAAAATATTGGTCTTAAAAAAAAGTTTAAAAATTGTTAAACTTAAATTTCATTAATTTTATCAATAAGAGAATTAGCTTTAGTCTCTAAATCCGTCTTAATTTGTTTAAAATGATCTTTAGCTTTAACAGTATACTTTGCATTTGTTCTTTCAATTAAACCGTCAAAAGTTTCAATTGCTTCATCAATAATTGAGTCTGCTTTTTTTACATCATTCTTTGAATGAGCAACATTTAATGCAAATTCTATTACATCACCCAATACGTAATTAATATCTTTTTTTAAGTTTTTTATACTTCCCATACTATTATTTTTATAATGCAAAGTTAATTTAAAATTTCAAAAGAGCGTTAATAGTTCTTTAATGTTTGCTAAGGTTTTGTAATTTACCTTTGATGAATCTTTATTTTCAACTTGTTCATGAATCCATGTGGTATGAAATGGAATATGAATAGCATGAGAACCAATATTACATAAAGGCAAAACATCAGACTTCAATGAATTACCTATCATTATTAATTCTGAAGCGTTTATATCTAAATGTTGAATTAATTTTTTGTAATCTTTTTCCTTTTTATCGCTCATCACCTCAATATGATGAAAATATTTTAAAAGATTTGACTTTTCTAGTTTTCGTTCTTGATCTAACAAATCGCCTTTTGTAGCTACTATCAATTTATATTTACTAGATAATTCTTGAAGCACCTCTTCTACTCCATCTAATAATTCAATCGGTTTATTTAACATCTCTTTCCCGATTTGTAAAATAGCTTGTATTGTTTTTGGGTTGATTGAATAATTAGAAAGTTCTAAAGCACATTCTATCATTGAAAGTACAAAACCTTTTATACCATAACCATAATGATGTAGATTCTGGACTTCCTTTTTAAATAATTCTTGATCTATTTTATTTTCGGTTTCATAATTAGAAAGTAGTTTCGAAAATTGTTGTTCAGCTTCTCTAAAATAGGTTTCGTTAATCCATAATGTGTCGTCTGCATCAAAAGCAATTACTTTAATATTCTCATACATGTTTTAAATAATTAATTGCCTTTTCAAGATCTTCAGGAGTATCAATACCAATAGATTCAACATTTGTTTCCACCATTTTTATTTTTTTACCCAACTCTTGATACCTTATTGCTTCAATTTTTTCTGCAGCTTCTAGAGGCGTAATTGGCGTTTTATAAAAGTCAATTAAAGCTTGTTTTCTAAAAGCATAAACCCCTTTGTGTTTATAATATTTAACTTTAATTGTTTGATCTCTATGAAAAGGAATAGCACTTCTCGAAAAATAAATCGCCAAATTATTAACATCCGTAATCACTTTTACGTTATTAGGATTATTAATATCTTCTTTATTTTTAATTTCAACTTTGAGAGAAGCTAAATCTATTTCTTTCTTTTTATCACTCTTAAAAATATCAATTAATTTTGATAAAGAAACTACATCAACAAAAGGTTCGTCTCCTTGAACATTAATAACAATATCAACATCCATATTTTCAACGGCTTCAGCAATTCTATCAGAACCACATTCATGTTCTTTTGAACTCATGATTACCTTTCCTCCTGCATTTTTAATCGTATTGAAAATTACATCAGAATCTGTAACGATAAAAACATCATCAAATAAATTAGTTTTTAAAGTAGCTTCATAGGTTCTCAAAATCACTGGTTTTCCTCCCAAATCTTTCATCAATTTCCCAGGAAATCGAGATGCGCTATATCTCGCAGGAATCATTGCTATAATTTTCATAAAATCTTAGTTTTTAAGATAATCCTTATCTAATCAATTTTTATTGAATATAAACTTCTAATAATTCTGAAGAAGTTGTAGAATTCAATGTAAGTTCTTTAATACAAGCAGGAACAAGAATAGTTTCACCCATTTTTAAAACTTCAGTTACATTATTATATGTGAATTCTACTTCACCTTCAACACACATATAAATTACAAAACTATCTTTATTTGCATGATTAATACTTAATTCACCTGATAAAGGTAAAATATTAGTTGTAAAATAAGGACAAGAAACAATTTCTGAACTCTTATTCGACTCTTTTGTGTAAGTTGTTTTATAAGATTCTTTTGATGAATAATCAATTGCATCTAGAGCTTCTTCTGTGTGTAATTCTCTATAAGTTCCATCAGGATTTGGTCTATCCCAATCGTAAACTCTGTAAGTAATATCTGAAGTTTGTTGAATTTCTGCAAGCATCACTCCTGCTCCAATGGCATGAACTCTTCCTGTAGGTATAAAATACACATCTCCTTTATCAACTTTATCAATATTTAAAATATCGGTTAAACTTTTATTATCTAAGTGATGTAAATATTCTTTCGGAGTAACCTCTTTTTTAAATCCGACTATTAAATCTGCATTTTCATCAGCTTGCATTACATACCACATTTCTGTTTTCCCAAAAGAATTGTGTCTTTTTTTTGCTAAATTATCATGAGGATGTAATTGAATACTTAACGCTTCTTTAGCATCTATAAACTTAATTAAAAGCGGAAATTTATCTCCAAAGTGATTATATATTTTACTTCCCATTAAATCTGATTTATAATCAGAAATAAGGTCTTTTAAATTTTTACCTTTTAAATTTCCATTAATTACAACTGAAGTATCTCCTTCAACATCAGATATTTCCCAGCTTTCTCCGACATCTTTTTCATTAGACTTTTTATGTAAAACATTTATTAACTTCTCACCTCCCCAAATTTTATTTTTCAGAATAGGTTCAAATTTTAATAACTGATTTAAATTCATGTTTTTGATTTCAAATTTAATATAATCACTAATAAAAAATAACTAAAAAAACTTTTTTTAATAAATAAATGTAACATTTTACCTATTACTTTATCTAATAACAAAATTATTGAAAAAATTATGGGATTATTTTGGGAATTGATTCAACAAAATGAAATTAATAAACAAGGAGAAAAAACAGAGAAAATTGAAGACCGCGTACTTAATTTAGAAAAAGAATTAAAAGAAACTAAAATAATTCTTCAAAAAACTTTATTAGCGTTAGAGAAGCATATTGGAAAAGATATAGATGGTAACGGAAAAATAGGTTACAAATAATTAATTATCTTTTTTAAAATAACTTAAACGTAAAATCTGAAATTAAGTAAGAAATGTTTTTCTTACTTAATTAACTAACCTTTGTAGCTAACAAAGTTTCTTGGGGTTTCGTAAAGAGTTATTTCTAAATCAAGATCTTTAGGTAAATGCTTTCTCAATTTATCATAAGTAATAACACAAATATTTTCTGCAGTAGGATTTAAATCTTTAAATTCTGGAACTTCTATATTTAGATTTTTATGATCAAAACAATCTTCAATCTCTGTTCTAATCAATTGTTTTAATTTCCCTAAATCATAAACATACCCTGTTTCTTTATCAATTTCTCCAGTTAAAGAAACAATTAGTTCGTAGTTATGACCATGAAAATATGAATTACTACACTTGCTAAAAACCTCAAAGTTTTTATCATCAGACCAATCTTTTCTATATAATCTATGAGCTGCATTAAAATGTGCTTTTCTATGAACTGTAACTCTAGGCATTCTTTATTTTTTTATAAGATTCTTTAAAGATAATTTTAAACCAAGCAGTATAATTATCAGGATTTTTTTCAATATCGGATTTTACATCTTCAAGTAACATCCATTTATAACTCTCAACTTCGTCTTTATTAATATTTGGCTTACCATCAAATTTACCAATCAACACATGATCTAACTCATGTTCAGTTAATCCGCTATCAAGTGGTTCTTTGTAAATAAAAGAAAAAACTTCTGTCAAATCAGTGGTAAAACCCATTTCTTCTTGAAGTCTTCTTTTCCCAGCATCAATATTAGACTCTCCTTCTCTTTGATGAGAGCAACAAGTGTTTGTCCATAATAAAGGGGAATGATATTTAGTTGCAGCTCTTTGTTGCAATAATAATTCTCCTTTGTTATTAAAAGTGAAAACCGAAAAAGCACGATGCAAAACTGCCTTTTCATGTGCTTCCATTTTTGGCATTAAACCAACTTGATTATCATTTTGATCTACTAATACAACCAATTCCTCCATAGGTTACAAATATAGATAATCATTTAAGTTAAAAACTTAAAATTTTTATAAAACGAACGTTTTTTGTCATGTTTTAATTTGATGACTATATTTGGTTTTTTATTCTCATTCTTAAAAAATTGAAAACACAAACTATTTTTATAATCCTATTATCTCTTATATTCTTTTTTCAGTGTAAAGAGGAAAAAAAAGTTGTAGAAAAAATCAAACAAGAAAAAGTAATCAACCCAAAACAAGAAAAAGAAAAAAAAGTTTTAAAATCTTGGGATAGTTTAAATAGCCGAAATGTTGAAACTTTTTTAACTGAGTATGGAAAACAAAACCCAGAAACAAAAATTATAATTAAAACAAAGTTTGGTAATATAAAGTTACGTTTATATGAAAATGTACCAATTCATCGAGCTAATTTTATTTTTCTTACCAAAATAAAATACTTTAATACCACAGTAATTTATAGAGTTGCAAAAAATTTCGTTATTCAAGGAGGTAATTCAGATAATATGTTTACACAAAAACAAAGACGAAAATATGGCAACTATCTTATGAAACCAGAATTCAGAAAGAATAGAACTCACAAATACGGAGCGTTAGCAGCTGCAAGAGAATGGGAAAATAATCCAGATAAACTATCTAGCCCGTTTGAATTTTATGTTGTTCATAAAAGAACTGGTGCCCATCATTTAGATAATGAACATACCGTCTTTGGTGAAGTTATTTCTGGTTTTGATACTATGGATAAAATATCTAAAGTAAAAGTTGGGATTGACGAATGGCCTATTGAAGATATTCCTATGACTATAGAAATTTTAGATTGATAATTGTTTTTGTAAAACCTATCTTTGCACCTCAAATTTTGTAAATGACTTTTTTAACAGAAATTGCACGTAGAAGAACGTTTGGTATTATTTCTCATCCAGATGCTGGTAAAACTACTTTAACAGAAAAACTATTACTTTTTGGAGGTGCCATTCAAGAAGCTGGTGCTGTAAAAAATAATAAAATTAAAAAAAGTGCTACTTCAGACTTTATGGAAATAGAAAGGCAAAGAGGTATCTCTGTTGCTACTTCTGTTCTAGCATTTAACTACAACAATAAAAAAATAAATATTCTAGATACTCCTGGGCATAAAGATTTTGCAGAGGATACTTTTAGAACTTTAACTGCTGTTGATAGTGTTATTGTTGTAATTGACGTTGCTAAAGGTGTTGAGCCTCAAACAGAAAAACTTGTTGAGGTTTGTAGAATGAGAAATATACCTATGCTCGTTTTTATTAATAAACTAGATAGAGAAGGTAAAGATGCTTTTGATTTACTTGATGAAGTTGAACAAAAACTAGGCTTAAGAGTAACTCCAATGAGTTTTCCTATTGGTATGGGTTATGATTTTAAAGGAATTTATAATATTTGGGAAAAAAAATTAAATTTATTTGCTGGAGATAACAAAACTTCAATTTCTAAAGGTGTTGAATTTACTGATATTTCAAATACAGAGCTAGATAAAGCTGTTGGAGAAACTGCTGCAGAAACTCTGCGAGAAGAATTAGAATTAATCAATGAAGTTTATCCAGAGTTTAATCAAGAAGAATATTTAAAAGGCGAATTACAACCTGTATTTTTTGGTTCTGCTCTAAATAATTTTGGAGTAAAAGAATTGTTAGATGCATTTATTGAAATCGCTCCTTCACCTCAACCTAAAAAAGCTGAAGAAAGGCTTGTTGATTCTAAGGAAGAAAAAATGTCTGGTTTCGTATTTAAAATTCACGCAAATATGGATCCGAAACATAGAGACAGACTTGCATTTATAAAAATTGTTTCTGGTACATTTAAAAGAAACACTCCTTATTTACACGTTAGAAATAGAAAAAAAGTGAAATTTTCTAGCCCTAACGCCTTTTTTGCAGAAAAAAAAGAAATTGTTGATGAATCCTTTCCTGGAGATATTGTAGGACTTCATGATACAGGAAATTTTAAAATTGGTGATACGCTTACTGAAGGTGAAGAATTAAGTTTTAAAGGAATTCCTAGTTTTTCTCCAGAACATTTTAGATATGTAAATAATGCTGATCCAATGAAAGCAAAACAATTGTACAAAGGATTAGATCAGTTGATGGATGAAGGTGTTGCGCAATTATTTATTTTAGAAATGAATGGAAGACGAGTTATTGGTACTGTAGGTGCTTTACAGTTTGAAGTTATTCAATATCGATTAGAACACGAATATGGAGCAAAGTGTACTTACGAAAATCTTAATGTTCATAAAGCTTGTTGGGTTGAACCTGAAAATGAAAAAAGCGAAGAGTTTAAAGAATTTAAACGTGTTAAACAACGCTATTTAGCAAAAGATAAAGAAGGACAGTTGGTATTTTTAGCAGATTCTGCTTTTACCATTCAAATGACTCAAAGTAAATATCCTTCTGTTAAACTTCACTTTACAAGTGAATTTAATATTTAAAACTTGATGAGATTAATCACTTTTATCATTTTATTTATTTCTTGTCAATTATTCTCTCAGAATAATTCTTTAGATGATATTAAAACATTTACTCTAAATAATAATATTAGATTAAATCATATTTTTATTGATCAGCCAGATCTTATTTATGATTACTCTGATGGAACTCAATATGAACTAAAACCTACAATGGGTCTTTTAGGTATAAATTATAACATCCCTTTAAATGATTGGTTGTATACAGGCGCTGGTTTTCATGCAGCAAGTTTTGGAGATCAAGGAGGTTTATTCACTTTAGGTGTAAACTTAGGTGTTAATCTACCAATTTATAAAAATCTATTTTTTGACGCGAATTTACATTTTGGAGGTGGTGGCGGTTTTAGAAGTTTGGTCAACGGCGGAGCAATATTATACCCAAATGCAGGGCTTCAATATAAAGCCAAACAGTTTTCATTCGGAGTTCAATATGGTATTGTAGACTTTCCAAATGGTATTCAAGGAGGAGATAATTTTTCTTTTTTTGTAGAAATCCCCACAAAAGTAAGGGCAGCTTCTTATTCTGATGCACAAAAAGAATTTGATGTAAATGGAGATTTTACAAATGAATTTTGGAAATTCCCTGCAGTAAAAAGTGTACAACAAGTTAAATTCGATTTCTTCTTTCCAATAGGAGACACAAGAGATGATGGTAAAGGTAACTTTAATAACACACAACCTATTACACAAACACTTTATATAATAGGGTTTGAATATCAAAAATATATAACATCTAATAGTTTCTTATACGCACATTTAGATACAATGTATGCAGGATTAAGAGCTGGTTTTATGGATGTTTTTATTGGAATAGGAAAAAACTTTATCGAAACTGAGTATGTAAATTTCTTTGCAAAGTTTGGTCTTGGAGCTGCAGGAGGTAGAATTTTTCCAGAAAATGGATTAACAATGTACCCAAGTGCTGGTTTTGACCTAAGATTAACAGATAATTTCGGATTTAGTGTTCACGGTGGATATCACAGATCTGTTGGTGGTACATTTGAGGCAATTACAACAGGTGTAAGTCTTAAATATTATACTTTAAGTGGTGGAATTTATGATCCTTACACAAAGGAAAAAGTAAAAACCATAAAAACTCAAGGAGCTCAAATAAGTGTTCAAAATCAGACTTATTTTGATGTAGCCATACTTGATAAAAAGGCCAGAGATTTGCAACAAATAGCAATAAGAATAATTTACGACTTAAATAAAAGAATATATTTTTCTGGAGAAGGATCTTTTGCTTATGATGGAGGTGCTGGTGGATATGCACACGGAATTTTTGGTCTAGGAATCAAATCGAATAAAATATTTCAAGATAAAATTTCTTTTTTCGCTGAATTTGCAGCAGGTGTTGCTGGTGGTGGCGGAGTCGATTCCGGAGAAGGTTTATTAATAAGGCCATCTGCAGGAATTAACTATCATATCAATTCTGATTTTTCGTTTAATTTATCCGGAGGACAAATGTGGTCTCCACTAGGAAACGTAAATTCTTCCAATATAAACATTGGTTTATCATATGGTTTATCAATATTAAAAGCTAAAAAATAATATTTGCCATAAATTGAAAAATTTTAAAATAAATATCAAATTAAAAATAAATCTAAAAATATGAATAACGGAATTTATGCAAAGTTTAAGACTCCAAAAGGAGAAATATTAATACTATTAGAACACGATAAAACACCAGGAACTGTTGGTAATTTTGTGGCATTAGCTGAAGGTAATTTAGAAAATTCTGCAAAAGAACAAGGAACACCATATTATAACGGATTAAAGTTTCATAGAGTTATACCAGATTTTATGATTCAAGGTGGATGTCCGTTAGGAACCGGAACTGGAAATCCTGGATATAAATTTGAAGATGAATTTCATCCAGACTTAAAACACGATGCTCCTGGAAAATTAGCAATGGCTAACTCAGGCCCAGCAACAAATGGTAGCCAATTTTATATTACTCATGTACCTACTCCGTGGTTAGATGGTAAACACACTGTTTTTGGTTCTGTAATCGAAGGACAAGATGTTGTTGACTCTGTAGCTCAAGGTGATGATATGAACGTTGAAATCATTAGAGTTGGTGAAGAGGCAGAAAATTTTAATGCTGTAGAAGCTTTTAGAACTTTTGAAGGAGAAAGAGAAAAAAGAGAAGCTGAAGCAAAAGCGAAGCAAAAGGAATTATTAGATGAAGTTGCTGCCGGTTATGAAGAAACTGAAAGCGGCTTACGTTATAAAATAATTCAAAAAGGAACTGGTAAACAAGCTACAAAAGGAGCTGGAGTTTCTGTTCATTATAAAGGACAATTATTAGATGGTACTGTATTTGATTCTTCATACAAGAGAAAACAACCTATCGATTTTAATGTTGGTGTAGGGCAAGTTATATCTGGATGGGATGAAGGAATTCAGTTATTACAAGTTGGAGACAAAGCTCGATTTGTAATTCCGTCTAATTTAGCATACGGAGAAAGCGGAGCTGGAGGTGTTATACCACCTAATGCGACTTTAATATTTGATGTAGAATTAATGGATGTAAAATAATTAATTTACCATTCGAATAAATTCTAAATCAATAAAGGTTTAATTAAAAAAAAACGTAGGATATATTTAAATACATCCTACGTTTTTTTATTTGAAAAGATTTTATCTGATTAATTTCTTATACTTAATTCTTTTTGGCATAATATCACCACCTAAGCGTTTTTTCTTATTCTCTTCATAATCAGAAAAAGAGCCTTCAAAGAAATAAACTTGACTATCTCCTTCAAAAGCCAAAATATGAGTACAAATTCTATCTAAAAACCATCTATCGTGAGATATAACAACTGCACAACCCGCAAAATTTTCTAGTCCTTCTTCTAAAGCACGTAATGTATTAACATCTAAATCATTAGTTGGCTCATCAAGAAGAAGTACATTTCCTTCTTCCTTTAAAGTCATTGCTAAATGAAGTCTATTACGTTCTCCTCCTGAAAGAGTAGATACTTTCTTATTCTGCTCACTTCCAGAAAAGTTAAAGCGGCTCAAATAAGCTCGAGAATTTACTTGTTTACCTCCCATCATTACCAAATCTTGTCCATCTGAGAAATTTTGCCAAATTGTTTTTTCAGCATCAATATCTGAATGGGCTTGATCTACGTAGGCAATTTTCGCAGTTTCACCAACTTTAAAACTTCCATTATCAGGAGTTTCTTCTCCCATTATCATTTTAAAAATGGTTGTTTTACCTGCTCCATTTGGCCCGATTATACCAACTATTCCTGCTTGAGGAAGATTAAACTCTAAGTTTTCATATAATATTTTATCTCCATAAGCTTTAGAAACCTCTGTTGCTTCAATTACATTTGTACCTAACCTTGGTCCATTAGGAATATATATCTCTAATTTAGCATCTACTTGCTTTTGGTCTTGACTCATTAATTTTTCGTAGTTTTTCAAACGAGCCTTTTGTTTGGTTTGTCTTCCTTTTGCTCCTTGACGAACCCAATCTAATTCTCTTTCAAGAGTTTTTTGACGCTTAGAAGCTGTTTTACTTTCTTGAGCCATTCTCTGAGATTTCTGATCTAACCAAGATGAGTAGTTTCCTTTCCATGGAATACCCTCTCCTCTATCAAGCTCTAAAATCCAACCAGCAACATTATCTAGAAAATATCTATCATGCGTAACAGCAATAACAGTTCCTTTGTATTGTGCTAAGTGATGCTCTAACCAATGAACAGATTCTGCATCTAAATGGTTTGTAGGCTCATCTAACAATAGAATTTCTGGTTCTTGCAGAAGCAACCTGCATAAAGCAACTCTTCTTTTTTCACCTCCTGAAAGAACACCTATTTTCTTATCGGAATCTGGTGTTCTCAAAGCATCCATTGCTATTTCTAGTTTGGTATCTAATTCCCAAGCATTTGCCGCATCAATTTTGTCTTGTAATTCAGCCTGCCTGTTCATTAACTTTTCCATTTTATCAGCATCAGAATAAACCTCTTCTAAACCAAACATATCGTTGATTTTGTTATATTCATCTAAAATAGCAACTGTTTCTGCAGCACCTTCCTTAACAATTTCTAATACTGTTTTTTCAGGATCTAATTGAGGCTCTTGTTCTAAATAACCAACTTTATATCCTGGAGAAAAAGTAACATCTCCTTGATAATTCTTTTCAACACCCGCAATTATTTTTAAAAGTGTTGATTTACCTGAGCCATTTAAACCAAGAATTCCAATTTTAGCTCCATAAAAGAAGCTTAAGTAAATATCTTTTAAAACTTGTTTACCTGTTGATTGATAGGTTTTGGAAACCTTATTCATCGAAAAGATGACTTTCTTATCGTCTGACATATTTTTTAAATTAAATTGAAAAATAGAAGGTTATACCCTTCCCTTTAAAGCATTAAATACCCAAGCTATACAAAAAAAACCTATTCCTACAGTTGCAAAACCCCAGCCTGCAACATCATCGTATCTATAAGCCCCCATTAAAATTAAAGTCACTCCCATTAAAATCATTAAAAAAGTAGCCCAAGCCAATACTGTATTTTTATTCATTCCCATAAATCCGTAGTTAATTAATTGGCACAAATATCGATAAAATATTTCTTTTGTGGGAGATTAAAAAATTGATAAATAATTTAAGATATTAGGAAGTATTTGAAGTTTATATTAATATCTTCTTCCATTTCCAAAGCCTTGATTTCTCATCATCATTCCATTATTTACGGGAGCTTGATTATTTTGAGGTACCTTAGGTAATAATTTTTCTTTTTGACTTCTTTGATACCTTAACCACTTTTTATTTTGTTTTTTATTTAAAATCTTCTCAAGTTCAGAATTTAAAGACTTTTCTATTTTCAAAACAGAATCCCTTAGTGGAACAACGGTATCTTCTATAATTTTTCTTACTTTATTTCTTAAATCAATATCTGTAAACGCCTGTTCTCCAATTGAATTAATAGTCAAATCTACTTCGTTTAATTTAGGAGAGTTTAAAAATGATATATCTTTTATTTTGCTATTATAATTTCTGATTGATCTTGAAAAACTTGTTTTAGTTTCATCTTTTTTAACTTTTACTTTTTCAACTGCTTCAGTTACATCATAATAAAATAAACCAACAACATTTTTAGCGTTATATTTTGGCATTTTGGGAGCTTGACCTTGAGAGAATAAAGAAAAGCTCAAAAATAAAGTAGCAATAAAAAATATTTTTTTCATTATAAATGTTTTGTCAAAAGTAATAAAAGATTACAATTTTACAGCCAATCTAGCTCCTTGATTTATGGCTCTTTTTGCATCTAATTCACTTGCAAAATCTGCACCCCCAATAATATTTATATTTTTACCTGTATCAACTAAAGATTGATACAATTCTTTAAAAGGAAGCTGACCCGCACATATAACAACATTATCTATCTCTAAAACTTTCTTTTCTTCATTTTGGGTATAGTGTAAACCTTGATCATCAATTTTATCGTAAGAAACTTCTCCTATAAATTTCACATTCTTCTTTTTCAAGTTTGATCTATGAATCCAGCCTGTAGTTTTCCCTAAATTACCACCAAATTTACCCTTACTTCTTTTAAACATAAAAACTTCCCTATCTGATTGAGTAAATTCTGGTTTTACCCCTTCAATACCTGATCTTGCTTCGAGAGATTTATCAATACCCCATTCTTTAAGCCATGCATCAATATTTTGAGAAGTAGATTCACCTTTGTGTAATAAATATTCAGAAACATCAAACCCAATTCCTCCTGCACCAATTACGGCAACTTTTTTACCTACTTTCTTCTTGTGCTTTAAAACGTCGATATAACTTAATACTTTTTTATGATTGACTCCTTCAATATTCAATTGTCTAGGTTTTATACCTGTTGCAATTACAATTTCATCAAAATCAGAGTTTTTTAAATCATCCGTAGAAACTTTAGTATTTAATCTCAAATTTACATTCTGCAATTCAATCTGCTTTGTAAAATATCGAATTGTCTCATGAAATTCTTCTTTACCAGGGATTTGTTTTGCCATATTAAATTGACCTCCAATTTCAGAATCAGCTTCAAATAAAGTAACGTTATGACCTCTTTGTGCTGCAATTGTTGATACAGCAAGACCTGCAGGGCCAGCTCCAATAACTGCAATTTTCTTTTTAGTAGTTGTTTTAGTATAATTTAATTCAGTTTCATGACAAGCTCTCGGATTTACCAAGCAACTTGCAATTTTTTTCTGAAAAGCATGATCTAAACAAGCTTGATTACATGCAATACAAGTGTTAATTTCATCATCTTTTTCCTGTTTTGCCTTATTTACCCATTCAGGATCAGCCAAAAATGGACGTGCCATTGAAATCATATCTGCGTGTCCTTCTGCTAGTACTTTTTCAGCAGTCTCAGGCATATTTATTCTGTTAGAGGTAACTAAAGGAATGCTTATTTCTTCTTTCATTTTTTTAGTTACCCAAGTAAACGCAGCTCTAGGTACTGAAGTAGCAATAGTTGGGATTCTTGATTCATGCCAACCAATTCCTGTATTGATAATAGTTGCCCCCGCTTTTTCAATAGCTTTACCGAGGGTAACAATTTCTTGCCAAGAACTTCCTTTTTCTACTAAATCTAACATTGATAATCTGTAAATAATGATAAAATTTTCACCTACAGCTTTTCTAATTTTTGTTACTAGTTCAACGGGTAATCGCATTCTATTTTCATAATCTCCTCCGTATTTATCATTTCTATTATTTGTTCTTTTTGCAATAAATTGATTGATTAAATACCCTTCAGACCCCATTATTTCTATTCCATCGTAACCAGATTCTTTTGCGAGTTTTGCACAGTTCACAAAATCTTTAATTGTTCTGTTTATTCCGAAAGAGTTTAATTTAAATGGTTTAAATGGATTTATAGGTGCTTTAATTTTTGAAGGACCAACATTGAAAGGATGATAACCATAACGACCTGAATGAAGAATTTGCATACAAATTTTCCCTCCTTCTGCATGAACTGCTTTTGTAACTTTTTTATGATTTTTTATGTGTTTTTTAGAACTTAACCTTGCAGAGAAAGGTGCTGTCCAGCCCTGAATATTTGGAGAAATTCCTCCAGTAACTATTAATCCAACACCTCCTTTTGCTCTTTCAGCAAAATAAACAGCCATTTTTTCATAACCATTTTTTTCTTCCTCTAAACCTGTATGCATTGACCCCATTAAAACTCTATTTTTTAATGTTGTAAATCCTAAATCTAAAGGCTCAAAAATGTGTTTATATTTCATAATTGCTAAGTTAAATTTATTATGCATGCATAATACTTGCAATATAAAATTATTTTCTGAAATGAAAAAGCCAAAGAAATGTATTCTTTGGCTCATCAATTTATTAGAAATAGTCTTAATTTATTGGAACATCAATTACTAATAGCTTACTATTCTGATTAGCTTTAAGTTGTATCTTATCTATTTCTGAAATTCCAATAGCATCTCTTTTTTCTAATTTTTCATCTTCAATCTGAATTTCTCCATCAATTAAGAAAAAATATGCTGAATTTTTTAAATGATAATCAATATCAAAGCCTTTGTCTAAATCAATCATAGAAATATAAGCTTGCTGATTAATTGGCAATGAATCTTTTACGAGATTAGTTCTTGGTGAAACTAATACTTGAAATTGATTTTTTCTTCCATTTTCATCAAATAATTTTTGATCGTAAAATGGTGTTACATTTAGTTTTTCAGGTATAATCCAAATTTGTAAAAAGTTAACCTCATCTGTTTTGCTGTCATTAAATTCTGAGTGAGTTAAACCTGTTCCTGCACTCATAAGCTGAACTTCCCCTACTTCAATTGCTCGCTTATTATTCATACTGTCTTTATGAGACAAAGCTCCTGAAATTGGTATGGAAATAATTTCCATATTTTTATGAGGATGCGTACCAAAACCCATTTTAGGCTGAACAACATCATCATTTAAAACTCTTAGCATACCAAAATTCATTCTTTCACTATCGTAATAATTTGCAAAACTAAATGTGTGGTATGACTTTAACCAACCATGATTCGCATATCCTCTTGAATTTGCTCTGTGAATTTGTTTTATCATTCTAAATTGTTCTTTTAAAACTTAATATAAATAGCCCATTTTACCTTGCTGATAATCGCGCATAGCCTCTAAAATTTCTGTTTGAGTATTCATTACATAGGGGCCATATTGAGTAACTTTTTCATTTATAGGTTTCCCAGATAATATTAATAAAGTACTTTGTTCATAAGCTTCAAATTTGATGGTATCACCATCTTGATTAAATGTAATCATTTGGTTTTTACCTTTTTCTAAAACTTCAATATCATTCACTAAAATTTTTCCTTCTAACAAATAAATTAAAGAACTATGATTCTCAGGAAGATCAATTTCTAATTTTCCATTCTCTCTAGCATTGGCAGTAAATACATTTACAGGTGTTTGAGTTTTTATGAAACCTTTTGTGGCTATTTGCTTACCTGCAATAATATTTAGTTGTATCTTTTTATCCTCAGAAAATAATTTAGGAATTTGTTTATCTTCTAAATGTTGATAATTTGGAGGCATCATTTTATGTACTGCTGGCAAATTTAACCAAAGTTGTATTCCTTCTAAATCACCTCCTTTTTTTACAAACTCTTTTGTTGGAGCCTCTGCATGAATGATACCTCTTCCTGCTGAAGTCCATTGTACACCTCCAGCTTTAACAACCATTTCGTTACCAAGAGAATCTCTGTGTAATTGTTCTCCTTTAAAAAGTAATGTGATAGGTTCAAAACCTCTATGAGGATGAGGACCTAAATCAAAAGGATTATTAAATTCTGAAATTGCATAAGGCCCATAATGATGTAATAATAAAAATGGATCTACATTCTCAATTCCTTCTACAGGAAAAGGTTGACGCAATTTTATTGGCCCCATATTTACTAATGGACTGGTTACTATATTTTGTATTGACTTATATTTTTTCATGATTTCTTCATTTTAGTTTATGCAATTAAATAAACATTTAGTCTACCAAAGAAATACTTGTTCTTCTATTTTTAGGAGTGATTGTTTTATTTTTCAGATAATTTCCAGGGAAAATATATTTGTAAATTTTTTTATCTTATTTTATCTAAAAGATTACTTAGCAATATCGCTTCTTCATTAGATAAATTTTCTAAAAAAGATAGATTATTATTTTTATCAATAGTTGATAATAATTCTAAACCCTTATTTGTAATTTTTACATACACAACCCTTCTGTCAGACTCAGAACGTTCTCTTTCTATAAAGCTTTTATCACACAACTTATCCATTAAACGAGTTGCATTAGGTGCTCTTTCTATCATTCTATCTTTTACAATTTGAACTTTAATTTTTTGCTTTGCTCCTCTTAAAATTCTTAAAATATTGTATTGTTGTGGTGATATTCCGTAAGGTTTAAAAAAATCATTCTCTTTGCTATTTAACCAATTAGCAGTGTATTTTATATTAATTAAAGCCTTAACTTTTGAACTTTTAAAGGATGATTTTATGTCTTTAGAAATATCTCCCATAACTAAGCTCTTAATTTTAAATCTTGCATAATCTTATTAAACTCTTCAGTCGTTGGCGTTAAATATATTTTATCATCAACAAATAAAGTTGGATATTTTGCAATACCGTTATACAATTCCTTGCTATGATTTCTTGCCTCTACATCTTTTGAAATATCCTTATATACATAAGGTACTTCTGTTGAATTTAAAAAATTTTTGAAAGCAACAGTATATGCATGCCCTTGCTTACCGTATAAAACTATTTTCATAATTATTGATTTAAATAATTTTCGAATTCATCAGTTTTAGAAATTAAAGAAGATAAAAGTTCTGGATTAATAATTGCGTCGTCTTTAAAGTTGTCAAAAAAATTAGGCAATGAAAACGTTGTTATATTCTTAGCTCCCATATGCGGAAACGTGGAACTTGCTGCACTTAGAACTGAAGCACCTCCTCTACCTCCTGGAGACGCAGACATTAATAATAAAGGCTTTTCTCTAAATACTTTCTTTTCAATCCTTGAACTCCAGTCAAAAATATTTTTAAAAGCTGCTGCATAAGACCCATTATGTTCAGCAAGTGATAAAATATAACCATCATGAGAATCTAACAAACTTGAAAATCTTTTTGCATCTTCTGGAATTGCTTCTTTTTCAATATCAATATTATAAATAGGAAGATTAAAGTCTCGTAAATCTATAATTTCAAATGATGTATTTTTTAGATTTTTAGCTGCAAACGTTGCCAGTTTTTTATTTATAGATTCAGAACTTGTACTTCCTGCAAAAACTAATACTTTTTTAACCATTATTCTTTTTATTTAGAACAAAGGTACAAAAAGGCATCATATTTACCAAGGAAAATAAAACCAAGGAAAACAGTTGTTATTGAATTGATTTTATAGAATCTATTTGTTTTTGAAGGCGCTGAATTTCTCTATTTTTATCTTCTTGTTTAGAAATCATTTTTATAGAATCTAAAATTTGTTGATTCTTTTCTATATTAACCTTTTCTTTATCAAAAAATATGTTTTGTTTTTCACTAGATCTCCAAGCTTCATGTAATTGTAAATAGACCTCTTCATCCCATGTACTAGGCTTTTTTGCATCAATCCAAACAACATCTCTATATTCACTATCTATTAAAGCCAAATCTGGAGTTGAAGCCCCATCAAATTGAGAATTATCTTTTTTAATTGCAGAAATTGTACTTAAAAAAAACATACGTTTTCTTCCTGCAATATCTTTAATATAAGGCCTAAATTCAACTGGCTTATTTGCATCCCAATCATATTCTTTTCGAGACTCAATTACTTTTAAAGGCATAGCGGAAACACCTGCATATCCTTCTTTTTTTGAAGCATGATCGTAAAAATAAATTTTATCGGTTCCGTCTGCAGGAATAAAAACACTAAAGGTTAAACTTGTTCTTTCATTACCAACAGGCTCTAAACCAAACCAATGATATAAACCGCTATATGCATTCGTTTTTGTGTCTGAAAAATCAAAATCGGTTACAAATGGTTGTTCATTCTGATCATCTTCTAAATCTGGAATTTTCACTGCTGTTTTCATATTCCAAGGCAAAGGATCTGAAAAACCACCTAAAAATTTTAAACTTTCTGCTTGTAAGCGAGATACTTTTTCTGACAATGTATTTTGCCCGATTAAAAATTTATAATTATCCATCTCTTTTGGAGCAACAAAAACCCCCTTACCAATAGCTATTCTCTCAAGGTAATCTTTAAAATTATGTTCTCCGTTTTCAATTATCATTACTCCACCAAAAGTTGGATAAGGGAAGAAAAAACCTTTCCATTTAATTAAACTGACAACCTGCACCCAAGCTCCTTTATCATTTTTCATATAATAAGTATCACTTGGCTCATAATTCAACAACATCCAAGGATTAAATCTTTGGACTACTGCATTATATGTGTTTCTGCTAAATTTTAATGATTCTCCAATAGAAAAAGTCACCGGAATTCTATTTTCACTCGAAAAACGAGGAAAAGGAGTTGTACTAGAAACAGAAAAAACCTCCTCAGTATTATCTTTTAATCCTTGCCAATAGTATTTTTCTGTAGGCTGAATTGCCATTGTCCATTCATTAGAATCATCAACTCTAACTAAATGCGGTAATGAAACATCTTTTGTTTCTCCCACAGATTCATTAGCCATAGATAAAATATTACGTAAAGGTTGAATTCTTTCGTTTTGAGTAAGTGGCAATTCAACAATTTCATAACGATTTAGATTGTTAAATACGTTGTATGTTTTCATAAAATCATACATTTTTAAATGCCATCCAACAAAATATAAACCTCCCAAAAAAGCAAATAGTATCACTAAAATACCAAGTCTTGCTGAAGAACTAGGAGTTTTTCTAAATCTTCTTAAACCAATTGTTAAAATACTTAATACTAATATTATTATGAAAATGAATTTTCTAAGAAATAATAATAAAGGTTGATAATCATCTCTCAAAAAAAATAATAACCCCAAAAAAACAAGACTAAAAAGAACTACTCTTTTTTTTTGCTTTGACCCCTTACTCCAATATTCTTTTATCATAAAAACAATTTTTAACTTAAATAACCTTTATCTTTTAAGCGTTCTCTTGCACTTTTTTTATTTTCTACTTTTTTTTCTGGTTTTACCTCTTTGGTTTTTTGATTTTCAGTAGGTTTTATATCCTCTATTAAATCTTTACCCTTTTCAATAAAATCTTGAACTGTATCTTCTAAAGATTCTGAATGTTCTTCTATAACTTTTGACGATTTAAATATAAATCCTGCAAGGTATGTACCTACTAAAGTTCCAAAAATCATTGAAGCAAACAAGGAAATAGTTGCTAAATCAATCGGAATTAAAAATCTTGTAATTAAAATGACAATTAAAAAAAATGACGAAATAAAAATTAGTCTAAAAAATAAATTTTGCTGATATACAAAACCCTTCTTGTCAGAAGGTTTCATTTGTAATTCTTTTGAATTCATTATTTTATTAAAAAAACGATACAATCCGTTTTTTTGAGATTCTCTCCAATATATTGTTGCGCCAAATAAAATTGAAGCGATAAATATGATTAATTCTAAAGTCATTTATTTTTTATTTGTGATTCTATATAAAATTAGTCTATTTTATTTAAAAATTGTTACATATTGCTTCTATTACCCAATCTTGCATTGAATCGTCTAAGGCATAAAATATTTTGTAAAACTCTTCTCTATTATACCAATATAAAAATAGAATATCTATTGGTGCAATACTTACTAATAATTTCCATATTAAATCTTGATGTGCTGCTTTTAATGATGAATGAGGCTTGTGTAAACTAACAAAAAGTTCTTCATTAATATAATCTTGAGGTTTTATGGATTTTGAAACTTTCCTTTTTTCTAAATAAATTTCTGCTCCCATTAATTTTTTTCGAGATACAATGTCTATTTTGTTTAAGTAACTTTTAAATAAAATGGTATCATCTAAAATTTGCTTTATTGGATGATTTGATTCTTTAATAAGCTTTGAAAAGGTATACTTTTTTATTCTTTCGTATCTCTTAGATTGTAGCTCTTGCTCTAAATTAACTTCTAAAATAGAATGACTTTTTAGTTTTTCAATTAATTCAACATCAGAAATATGATATATCAAACCATTGAAAGTAGTATCTTTTTTTGCCTCTTCAAAACTATTTTTACTTTCAAAAATAAGAATAGGTTTTACAAAATCTCTCAAAATAAAAACACCTCCAAAAGCTTTCGTGAAAAAAGAATCTGTTGTGAATTTTAAACTATCTAAAACTACTTTTCTTAACCTTAAGTCTCCGTATTTTTTCGCTGAATCAAGAATTTTACTATGAATTTTCTCATCAATAAAGTTGTTTTCTTGATTAAATACCTCAATTAATTTTAATTGCTCTTTTTTTGCTTGCTTTAAATCATCAATCAGATGAAATTTAATAGTAATTGTTGCATATTTTAAAACATCTAGAGGTTCATAAAATACATCTACACCTTGATCAAAATCTAAACAAATTGCAGAGTCTCGTGTAATATCTTTTATAACTTCTGAATGATTTTTAAAAACAGTTTTCATTAATTCTTCATCAAAAGAATGAAAAGCATTGTAAACCGGAATTCCTTTTTGTTTCGGAGTTATTATGATTGCGTGCGTATTTGCTTCTCCATTATTTAAATAAAATGGTGCATTTTTTTCTTCTGCAATTTCTGGACTCCAACCTAAACCATCTATTGAAAATGCTTTTAAATTGGTTTTTTCAAACCCCATTTTCACCAAACACCTATTATAACGTTCTACTAATTTTCCACTAACAGAAAATAATTCATTTCTATATAAATTAGCTTTTTTTAGTTTATCCATTAAGATAACAAATTAGTCATTTTTAAATATTGTAATAATATTATAGTTCTCGCATCAACTATTTCTTGGCTTTCTACCATTTTTAACGCCTCTGAAAAAAGGATTTCTAGAACCTCTATTTCTTCGTTTTCAGACTCCAAACCTCCTCCTTTTGCAGTTCTATCTTCATTTTTATATTCTCCTAAGAATAAATGGACTTTTTCTCTTAAAATTCCTGGTGATAAAAATGTTGTTGTTATATGTTCTACTTTAGATATTAAATACCCCACCTCTTCTTCAGTTTCTCTTATAGCGCAATCTTTAGGTGATTCATTTTTATCTAAAGCGCCTCCAACAACCTCAATGGAATAACCTTTATTTAATCCTGCAACTAAAACAGGCATTCTAAACTGTTTTGTTAGAATTATTTTTTGAGTTGATGTATTATATAATAACATAGCAACTCCATCACTTTTACCATAAACTTCGTGGGTTAAGTTTACAGACTTTCCGTTTTTGAATGTAAAATCGAAATTAATCTGCTCTAATTTTCCCCAAAAATTCGAAATAACTTTAGAAGTTATATTATTGATTTTTGATTTAATTTCTACTTTCAAAACTTTTTCTTGCTTCTAAATCTATATTTAATTGGTTCACTCGAGCATCTACTTTTCGTTTAAAATCAGTATCTGCAATTGTAGCAACATTATCTAAATATCGAACCACTTCTTGCCTTCTTATTTCAGAAAAATCTAATCCTTTCATATTAGACTTCATCAATTCTTGTAACATTTGAAACTTTGTATCATAATCTTTTTTGAAATAGATTTCTGGGTTTTCGAACCAATCTTCCTCTAAGTCAAAATCTGTTAAACGCAAAGAAATTGCAGACTGAATATTTCTAACGTCTCTTGATGAGAAGAAAGGAAATATTTGTTGAATTTCTCTGTATAAACTTGCAAAAAATAAATGCTCGTTTGTTTTATGCTTTAAGGCAGCTTTATCATAGGCTTCTAAAACTCTTTCTTCAGATGGCTTTTCTATAGCGCTTAGAATATCTCCCATATTTTTTGCTAGACCTTGATCTTTTAAAAAATCGTAATTATCTGGCTTTTGCATGTTTACAAAATCAGGAATGGTTTTTTCAAATTTTTTCCACCAAATATAATCTTGATCTAAAAAATCGTGTTCAGTTCTTGCTCCATCAATTTTAAATCGTCCTTGAACTCTAGAAATTACAGCTTTATCTAACATTTCTGGTAGGTTTGTAAATAAACCTACAGAAGAATTTCCATAATTTACAGCATAAGCGCCCTCTGTATAACGAAGAAAAACACCTATAACTTCTTTAACTCCAGCTGAAACTCCTTGTGATGTTCTTTCTTGTAAATTATTCTCTGCATCATCAATTGGAGCAAAAATTATTTTTGATGGATCTTGCATCGGCTTCATCCATTCTACCATCTTTTCTGCACTTCCTCCTTGAAAAGTAGAAATTAAAGTATCTGGCATAGGATGAAATAGAAAAGGGACATCTAAATGATCGCAATATTCTTTTAAACGCGTTGCAATAGCTGCAATTAACATCGATTTACCTGTACCTGGAATTCCGTATCCCATAAAAACCGGCATAAAGCCGCCAAGCTCTTGAAAAGGATTTTTCTGAGCCTGAAAGTCGTAACTCAACATTCTTTCAGTTAACCTTCTGGCAAAATGTTTCGCATCTTTATTTCCAACAATTTGTTCAAATTGAACTTTATTAAACTCAACACTTTTTGCTGTTCCCGAAAAAACATTTTCCCAACCAGAAATTGCAAAATCTGAATTTTCTAATTTGTAAGTTCTATCTAAAATAGTTTCTGTATGTTCTAAAGTACTTTTTCTTAACTGAATTTCATCAATTAAAGCTTCAAAATAAACAACTGTAAAGTCGATAACATCTTTATCTGATTTAATGATATCAGGATGCCCTAAATATTTATCAAAATAAAATAGCGCGCAAGAAATTCCTTTTAAAGGTGATAAAAAAGAAACTTCAGGAATACCAGCAAACTTTTGTTTCATTACAGATAAATCATCTGATGCAGATGGTTTTAAATCGTGTAAAATTTTATAAGAGGTTGCGAATAATTGATAAGCAGTTGCTGTATGCATTTTACTTTCAAACTCTCTTTTCCCTTGAGTGTCTAGCGTCGATTTTCTTTCATTTAGTGATGATAAACCTGATGCATCGAAATAAGAATCTTTAATCCAAATTCCTAAAGTTATCCCTTCTTGTACTGCATATAAGGTTTTATTTAAGAGAACAGGAATTGCAATAGAATCTGGTAAAAGTCTCTTTTTTAAACCTAAAATTGTTTTTGAAACAGCTGTTACATTTACATTACTACCTGAATTTGCTCTCGATAAATAGAGTAATATTGATTGATCTTTTGCCTCTTTATCTCTATTTTTTGCTTTCGAACCTTGTTCCCATTGAACAGATTTTAAATAACCTGATGCTTCGTTACGCAGTAAATCTAGTTCGTTTTGTTTTATTGGAAAAGTTGAGTTATGTTCCATTCTTTTAAATATCAATTTTTAATTCTGCCATTTCAATTGGTGGTTTCGCTAAATTATGAAACACTTCTGGCGTAGTATTATGTAATAACTGTATAATTCTATGTGGTGCAAAAACAAATTTTTGATTCAATACATTACTCCATTTTTGTAGTGTCTGCTTTGAAAAAAAACTACCTTCTTGAAACGATGTCTTTGAAAAAACCTCATCAATCTTTAGCGATAATGCATAAGACTCTATTGGTATTTCTTTACCTGAAATCGCTTTTAAAATTGTATGAGTAATTGTGTTTTCATCCTTTGCAAAAACGTTATGTAATGGACCTAGATCTACTCTTTTAATATGTTTAGGATGAATTTCTGGCAATTTCCTATCTATATTATAAGCCATTGTATCTAAGCTCATTTCTCTATCTGCAGTTTCCTTTAAAACCTCATATAATTTCTCTTTTTGATCCATTATACGTTTGCCTTCATAATCAAAATATAAATAACAAATAAAAGGTCTATTGCTCACCACATCATAAAAACTCCAGCTTGTCATATGTTCTCCAAGACTATTTTTTGGCGATTCAAAAATTTTACCCTGCACAAACTTATTGAATATATAATTTTGATTTACAGACTTATAATACACAATTGATGCAGCCTGAAAAAGTTTATCTCTTTTAACAGGCTTTTTCTTTCTTAGCAATGTTTCTAAAAATTCTTCTTTTAATGTGATGCTATCTGTAAGCTTATGTATGTATTGATTTTTTAACTCTAAATCATTAAAAAGATATCTGAATTCTAGATAATTAGGGAAACCAGAATCGGTTAAATCTACCTTCATATTATCTTCTTCATCATACATATATTTAATACGCATCGCCTCTATTGAATACAAAAGTAAATCTGAATACTGCTTAAAAATTAGTAATTCTTGCTGATTTAACAGTTCTTTTTGCTGAACACTTACAATCAAATCTTTAAGAACAAAATCTACCATTTTATGATAAAAAATATATTGTTCTTTGCTATTCAGTTCAGCTGAATCTAAAGGAGTTGTAATCATTATTTAAGATAACAATTTAAAAAAAGATAAAAATTTAGTCTATTGATGATTTAATTTAAGAAAGCAAATCATCATTTGAAGAATCTTCTTTTTTTGTTTCTGTAGAATCATCATTAGCTTTTGGAGCAGTTTTATCAGCTTTATAATAATCTTCAAAAATCTCTTTCATGTCTATTCCGTATCTATCTGCAAAATTCTTTTGAATATCTACATCTTTCTCTCTAATTTCTTGAAGAGCTTCTGCATAAGAACTATAAACGCCATTCATCACTTTTTCATGAACAGGAATATTATCCATCATTTCTTGGCGTGCTCTTGCACTTGCAGAATGCATAGATGCCAAAGTTTCACCAATATGCTCATCAGTTTTTACTCCTAAATGTTCTAGAATTGCAGCAAATTCTTGATCTGTTCTTGCTTTTAAAGCAACTACATAACCATCATAATATTTTAACCTTTCTTCAGTATCACTCTTTAATTTTGCTCTATGAGTTTGTAAATTTGAGCGTAAAGATGTAAGTACTTTTATTGTTAAGTTATGTTTGTGAACAAAACTATCTTTACTTGCAGCCAAAGTTGTATATGCATTTTTTAAACCCTCTAACTCCTCTACTTTTTGTTCTACAGCAGTAACTTTTGCTATTGCTTCTGAATAAGCCGTAGATTGTTTATCTGCAATTTCGTCTAATTCTTGACGAGCTTGTTTTAATAAAGCGTATTGTTCTTCAAGCTTTTCTTCTGTTTCTTTTTTCTTTTCTAACGCTTTTGTGTGATTTTTAGAAGCTTCTACAATTGCATCTTTCAACTTTTCTTCTACTTCTTTTATCTCTACTTCTCTATTTTTTAAACGAGTAACTGCTGCTTGAGATTTGTATGAAAGTTCACTAAGCAACGTTTGAATATCTGCACTTTCAATTCTCTCTTGAAACATTGCTTTTGCATTGTTATCTGCTTCTGACCTAACTTTTTCTGCTTCTGCAAATTCTTGTTCTTCTTTTTTAATTTTACTTTTTCTTCCCCATAAATTATTCCACCAAGTATCTGGTTTATTTTTCGCATCTTCTAATTCAATTCTTGCTCTTTCTAGAGCTTTTTGAGCATCATCAATTACCTTTTGCTCAGTTTCGTTTAATGAAGAAAACTTCTCAAATAAGATACCTACTTCATCTTGATAATCTGTTAAGTCTTTTATAGCATCTAAAAGTGTTGTTCTATCTTTTTCTGCCATTTGAACAACATCGTCTAACGTAGCATTTAATATTTTTTGACGTGATTCTGGGTCATCTTCTTGAGCTAGTTTAGATTTCATAGTATCTATTGCTTTGCCCCAATTTACATCTACTTTTTCAGTTTTTTCTTTAGAATTGGTTTCTAGTAAGTCAAATTCATCTGCCATTATTCAATAATTTTTAAGAGTTAGAAGTTTTTTAAAAAAGCAATTTCGCTATTTTTTTTTAATAATTTACATTTAACTATGATAATATGTAGCTGAAAATTTAATTTTGTTACACATAACACAAAAAAAAGAGTCTTTTTGAAATTTATATCAAAAAGACTCTAAACAATAATTAAAATACTCCTGCTAATTTAACTAACCATTTTAACAAGTTCACTTTTAGTATTTTCATCATTTTCCGAAGTAACATTATTAAACTGATTTGAAGTGTTTTTTTCTCCACCAGCTTTTAAGGCATTATCTCCAGCAAAAAATGTTTTATGATCATCTCCTAAATCTGAACCTGCCATTCTTTGATGTTTAACACATGCAACCCCTTTTCTAATTTCTTGCCTTTGTACCCCTTTTACATAAGCTAACATTCCTTCTTCCCCAAAATATCCTTCTGTCAAATCGTTCATATGAAGAGCTGTTGTATGATATGTTGGCAAAGTAATTAAGTGATGAAAAACTCCAGCTTCTCTTGCTGCATCAATTTGAAATGATTTTATCTTTTGATCTGCACGTTTAGATAAATTTGAATCATCATATTTAGAATCCATCAAATTATCAAAATTATAGTGCATAACATCTAAACCTTCTTCAATCATTTCTTGATACACTTGTTGTCTAAAATTTAATGTCCAATTAAAAGATGGTGAATTATTGTAAACTAATTTTGCATCGGGAACAACTTTTTTAACCCGATTTACCATGTTTGCAATCTGCGCAACATTTGGTGTTGGTGTTTCAATCCACAGTAAATCTGCACCATTTTGCAAACTAGTTATACAATCTAAAACAACTCGATCTATATTTGAGCCTTCTTTAAACTTATAAAGTCCGTTTGACAGACGAACAGGACGGACCAATTCCCCATCTCGCTTAAGTAAAACATCATCTTCTTTTGCTTCACTTATATTTATTGGCTCAGCTTCAACAAAAGCTAAATATTTTGACGCTAAATCTCCAGGTTCTTTACTTACAGGAAGTTTCTGAGTTAAACCCGCTCCTTCAGAATCTGTTCTTGCCACAATTATACCATCATCAATGCCTAACTCCAAAAAAGCATAACGGATTGCGTTTAATTTTGCTATAAAATCTTCATGAGGCACTGTTACTTTTCCATCTTGATGACCGCATTGTTTTGCATCAGAAACTTGATTTTCAATCTGGATTGCACACGCTCCTGCTTGAATCATCTTTTTCGCTAATAAATACGTAGCCTCTTCATTTCCAAAACCCGCATCTATATCTGCAATAATTGGAACAACGTGTGTCTCGAAATTATCAATTTCAGCCTGAACATCTTCACCGTTCTCTAATCTTCTATATAAATCGTTTAACTCTACAGCGTCTGCTTGACGCAAAAAATCATAAATTTCTTCAATTAAAGAAGGAACAGCTGTTTTTTCATGCATAGATTGATCTGGCAAAGGACCAAATTCTGATCGTAAAGCAGCAACCATCCAACCTGAAAGATATAAATATCTTTTCTCTGTTGTTTTGTGATGTTTTTTTACCGCAATCATTTTTTGCTGAGCAACAAAACCATGCCAACATCCTAAAGATTGGGTGTAATTTGATGTGTCTTTATCGTAATCAGCCATATCTTTTCTCATTATAGAGGCAGTATATTTAGCAATATCTAATCCGGTCTTAAACCGATTTTGAGCTATCATTCTTGCTGCATTTATTGGAGTTATAGTTTTCCAACTTTCTCCATACTTAGCCTTCATCTCTTTCACAACTTTTAAAGCAGATGAATAATTAGACTGTGATAAATTTTTCATAATTTTGTGTTTTGGGTTATTAAAGTTATTTTTAATTTTGATAATTATAACTCGATACTATTGCCGTAGTGTCGAGTTTTTTTATATATGACTATAAGCGTCTAGCGTAAGAAACTCTTTATATTCTTTATTTAAGACTAACTCATCAAACAGCTGAACTGCTAATTCAAATTTTCCGTTTAAGAAATTTTCTTCACCAATCATTTTCTTAATTTTCTCTAACTCCTCTATCTTTAATTGTTTATACATTTCAACATCAAACAACTTTCCTCCTTCAAGCTTAACACCTTTATGTAACCAAAGCCAAACCTGAGTTCTTGATATTTCGGCTGTGGCAGCATCTTCCATTAAATTATATATTGCTGCAGCGCCATTACCTCGCAACCAACTTTCTATATATAAAATACCAACATTAATATTTTTTCGAACTCCAGCTTCAGTAATTGAACCTTTAGGTTGCTCAACGAGGTCGTTTTCACTTATATCAATATCGAATCGTTTAATGTGGATTTGATTTTTTGTAATCATATTATCATCAAAAACTTTTTTTGCAACAGAAACTAAACCAGGATGAGCTACCCAAGTACCATCATGCCCATTTTTAACCTCGTTTTCTTTATCTGAAATTACTTTTGCAAAAGCTAATTCATTGGCTTCATCATCACCTTTAATAGGTATTTGAGCTGCCATACCTCCCATTGCATGCACTCCTCTTTTATGACATCTCTGAATAACTCTTAAAGAATATGCCTTCATAAAAGGAGAGTTCATGGTAACTTGATCTCTATTTGGCACCATAAAACCTTTGTGATTTCTAAATTTTTTGATGTATGAAAATATGTAATCCCACCTCCCACAATTCAAACCAGCCATATGATTTTTTAACTCATAGATTATTTCATCTAATTGAAAACTTGCAGTAATTGTTTCAATTAATACAGTTGCTTTTATAGTTTTCTGTGGAATATTTAAATAATTCTGAGAAAAAATAAAAATATCATTCCAAAGTCTTGCCTCTAAATAATGCTCTATTTTAGGAAGATAGAAATATGTTGCTGAATTATTTTCTTGTAGCGTTTTAATATTATGAAAAAAATACAATCCGAAATCAACCAAAGAAGCCGACATTTCTTTTCCCTCTAATAAGAAATGTTTTTCATTTAAATGTAATCCTCTTGGCCTTACCAATAAAGTTGCTACCTCATCATTTAAAGTATATGTTTTTTTCTTTTTTTGATTATGATAACTAATCGTTTTATTTACTGCATCGTTTAAATTAATTTGACCTTGTAAAACATTTTCGATTGAAGGAGAATTGCTATCTTCAAAATCTGCCATAAAAGTTTTAGCTCCCGAATTTAAAGCATTGATAATCATCTTACGATCAACAGGACCAGTGATTTCAACTCTCCTGTCTAACAAATCTTCAGGGAGGCTTGCACAAACCCAATCTGAATCTCTAATAAGACTTGTTTCTTGTGGAAAAGTTGGAGAATTTCCAGCATCAAAAAATGCTTGCTCAACATCTCTATCCTCTAAAAGTTTCAATCTTTTCTTATTAAACTCAGCATGTAATGCAATTAAAAACTGTTGTGCACCTGAGGGCAATAAACTCTTATAATCTTCAGATTTAAAACCCTTAAAATCAATTTTTTTTGTTTTTGTTTTGGTAATCATATCAGTATTTATTTTAATAACACAATGCAATTATATAAATAAATACCGAATACCACAAGCGAACGTTCGCTAAATGTGTAAAAAAAATATTTTGTTTAATTTCGCTAAATACTATTATATTTGTTTTTATGATAATTGAAGACGAATACATACGGATAATATTTGGCTTAAAATTGAAGCAAATAAGAACAGATAAAAACTTATCTTTATTTGGTTTAGCAAAACTTACAGGACTATCTAAATCTTATCTAAATGAAATTGAAAAAGGAAAAAAGTACCCAAAGACAGATAAAATTTTGCTTCTTTCTGAAAACCTTGAAGTTCCTTACGATCATATGGTTTCTTTAAAGCTAGATAAAAATCTAGCTCCTATTGGTGAAATTTTACAATCGAAAATATTAAAAGAAATCCCTTTAGATTTATTTGGCATCAAAGAAAATGTTCTTATCGATATTGTGGCAAACGCTCCCGCTAAAGTAAATGCATTCATTAGCACAATAATTAAGATTGCTCAAAACTATAATTTATCTAGAGAAAGTTTTTTCTTAGCTTCTTTAAGAAGCTACCAAGAGGCTCACAATAATTATTTTGAAAATATAGAAATTGATGTAGAACGATTTGCTGAATTATATCAAATTAATTTAGAAAAAAGAATCAAATCTGAAGATTTAGAAGAAATTTTAATTGAAGAATTCGGGTACTCAATAAACAATAATGAACTTTCTAAACACGAGAATCTAGATGAATTAAGAAGTATTTTCATACCAAAAAACAAAATATTACTTATTGACAAAAACATATCAGAAGCACAAAAAACTTTCATATACGCAAAAGAAATTGCTTATAATTTTTTACAAATCGAAAATCGATTATTCACTTTTCCTTGGATAAAGTTTAAAACATTCGATCAAGTTTTAAATAATTTTATTGCCTCATATTTTGCAGGAGCTTTAATTATCCCAAGAAAACAAATTACACAAAAACTTTCTGATTTATTTGCTTTAGAAAATTGGGATGCTATTAAACTTCATAAAATTGTAAAACATTTCAACTGTTCTCATGAAACTTTTTACCAACGTTTAACAAACGTTTTACCAAAGTTTTTTAATATCAAAAATCTTTTTTTCTTAAGGTTTACACACAAAGACGAATCGAAAGAATTTAGACTAAGTAAAGAATTACATATTACCCAACAACAATCACCTCACGCTAATAGAAATCAAGATCATTACTGCAGAAGATGGGTATCTATAAAAACAATTCAGGATTTTAAAAGTTCAACAAAAAAAAGAGCTGCATTCGATATTCAAATTTCATCTTATGAGAATCAAAAAAATGAATATTTAGTATTATCATCAGCAAATTCAGATCCCTTTAAAAAAGACATTTACAGAAGCATAAGCATTGGTTTATTACTTTCTCCTCATTTAAAGAAGAAACTTAAGTTCTTGAAGCAAGATACATTTACAAAAAAAATAGTTGGGGTTACTTGCGAAACTTGTAATGTTTCTAAATGCGACGAAAGAGCCTCTGAACCAACTCGTTTAGAAAAGAAAATGAAATACCAAAACATATCAAAAACGGTAAACAAAATCATCGACTCTTACACCTAATTTTTTGTAATTTAGCATCACTATAAACCAAATACAACTATGGATATCAATTTTAATAAAAATGAAGATTTCAACAAGCTTTTAGTATCTGATTTAAAAAGGAAATTTGCAAAAGTTAAGCTTGGCGGAGGGGAAAAAAGAATTGAAAAACATCATCAAAAAGGAAAATTGACTGCTCGCGAACGAATTGATTATTTATTAGATACTGATTCTAAATCGATTGAAATTGGTGCATTTGCAGGAGAAGAAATGTACGCTGAACATGGCGGCTGTCCTTCAGGAGGTGTTGTAGTAAAAATTGGGTATATAAAAGGAAAACAATGTATCGTTGTTGCTAATGACGCAACTGTTAAAGCTGGAGCTTGGTTTCCTATCACAGGAAAAAAGAATTTACGAGCTCAAGAAATATCAATAGAAAATAAATTACCAATTATTTATTTAGTGGATTCTGCTGGAGTATATCTACCATTGCAAGATGAAATTTTTCCTGATAAAGAACATTTTGGAAGAATTTTCAGAAACAATGCAATAATGTCTAGTATGGGTATTACTCAAATTTCTGCAGTTATGGGAAGTTGCGTTGCTGGAGGAGCCTATTTACCAATAATGAGTGATGAAGCTATGATTGTTGATAAAACAGCAAGTATATTTTTAGCCGGTAGCTATTTAGTAAAAGCTGCTATTGGCGAATCTATTGACAATGAAACTTTAGGAGGCGCAACAACACATTGCGAAATTTCTGGAGTAACAGATTACAAAGCTAAAGATGATAAAGACGCCTTAGACAAAATAAAATTTATTGTTGATAAAATTGGCGACTATGATAAAGCTGGTTTTAGCAAAGCCGAATCTTTTCCTCCTAAAGAAAATGAAGATGATATTTTTGGAATTCTACCAAAAGAAAGAAACGCACAATACGATATGTTAGAAATCATAAAGCGTTTGGTAGATAATTCTGAATTTGAACAATACAAAGAAGGTTATGGAAAAACTATACTAACAGGTTATGCTAGAATTGATGGCTGGGCTGTAGGTATTGTTGCCAACCAAAGAAAATTAGTTAAAACTACAGCATCAAAAACAAAACCTACAGAAATGCAGTTTGGAGGTGTTATTTATAATGATTCAGCGGATAAGGCTACAAGGTTTATTGCCAATTGTAATCAAAAGAAAATTCCTCTAGTATTTTTACAAGATGTAACTGGTTTTATGGTCGGATCAAAATCTGAACATGGAGGAATTATAAAAGATGGTGCAAAAATGGTGAATGCAGTTAGTAATTCCGTTGTTCCTAAATTCACCATCATTATTGGTAATTCTTATGGCGCAGGAAATTACGCTATGTGTGGTAAAGCGTATGACCCTAGATTAATTGCTGCATGGCCAAGTGCTGAATTAGCTGTTATGAGCGGGAATTCTGCTGCAAAAGTTTTGTTACAAATTGAAACTGCCTCACTAAAAAAGAAAGGAGAAGAAATTACACCCGAAAAAGAAGCTGCACTTTTTGATAAAATAAAATCTAAATATGACAAACAAGTTTCTCCGTATTACGCTGCTGCAAGAATCTGGACAGACGCAGTAATCAACCCTTTAGAAACTAGAACATGGATTTCTATGGGAATTGAAGCCGCAAACCACGCTCCTATTGAGAAACATTTTAACATGGGCGTTTTACAAGTTTAAAAAAGAACAAAAAAATATAAAGATAAAATGGCCAAAATACTTTGGTCATTTTTTTGTATCTTATTTTTTATAAAATTTAGTAAAATGAGTAAAGCAATTTACATAACAACAATTGAGTCTAATAGTGGTAAATCGCTAATTTCTTTAGGGATTTTAAGGATGATGCTAACAAAATCATCGAAAGTAGGATACTTTAGACCAATCATAAACACAAAAAATAAAAGACTAGACAATCATATAAACACAACAATTCAATTCTTCGATTTAAATATTAATTATGAAGAATGTTTTGCTTACGAACAAAGTAATGTTGTTGAACTTTTAAGTGAAGACAAAGAGGATGAAGTAATACAAAACATCATTGAAAAGTATAAAAAATTAGA
>JBELHK010000010.1:0-37635 GCA_042091415.1 Polaribacter sp. | reverse complement strand
CAGCAGATTATGATTTGGTAGGAAATGGTAGATTTGGTAATTTCGATGTAAGAGAAGGTAGAGATGAAGAAACTGAAGAGGCTCGTTTGGCAAAAATTAATACAATATTGTTAAACAATTTCCCTAGTTCAAAGCAATTACAAAAATATTCAGTTTCTTACAACGTTTGGAAACCAGGAAATGATGTGTTTGTGATGAATGTTATTCTAGATGGAGATTCATACAGAGTTCAAACTGATGAGGATTAGATTTTAATCATTTTATTATATAAAAAACCACCTTATTAAAAGGTGGTTTTTTTATGGTTAAAGTTGTAAATTTACCACCTAAAACAAAACAAAAATGAAAGAAATACATTCTTATTGGGCATACATTGTGCTAACAATATTAATAATTGCTGTAGCAAATGCTATATATGGTTTTATTAAAAAGAAAGAATTTTCAAATAAAGATTTACGAATAGGTTTATTTACCTTAATTGTATCACATATTCAACTTTTAATTGGTTTGGGTTGGTATTTTATGTCTCCTTGGTATAAAGCTCTAAAAACTAATGGTGGTGAGGTTATGAAAGACAGCGCAACAAGATTATTGGCTGTAGAACATCCTGTAACAATGGTTATTGCTATTGTGCTTATAACAATTGGTTGGTCAAAGCATAAGAAAAAGACTACGAGCGAATCAAAATTTAAAACTTTTGTAATTTTTTACGGATTAGGATTAGTTTTAGTTTTATCAAAAATCCCTTGGTCAAATTGGTTTAATTAATGAAAATTTTAAGCCATATACTATCTCCATTTTTTGCGATTATTTTTTATGTCTTACTTATTATTTTTCATCCTTTACAATGGATAGCTTTAAAGTTATTCGGTCATAAAGGTCATCAAAAAGTAGTAGATGTATTATGTTGGTTTTTAATAAAGGCCCTATTATTTTTAGGAGTAACCGTTTCTTTTAAGAACAACTATAAAATACCATCTAAAAGAACTATTATTTTCGTTTCTAACCATCAAGGAATGTTTGATATTCCTCCTATAATTTGGTTTCTTAGAAAGTATGTTCCTAAGTTTGTCGCAAAAAAAGAATTAGGGTCTGGTATACCTAGTATTTCTTTTAATTTAAAATACGGAGGAGCTGCATTAATTGATCGAAAAGATAGAAATCAATCTATAAGAGAGTTAGAAAAGTTTTCAAAAAGAATACATAAAAATACTTGGTCTGCAGCAATATTTCCAGAAGGCACAAGAAGTAGAAAAGGAGTACCAAAGCCGTTTGCTTTTGGAGGTTTAAAAACAATAATTTTACATAACCCAGAAGCATTAGTTGTTCCTGTAACGATAAACAATTCTTGGAAATTATTCAGGTACGGCAAATATCCTTTAGGTATATTTTTTCCGATTACAATTGAAACTCATGAGCCAATTGAATTAAAAGGAAATGATATTAGTGAAGTTTTGAAAACAACAGAAGAAAAGATTAAGAGCAAAGTTATTGTATAGTAAATAAATCTTGATCTTTTAAAAAGCCTAACTTTTCTCGAGTGCTATCTTGAGTGTTTTTGTCTATTATTTTGTGTAATATCCCTTCATTGCTATTGTCAATTTTTGATATTGTATTACCTAAATAATCAATAATTAAAGAATCTCCAGAATATTCATAATTATTTGCGTCCTTGCCTGTTCTATTTACACCTATTGTATAAGACAAATTTTCAATAGCTCTTGCCTTTAATAATGCTTTCCAAGCTTCTATTCTTGCAACGGGCCAATTTGCAATAAAAATAAGTAAATCATAATTTTCTGAATTCCTCGCCCAAATAGGAAATCTTAAATCGTAACAAATTAATGGACATATTTTCCAGCCTTTATATTCAACAATAAGTTTTTCTTTTCCAGATGTATATGCTTTGTGTTCGCCAGCAAGTGTAAACAAATGTCTTTTATTATAAAACTCTAATTTACCTGAAGGATGAACAAATATTAACCGGTTAAAGAACTTACTTTCTTCTTTAATTACTAGACTTCCAACAATGGCAGTATTTTTTTCTTCAGCTACTTTTTTCATCCATAAAACAGAAGGCCCATTCATTTCTTCGGCAATATTCTTCGGATGCATAGTAAACCCAGAATTAAACATTTCCGGAAGAATTATTAAGTCAATCTCTTTATTTATTGCATAAATTTTTCTTTCAAAATTTAGAATATTTTCCTTCGGATTTTCCCAGGACAAATCAGCTTGTATTCCAACAATAGATAATGAATTTGACATAAAATTAATATGATAAAATAAAGTATTATAAAAGTAAGATTTTGTAATTTAGAAATCAAACTCAGAAGTTAAAAATTCTATGAAAACCTTTATTTCAGAAACATTAGATGATATTTTAGAAACCAATGTGTTACTAGAAAATGCAATTATAATTCTGCCTTCTCAAAGAGCAAAAGTTTTTGTAAAGCAAAATTTAAAACATAAAATACATTTAGGTTTTTTGCCTAAAATTTTGAGTATTGAAGAGTTTATTCAGCAAGTTTCTGAAATTCAACAAATAGATAATATTCAATTATTATTTGAGTTTTATAATATTTATAAAAGTATTGAAAAGGAAGCCAATACTTTTAATATTTTTTCTTCTTGGGCTTTTACAGTTCTTCAAGACTTTAACGAAATAGACCAAAATTTAATAAATACAAATGATATTTTTTCATACATAAGAGATATAGAACGATTAAAAAAATGGTCTGTTAAAGGGGATTTTAAAGAAACTGAATTAATTAAAAAACATGACGTTTTTCTTGAAAAGCTTAATCTGTATTACAAAAAACTCTATACTTTTTTAAAGAGTAAAAACATGGGCTATCAAGGTTTAATGTATAGAGAAGCTTGTGTTAATATTGATGATTATTTAGATAAAAATAGTTCTAAATCTTTCTTTTTCATTGGCTTTAATGCATTGAATAAAGCTGAAGAAATAATTTTTCAAAAAGTACTAGAGAGAGGAAAATCTGAAATCTATTGGGACATCGATAAAGCTTTTTTAGACACGAATCATTTGGCATCAAAATTTATAAGAAAGTATAAAAGCGAATGGAAATTTTATGAAAAGAATCCTTTAAAGAAAATCGCTTCAAATTTCTCTACTCCTAAAAATATTGAAATTATAGGAGCAGCAAAAAACATAACACAAATTAAATATATAGGAGAAATTTTAGACCAAAAAGAAAATTTTGATAATACAGCATTAGTATTAGCAGACGAAACCTTATTGCCTGTTGCGTTAAGTTCTCTTCCTAAAACCATAAAATCTATAAATATAACAATGGGTTATCCTTTGATAGATATACCCGTATCTAGTTTGTTTTTCTCTATTCTTAAGCTCTTTATAACTCAAGGTAAACTGAATAAAATAAATGAAAATACATTTTACTACAAAGATGTTATCGATTTTTTTAAGCATCCTTTAGTTTATAGGTTTTTAGAAAATGTAGACGAACTTTGTAGCAAGATTGCCAATAACAATATCACTTTTATATCAAAAGATGAAATTGCTGAATATATAAATGAAAGTAAAATTAAGAATGTAATTTTAGATATATTCAGTGAGTTTAAAACAGTAGAGGATTTTATTGTTCGAATGCTAAACTTAATAACTATTATAAAAGAAGAGACAACTGTTTTAGAAAAAGAATATCTATTCCGATTTCACACCATATTAAATCAGCTAAAAACCTTTCAAGAAAAATACAATCACTTTACAGATTTAAAAATATTTTCTCAGTTTTTTAGACAAGTTGCATCCCAAGAAAGTCTTTCATTTCAAGGAGAGCCTTTAAAAGGTTTACAGTTAATGGGTATGTTAGAAACTCGAGTTTTAGATTTTGAAAATGTTATATTAGCTTCAGCAAATGAAGGAATACTTCCTGCTAATTTTCAAAAAAACTCATTCATTCCTTTTGATGTAAAAGTTCATTTTGATTTACCAACTTACAAACAAAAAGATGCCATTTTTTCGTATCACTTTTTTAGATTAATTCAGAGAGCAAAGAATGTGTATATTCTTTATAATACTGAAAATGATAATTTTGGGAACGGAGAAAAAAGTAGGTTTGTAACTCAGTTAGAAATGATGAATTTAAAGATTCAAGAAAAAATTATTTCTCCTAAAGTGATAACTCAAAAAACAGAAACGAAAGAAATTAAAAAGGATTCAGAGGTTTTAAAAAGATTGAAAACAATTGCAAAAGAAGGGTTTTCTCCATCATCATTAACAAATTATCTCAGAAATCCGGTCAATTTTTACAAGCAGAAAGTTTTAAAAATTAAAGAGTTTAATAGCGTTGAAGAAACTATAGCCGCAAACACTTTAGGAACTATTGTTCATGAAACGTTAGACTTACTTTATACACCAATAGTTGGGCAGGTATTAAATGTTGATATGATTAAAAAAATGAAAAGCGATGCAAATTCTATAGTAGAAAATCAGTTTAAAATATTTTTTAAAAATGGAGATATTACTACAGGAAAAAACAGGCTCATTTTTGAAGTTTCAAAAAGGTTTGTGCAAAATTTTTTAGATCAAGAAAAACAATTGGTATCAAACGAGAAAAATACACTAAAAATATTGGCAACAGAGCAAAATTTATCTGCCAAAATAAATGTAGATGGACTCGATTTTCCAATAAAAATTCATGGTACAGTAGATCGTGTTGATGAATTGAACGGAGAAATAAGAATTATTGATTACAAAACAGGCTTGGTAAAAAGCAATAACTTAAAAGTTTCTGATTTCGATAATTTAAGAGAAGAAAAATACCACAAAGCAATTCAGGTTTTATTATATGCTTTTTTATTCACGAAAAGTAAAAATTATATTAAAGATAAGCCATTAAAAGGTGGTATATATTCTTTTAAAAATCTGAATAGTGGGTTTTTAGCTGTAGATTTCTCTCCGCCAAGAAAAAAACAGTTAACAGAAATAACTGAAGAGAAACTAGAGGAGTTTCTTAAAGAAATCAACACCTATATTTTAGAAATATTTGATTTAGAAAAACCGTTTATTGAGCCTGAGAATCTTAAGTATTAGATTTTAATCAATTTAAAAAGATAGTTCTGCTAAAAAAGTGTTTTTTGTACTAGAATTTAGAAAAGACTTATTTATTTCCCTTTAATATTAATAAAGGTAAACTCGTGTGAAATTCTTTTTTTAGAATAGTATTTTTTTCCCATAGTTTTTGAAAGAATCCTCTTTTACGTCTAAAAACACAAAGCATATCAGGCTGATGTGTTTGAAAATGCTCTAAAACTCCTTGAAAAGTAGTGGCGTTTTCTGTAATGGTTAAAGACGATTCTAATTCTTTTAGATTTTCATTTAATACTAAATCTCCTCCTTTGTAGTTAGGCGTTTTTACTAGCAATAAATTTATTTCAGGATTAAATCTTTCTTTAATCTCTTGTATAGGAACTAATGCAGTTTGGTTTGTTACTTTCCCAGATTTAAAGGCCATTAAAATATTTGTAGCCTCTTTAAATTTATAATTAGTGGGTACTGTTAATATGGGTATTTCTGTTTGTTTTACAAGTTTTCCAGCGGTTTTACCCAAAAACACTTCTTCTTTTATAGAATTTGCTTTTGCACCGATAATAATTAAATCAACACCCAATTTGTTATGAATTGCTTGAACACTATCAACTTCAGAACCTTTTGCAGAAATTAATTTTACATCAACATTTTTTCTATCGATGCTATTTACTATGGTGCGTAAATATAAATTTGTTTCACGTTCAATAATTTTATCAACATTAATAATTGTACCAGCTTTTCCTAAAGAGCTATATGCTCTAAAAACGAAAACTTTAGCGTTCATTGCATTTGCAAAATCAATAGCGTATTCAAGTGTGTTTTTTGCGCTTTCAGTTGAACCTATTGGTACTAGAATGTGTTGCATTTTATTTTTTTTGATATTACAAATGTACTCATTTTTGAAAAATATGAGAGGAACAAACTTTTAGATATTTATCTTTGTAAAAACTTTTTTTTGAAAACAGATATTAGTTTTAAAAATATAAATAAGTTGGCAATTCCTGCACTAATTGCAGGTGTTGCAGAGCCTTTATTATCAATTACAGATACCGCAATAATTGGTAATATAGATAAAAATGCTACTGAAAGTTTAGCTGCAGTTGGTATTGTAGGAGTTTTTATTTCAATGTTAGTGTGGGTTTTTGGTCAAATTAGAAGTGCAATATCATCTATTATTTCTCAATATTTAGGGGCTAATAGAATTGAGGAAATAAAAACTTTACCAGCGCAAGCAATTGCAATTGTTTTCTTAGGTAGTGTGTTTGTTTTGTGTCTTTCCTACCCGTTTTCAAAGCAAATATTTGCATTTTATAACGCATCGGGTTTGGTGTTAGATTATTGCGTTTCCTATTTTAAAATTAGAATTTTTGGTTTTCCATTTTCATTATTTGTTTTTGCCGTATTTGGTATTTTTAGAGGATTACAAAATACTTTTACACCGATGATAATTGCCATATTTGGTGCTATTTTAAATATAATTTTAGATTATATTTTGGTTTACGGAATTTCAGATATAATTCCGCCAATGTATATTGAAGGAGCTGCTTATGCTAGTTTAATAGCTCAAATTTCAATGGCAATTATATCCTTTTTTTTCTTAATTAAAAAAACCTCATTTTCTTTAAAGATTGCATTTCCTTTCCATAAAGAAGTACCGCATTTATTAAAAATGATAGGCAACTTATTTATAAGAACAATTGCTTTAAATACAGCTTTATATTTTGCTACAGCTTATGCAACTTCTTACGGCAAAGAATATATAGCAGCATATACTATTGGTATAAATATTTGGTTATTAGGTGCTTTTATGATTGATGGTTATTCAAGTGCAGGAAACATTTTATCGGGTAAACTTTTAGGAGAAAAAAATTATAAAACACTCATTGAGCTAAGTAAAAAACTAGCAGTATATGGTGTTTTTACAGGGTTATTTATAATGAGTTTAGGTTTTGTCTTTTACAATTTTATCGGTCAATTTTTCACGAAAGAATTACTTGTGTTAGAAAAATTTAATCATGTTTTTTGGATTGTACTTCTTACAATTCCTTTAAGTGCTCTAACTTTTATTTTTGATGGTATGTTTAAAGGTATGGGTAAAATGAAGTACTTAAGAAACGTATTATTATTATCTACAGCATTTGTTTTTATACCAACATTATTGTTTTTTGATTATTTGAATATGCAATTAGTAGCCATTTGGATTGCTTTTACACTATGGATATTAGCAAGAGGTATTCCTTTAATAATTAAGTTTCGGCAGCTATTTTATCCTTTAGTGAAATAAAAAAGGAATATTAATTAAATCCTTATCTTGTATCTTTTAATTAAACTTTACATTTTTCGGAATATTTTTTGATATTTGAAAATAGTAAAAATTCAAAATAATAATATTAGTGTTTAAAAAAGTTTCTCTACGAATACGTATTTTTTTATCAACCACATTATTAGTTTTAATTGCGTCAATTTTAATTCTTGTTGTTACAATTTATCAATATGATGAGCAAACGAAAGATTATAATATTCATAGGTTTGAAAGAAAAGAATCAACAACAATAAAAACAATAGAATTAGAGCTAAAAAAAACGAGCTATGCTGTAAATACAGCAAATCTAGAAAAAATATTTAGAGAGAGAGTTTACGAAATATCATCAATTAATAAACTAGACATTTCTATTTTTGATTTACATGGTAATTTATTGGCTTCTTCTAAAATAAATGCTTTCGAAAAAAACACAATAGAAACACTTAATTATGAAACTCTAAATCGATTATCTCAAAATCCAGATGATAGAGTTTTGATTCCAACGGAAAAAGATGGTATTGGTTATCAAACTTCTTATACATATGTTAAAGATTCAAAATCAAAAAGAATCGGAATTGTAGAATTGCAGTTTTCTCAAGATAATTCAGATATTGAAAAAGAATTACAAGAATTTATAACAAGATTAAGTCTGGTTTATTTTTTAATGTTTTTAATAGCTATTGCGCTAGCCTATCTTTTATCTAGTTACATAACAAGGTCTATTAAAAGTATTTCTGATAGAATGCAGCAAACAGGATTGAATGAAAAAAACGAAAAAATTTATTTAGATGCTGCTAGTTCAGAGATAAAAATTCTCGTAAAGGCTTATAATAATATGATTGATCAGCTTGAAGATAGTGCAATAAAGTTGGCAAAAAGCGAGCGAGAACAAGCCTGGAGAGAAATGGCAAAACAAGTGGCTCATGAAATAAAAAATCCACTTACTCCTATGAGATTAACCGTTCAGAGTTTTGAACGAAGGTTTGATCCACAAGACGAAAATATCAAAGAAAAATTAGCGGAATACTCTAAAACATTAATACAACAAATTGATGTAATGAGCTCAATTGCTTCTGCTTTTTCAGATTTTGCAAAAATGCCATCGCAAAAGAAAGAAAGAATTGATGTAATTAAAGTAGTAAAATTGGCGCTAGAAATTTTTGACGAAAAGCACATTATATATTCGCATAAAGAAGCTCAACTATTTGCCAATTTAGATAAAACACAGCTTATTCGAATTGTAACGAATTTGTTAAAAAATGCTGTTCAAGCAATAGAAGATTCAAAAAGTCCTGTAATTGAAGTTAAGGTTAATGCAAAAAAAGACAATATAGAAATTGTCGTTTCAGACAATGGAAAAGGAATATCAAACGATGTAAAAGACCTTATTTTTGAACCAAAATTCACTACAAAAACAAGCGGAATGGGGCTTGGTTTACCAATGATAAAAAATATAATAGAAGCGTATGGAGGATCTATTTCTTTTACCTCAAAACTTGGAGTTGGTACAATATTTACCGTAATTTTACCAAAAAAATAATAAAAGCATACTTTCATATGAAATTCAATAATATTTTAATCGATTTACAAGGTAATTTAGCAAAGGTTACAATTAACAGACCGAAGAAATTAAATGCTTTAAATAAAGAGACTATTTTAGAATTATCAGAAGCTTTTACTCAACTTGAGTCAGATGAAAGTGTAAAAGTTATTTTACTTACTGGTAGCGGAGAAAAAGCCTTTGTTGCTGGAGCAGATATTTCTGAATTCGCTCATTTTTCTGTTGACGAAGGTGAAAAGTTGGCAAGAAAAGGGCAAGAAATATTATTTAATTTGGTAGAAGAGTTATCAAAACCTGTAATTGCAGTTATCAACGGATTTGCTTTAGGTGGCGGTCTAGAATTGGCAATGTCTTGTCATTTTAGAATTGCATCAGAAAATGCTAAAATGGGATTGCCAGAGGTTTCTTTAGGCGTAATTCCTGGTTATGGAGGTACGCAAAGGTTAACCCAACTTGTTGGTAAGGGTAAAGCGATGGAAATGATTATGACTGCAGGAATGATATCTGCTGATGAAGCGAATCAATATGGTTTAGTAAATCATGTAACTACTCAAGAAGAACTTATGATTTTAGCAGAAAAAATAGCAAATAAAATCATGAAAAACTCTTTAGTGGCTATCTCTAGTGCCATAAAAGCAGTAAACTCAAACTTTAATAAAACAGTTAATGGTTATGATGTAGAAATTCAGCAATTTGGACACTGTTTTGGCACTGAAGATTTTAAAGAAGGAACTTCTGCTTTTTTAGAAAAGAGAAAACCAAAATTTCCAAACAAATAAAAAAACGAGCCCTTTAAGGCTCGTTTTCAACTAAATTAACAAATTAATACTTATTTAAATATTAAAATCGTAGCTGTAATCTCTATCATTACAAGTAAGGATTACTCTGTAGTTACCTACTAATTCTTTGTTTAATCTGTAAACTCTATTAATTAGAGTATCATCGTTTAAAGTTTCTGAATAAATCATTTCATCTTCATAATAGATAAATACATTTAAAGGTTTTTCATCAAAAGCGATTTTAGAAATTAATAATAATTCTTGATCGTTTCTAATTAAAGGTTTAAAAACTGTTTCGTTGGAATTGTTATTTAAAATAACCTGATTGCCTTTTATTTTAATCTTATTAATTAAGACTTTAAAATCTTTTTCTAATTCAATTTTATAATCTCCGTTTTTTAAAAAAGATAAATCTAGAATTTTAATTAATTCACCTTCCTTATCAATTTTTTCTGAGTAAAGCATATTATTGCTTTCATCATAAAGGTTTAGGAACTGTCCTTTCTTTACATCATCAAAAACCAATTTTAACTTTGTATCATTTAAAATTGTGATTGATCCTTCAAAATTATCTTTTGTTTTTCCAAACCCTAAAGATGTTATCATTAATAAAACTAATAGAACGAGCTTTTGTTTTAAATTTCTCATAATTATATAATTCAAACTTTTTATTATGCTATTTCAATTTGTATTTCAATTGAAGACTTTTCTTTTATTATTACACTGCAAATTTATAGCCAATTTAAAGCTCTAAAAACAACTTAATTTGCATATATGTGTGTTAAATTAACCTTGCTAGTCTCTTTAGATCTACTTAAGGTTAATTTAGAATACAATAGGGGTAATTATATATAGTTTTTTGATATTTTCTGTCGTATTTTTGCAGTATGCTAAAGATTAGACCAACATTAGAAAAGATTACTCCAGACTTTGGTAGCTCTTTGTTAGTAAAAAAGCATGAAAAGTTTCTGAAAACTAATACTCCTTTTTGGCATTTTCATCCAGAAATTGAATTAGTATATGTAGATAAAGGAAAAGGTAAGAGGCATATAGGAAATCATATAAGTTATTTTAATAACAGTCAATTAGTTTTAATGGGTTCTAATTTACCGCATGTTGGTTATATAGATAGGTTAACAACAAATGGCTCTGAAACTTTAATTCAATTTTCGCCAGATTTTTTAGGAAAAGGTTTTTTTAAAATTCCTGAAATGTTGGCAATAGATAACTTATTTGAACGCGCAAAAAAAGGAATTCGATTTAATATAGATATTAAGAAAAGAATTGGTGCTAAAATTCAAAAATTAGTCGATTTACAAGGAGTAAATCGAATAGTTTCATTTATAGAAATTTTAAATGATTTAGCAACTACAGATGATTACACATTATTAAATGCTGATGGTTTTGCGTTTGAGAGTAAGCATCAAGACACAAATAAAATTGAGTTGATATATAAATATATTAACGAAAATTTTAAGAGTCATATTAGTTTAGATGAGGTTGCAGATATAGTAAGTATGACGGTTCCTGCATTTTGTAGGTATTTTAAAAAATCTACAGGAAGAACTTTTACCAATATTGTAAATGAGTACAGAGTTGTACACGCTACAAAATTATTGGCTGAAAGCAATATGAGTATTACAGATGTTTGTTTTAACTGTGGTTTTAATAACTTTTCTCACTTTAATAAGTTATTCAAACAGTTTACGGGAAAAAGTGCTTCTGTTTACAGGGGAGAAATGAATGATTTTATTCAATAGCTAATTATAAAACTCCATTCCATTCATTGTAAAACTGTTCAAGATAGTTTTCCATAAAATGATGTCTTTGCAAAGCTATTTTTTTTCCAGTATTGGTATTCATTTTATCTTTAAGTAATAACAATTTTTCATAAAAATGATTAATTGTTGGGGCTTTCGAATTTTTGTATTCTTCTTTACTCAGTTGTAGGTTAGGTTTAATTTCTGGGTTATATAATGCTCTATTTTTAAAACCACCGTAATTAAAACATCTAGCAATGCCAATCGCACCAATGGCATCTAGTCTGTCTGCATCTTGAACGACCTTGAATTCAATCGAATTGATAGTTTTTTTATCAGAAGAAAATTCGTTTTTAAAAGACATATTAGAAATTATATACACAATATGTTCAATAGTTTCAGTTTTAATATCTAAAGAGCATAAAAATTTTTCAGCTTTTTTAGGGCCAATATTTTCATCTCCATTATGAAATTTTGCATCGGCAATATCGTGTAATAAAGCAGCTAAAGAAACAGTTAAAATATCTACATTTTCATGCTTAGCAATTAAAAGCGAATTTTTATAAACACGTTCAATATGAAACCAATCATGCCCTCCTTCTGCATTTTTTAATTCTTCTTTTACAAAATCAATTGTTTTTCTAATTATTGAATCGTTTTTCATTTTTTATGTTCTGTTTTTAAGCTCCTTTGTTATTTTTTTCAATTCAAAAATCATAACAAATAGCATTGGTATAAAAAATAAAGGTAAAAAAGTTAAAAAGGAAAATCCTCTGTCAATGGTAGAAAAAACAGATAAAATTAACATAAGAACAATAACAAAACCTTGAATTAAAATAACGTTTTTCTGTTTCTTTCTTTTCTGTAAAAGTTCTTTTTTAGTAAAGGTTGATAATAAAGACATAAAATTGATTTAAATAAAAAATCCACTTAAAAAAGTGGATTTGTAACTAAAATATTATTCTAACAATGTTCTTCAAAAGCAGCTGCTAAATTCTGTGCTATCATTTGAGCAGATCTTCCTTCAATATGATGACGCTCTAATATATGAACTAAATTACCGTCTTTGAATAAGGCAATTGCTGGAGATGATGGAGGAAAAGGAACCATGTACTCTCTCGCTTTTTGAGTAGATTCTTTTTCTACACCAGCAAAAACAGTAGTTAAATGATCAGGAGTTTTATCTGCACCTAAAGATGCAATAGCTCCTGGTCTTGCAGTACCTGCTGCACAACCACAAACTGAATTTACCATTACTAAAGTGGTTCCTTCTTTTGCTAATGCTTTTTCAACATCAGCAGCAGTAGATAAAGCTTCAAAACCTGCATCAATCAACTGATTTCTCATTGGTTTTACTAATTCTTCTGGATACATAAGATTTTTATATTTAATGACTGCAAATATACATATATATCGTTTATTATACGTCTTCAGGTTAAATGTTGTACTTATAATTATATCAATAAAATTGATGTTTAAAAAATTAAAAAATAAACATCAATATTTCTTTATATTTGGTCGAAAATTCAAAAAATGAGTAGTTTTTCTAAATGGTTAGGTGCTGGGTTAGGTTTTACTTTAGGTGGGCCAATTGGCGCACTAATAGGTTTTGGCGTTGGAAGTTTTGTAGGTGAATTTAAGATTGAAGATTTCACCAAAGAAAAAACCACTTATCAAAGAAAAATTGAAAACAAAAGAAGGTCTGCCAAAACTCAATCAGGAGATTTTGAAATAAGCTTATTAGTTTTAGCTTCAATAGTTATAAAATCCGATGGTAAAATTGATCAAAGAGAACTAAATTTTGTTCGTTCCCATTTTTTAGGTATGTATGGTAAAGATAGAGCAAATAATGCCTTTCGTTTATTTAAAGAAATTGTAAAAAAACAGGTTTCAGCTCGTCAAGTTTGTATCCAAATTAGAAGACATACAACTCATGCTTCTCGTTTACAATTGATTCATTTTTTGTTTGGTATCGCTAAAGCGGATGAATTTGTAACTGAAAAGGAAGTAGACGAAATTAAAAAAATTGCAGGATATTTGTATATCAATCAATATGATTTTGAATCGATAAAAGCCATGTTTTATGATGCTTCAGATAATGCATATAAGATTTTAGAGATTGATAATTCTGTAACCGATAATGAGGTGAAAAAAGCTTACAGAAAAATGGTAAAAAAATACCATCCTGATAAACTGATAGATTTAGGAGAGGAGCATTTAAAAGGAGCGAAAGAAAAGTTTCAAAATATACAGAATGCATACGAGAAAATAAAAAATGAAAGAGGCTTCTAAAATGCAAGAATTTGATGTTGTAGTTATTGGTGCAGGACCAGCTGGTGGGCAAACTGCAAGGAGTTTGGCAACAAAAGGAGTAAAAGTCTTGTTGGTTGAAAAATACAAAGATTTTTCTCTAAATAATTTTTCGAGTGCAGGAATGACTCTTGAGCCTTTAAAAGAGTTTAACATACCAGAAAGTGTTGTTGGAGCTTATTGGAATGATATTGTTATTCAGTGTACAAAAAAAAGTTATACTTGGTCAGCAAATTCAAAAAAAGGAGTAGTATTAGATTTTAAAAAACTACGTCAATTTTTAGCAGACGAAACCATAAAATATGGCGGTAAAGTCATGATGGGTTGTAAATATGAAAGCAAAAGTATTTTAGAAAATCATGTTTTAGTTACTCTTTTAGATACCAGTAGTTCTAAAAAAATAGAGGTTAAAACAAAATTATTAGTAGATGCAACTGGTCCGCTAAGAAAAGTGATGTACGATAAAGATGAAGCGCAGCCAGAAATGGTTTTAGGAAGCGGAACTGAATATGAAATTGAAGTCGAACAAGAAGTTTATGATAAATTTAAAAATAAACTTTTATTTTTCTTAGGACATAAGTGGTCTATAAAAGGATATTCTTGGATTTTTCCTATGCAAAATAGAGTTTTAAAAGTAGGTGCAGGAAAAACACACATCCAATCTGTAGATCAAGAAAACACCAATAAAACAACAAGGAAAATAACAGAAAAAATTATATCAGAATATATAAAAACCAAGGATTATAAAATTATTGATAAACACGGAGGAATTTTACGATATAGTATCGGTTTAAAAGATAAGTTTTATCATAATAAAGTAGTTGGTGTTGGTGATGCGGTTTCTGCAATTAATCCGAGAGGAGGTGAGGGTATTAGATACGCAATGCAAACTGCAGAATTGGCTTCAAAATATATTCAAGAATATTTGAATACTGGTGTAAATAATTTCGATAAATACCGAAGAAGTTGGAGGAATAAAAAACTCATAAAATGGAAATTTAGTGAATATTCTGCAAGGAGAATGTATACTAGATACACAGACAATCAAGTTGAAAATAGAGTGAATTTTTTAAATAAAAACTTCACAATTAACGATATTATAGACAGTCTTTTTAATTTTAAGTACAAAAAACCTTTTTCAAGGCTTTTTCAATATTCTTTTTTAAAGTTTCAGTTCCTTTTAAAAAAACAAAAATTTTAAACGAAATACTTTATTTTTGAGTCTGATTTAAAAGCTTTTAGTATTTGAAGTTTCAGGAAAATATGTATTTTCGCAATCTTATCAGAAAAGAGATAAAATGAAAGCGAAATTTCCTGAATATAAAGGGCTTGACTTGCCAAAAGTAGCTGAAGAAATTCTTCAATATTGGCAAGATAATAATGTGTTTGAAAAAAGTGTTTCTACAAGAGAAGGAGCAAAACCTTATGTGTTTTTTGAAGGACCACCTTCTGCAAACGGTTTACCAGGTGTTCATCATGTTTTAGCAAGAGCTATTAAAGATATTTTTCCTCGTTACAAAACCATGAAAGGCTTTCAAGTAAAGCGAAAAGCAGGTTGGGATACGCATGGTTTGCCAATTGAATTAGGTGTTGAAAAAGAACTAGGAATTACTAAGGAAGATATTGGTAAGAAAATTTCTGTAGAAGAATATAACGCTGCTTGTAGAAAAGCGGTGATGCGTTACACAGATATTTGGAACGATTTAACCCAAAAAATGGGTTATTGGGTTGATATGGATGATCCATATATAACTTACGAGCCCAAATATATGGAATCTGTTTGGTGGTTGTTAAAGCAGATTTATAATAAGAATTTGATATATAAAGGATATACAATTCAGCCTTATTCACCAAAAGCAGGTACAGGATTAAGTTCTCACGAATTAAATCAGCCAGGAACTTATCAAGATGTTACAGACACAACAGTTGTAGCACAATTTAAAGCTATACAAACTTCGTTGCCAGAATTTTTGCAAAACGAAGGAGATATTCATTTTATTGCCTGGACAACAACACCTTGGACTTTGCCAAGTAATACAGCTTTAACCGTTGGTCCAAAAATTGAATATGTTTTAGTAGAATCGTTTAATCAATATACGTTTAAACCGTTACAAGTTATTTTAGCTAAAAATTTAGTTTCTAAACAATTTTCGGGGAAATACAAAGTTGCTGAAGAGCAATCTGAATTATCAGCATACAAAGAAGGAGACAAGAAAATTCCATTTTACATAAAGAAAGAATTTCTAGGTAAAGATTTAGTAGGGATACAATACGAGCAGTTAATGCAATATGCTTTGCCTAATGATAATCCACAAGATGCTTTTAGAGTTATTTCGGGTGATTTTGTAACGACAGAAGATGGTACTGGTATTGTACATACAGCACCTACTTTTGGTGCAGATGATGCTCTTGTTGCCAAGCAAGCTTCTCCAGAAATACCTCCATTATTGGTAAAAGATGAGAATGATAATTTAGTTCCGTTAGTGGATTTACAAGGTAGATTTAGACCAGAAGTAAAAGATGATATTTACGGCTTTGCAGAAGAATATGTAAAATCTGAATATTTAAAAGAAGAAGAAATTGAGCAAGAACTAAAAGCTCAGCAAGATAAAATGCAATCAGTCATAAAAAATCAACAAAAATATTTATCTGTTGATGAAAGATTGGGGCTAAAATTAAAGAATGAAAACAAAGCTTTTAAAGTAGAAAAATACAAGCACAGTTACCCTAATTGTTGGAGAACTGATAAACCTATTTTATATTATCCTTTAGATTCTTGGTTTATTAAAGTGACTGATGTAAAAGATAGAATGCATTCTTTAAATAAAACCATTAATTGGAAACCAAAATCTACAGGTGAAGGTCGTTTCGGTAATTGGTTAGCAAATGCAAATGATTGGAATTTATCTCGTTCTCGTTATTGGGGAATTCCATTACCAATTTGGAGAACAGAAGATGGTAAAGAAGAAATTTGTATCGGTTCTGTTGAAGAATTAAAATCAGAAATGGCAAAATCTGTTGAAGCAGGATTTTTGAAATCTGATATTTTTGAAGATTTTGAAATTGGCAACAATTCTGATGAAAACTATGCAAAAATAGATTTACATAAAAATATTGTTGATGATATCACTTTAGTTTCATCTTCAGGGAAACCAATGAAGCGAGAATCAGATTTAATTGATGTTTGGTTCGATTCAGGTTCTATGCCTTACGCTCAATGGCATTATCCGTTTGAAAATAAAGAGAAGATAGATGAAAATAAATCATTTCCTGCAGATTTTATTGCAGAAGGTGTAGATCAGACTCGTGGTTGGTTTTATACGCTTCATGCAATAGGTACAATGGTTTTCGATTCTGTAGCCTATAAAAACGTAGTTTCTAACGGATTAGTTTTAGACAAGAATGGTCAAAAAATGTCTAAACGTCTAGGAAATGCAGTAGATCCTTTTGAAACTTTGGGTAAATATGGAGCAGATGCCACAAGATGGTACATGATTTCTAATGCAAATCCTTGGGATAATTTAAAATTCGATTTAGAAGGAATTGAAGAGGTAAAACGTAAGTTTTTCGGTACTCTATACAATACTTATTCATTCTTTTCGTTATATACGAACATAGATGGTTTTTCTTATTCAGAAGATGATATTCCTTTAGCTGAAAGACCTGAATTAGATCGTTGGATTTTGTCGGAATTACATACTTTAATCGGTAAAGTTGATAAGTTTTATTCAGAGTACGAGCCAACGAGAGCTGCAAGAGCAATTTCAGACTTTACACAAGAATATTTAAGTAATTGGTATGTACGTTTAAGTAGAAGAAGGTTTTGGAAGGGAGATTATCAAAAAGATAAAATTTCTGCGTATCAAACTTTGTACACTTGTATGATGACTATAGCAAAATTAGCGGCGCCAATCTCACCATTTTTTATGGATAGATTGTACCAAGATTTAAATTCAGTAACTCAAAAAGAAAGTTCAGAAAGTGTTCATTTGTCAAAATTCCCAGTTTATGATGATAAACTGATAGACAAAAGTCTTGAGCGAAAAATGGAAAGTGCACAAACGATTTCATCTTTAGTACTTTCTTTAAGGGCTAAAGAAAAAATAAAGGTTCGTCAGCCTCTTCAAAAAATTATGATACCTGTTGAAAATCAGCAACAAAAGGAAGAAATTTTGGCCGTTGCTAATTTGATTAAACATGAGGTGAATGTTAAAGATATCCAACTTTTAGAAGACGCCTCAGATATTTTAATCAAGCAGATAAAACCTAATTTTAAAGTATTAGGTCCAAAATTTGGAAAAGATATGCGTTTTATAGCTTCTGAAGTGAGTAAATTCACTCAAGAAGATATTAACAAAATTGAAAAAGTTGGCAACATTTCTCTTGAAATTAATGGGAAAAATATTACTTTAGATACAGAAGATGTAGAAATTTCATCAAAAGATATAGAAGGCTGGTTAGTGGCTAACGAAGGTTTGTTAACTGTAGCTTTAGATGTTACTATTACAGATACTTTACGAAAAGAAGGTGTTGCTAGAGAACTAGTAAATAGAATTCAAAATGCGCGTAAAGAATCAGGTTTAGAAGTAACAGATAAAATTAGTTTAACAATTTTAAAGTTCGAAGGCTTACAAGAATCTATACTTGATAACAAAGACTACATCATGAGCGAAACATTAACTAAAGAGTTGATTTTTGAAGATCAGTTAGATAATGGTGTAGAAATTGAATTCGATAGTATTAAAAGTAAAATATTAATAAAAAAAATGTAAGAATATGTCAGATATTAAATTGAAATATTCAGAGGAAGACTTAAACGAGTTTAAAGAAATAATCGATAAAAAAATAACAAGAGCAGAAGAAGATCTTGCGTTATTAAAGTCAGCTTATAAAAACGATGCCAATAACGGTACAGATGATACATCACCATCATTTAAGTCTTTTGATGAGGGCTCAGACGTTATGAATAAAGAAGCGAATGTTCAATTGGCTATAAGACAAGAGAAGTTTATAAGGGATTTAAAAAATGCCTTACTTAGAATTGAGAACGGTACTTATGGTGTTTGTAGAGTAACAGGTAAGCTAATTCAAAAAGAACGTTTAAAGCTTGTTCCTCATGCAACATTAAGTATAGAGGCAAAACGCAAACAATAGTTGTAGAATTAAAATTGAAGCTTCCTTAGGAAGCTTTTTTTATGAAGAAAATAACCCTGTTTTTTGTTTTATGCACCTCTTTTGTTTTTTCTCAGAAAAAAATAATAAAGACTTTCGAAACTCAATTAAAAGAGTTGACAGTATCCTCTTCAGGATTAGATTTTTTGGTGTTAAAAAATTCGAATACAAAGTTCGTAAAAGTGTATTTAGAAGCTGAGGATTATGATGAGCAACTAATTGAATTAAAAGAAAAAAACGAATCTTTAGAAGTATCATTTTATTTTGAAGGAAGCGAAACGCGAGAGGTGATTTTTAGAAAATTTATAACAAAAAGATTGCAAAGAGCAAGTGCAATAATTGAAGTTCCGAAAGACATGGTTGTTACAGTTTATGGAGAAAATGTGGACATAGAATCTAAAGATTTAGAAAATGAGTTATCAATTTATATTGATAATGGTATTGTTAAACTCAATAATATTTTACGAAAAACTTTAGTAAAATTGTATGCAGGTAATGTGTATGGAATTAAAAAAGATAACAATATAAAAATATCTTCAAATTTGGGTAAAATTGAAGTTGACAAAATGAATTTCACGAAAAAATTTGAGAGTAATCACAATTCAGATTTAAACGGATTAATCATTGAATCTATAAAAGCAAATATTTTTATAACAACTCAATAAAAACAAGAATATTCTTATTTTTGAAAATCTAAAAAATAAAAAATGTCAAAAAAGAATTTAGCAATTGTAACTATAATAATTGCAATCATTCTAGATCAAATTATAAAAATATATGTAAAAACAAATTTTATCCTTGGAGAAGAATTTGTGGTTTTCGATTGGTTTAGAATTCACTTTACTGAAAATAATGGAATGGCGATGGGTTTTGAGTTCGGAGGTAAAAGTGGTAAACTTTTTCTGACTCTTTTCAGGTTAGTTGCTGTTAGTGCAATTGTATATTGGTTGACAAATATTATAAAGCAAAAAGTTCATAATGCTGTTGTAATAGGTGTTGCTTTAATATTTGCAGGTGCTGTTGGTAATATTATCGATTCTGTTTTTTACGGAGTAATCTTTGACGATTCTTCTCATAAAGTAGCAACTCTTTTTTCAGAAAACCCTTATGGAGAACTATTCTATGGTAAAGTGGTAGACATGTTTTACTTCCCTATTTGGCAAGGAGCACTCCCAAATTGGATTCCTTTTGTTGGTGGAGACCCGTTTACTTTTTTTCAGTATATTTTTAATCCTGCAGATTCTTACATAACAATCGGGGTTGTTTTATTATTCTTGTTTAGCAAACAAGCTTTTCCGAAAGAAGAGAAGAAAAAATAAATCAAAGACTTTTTTGAGGGAAAAAATAGTGAGTTTATTAAATTTATACGCCTTATATTTTAAATCATAGAAACTTTTATATTTTCAGATTTTAAACATCACTCTTTATTTTTTAAATAATTTAGTAAATTAACAAGTTTACTTTTAAAATTGTATTTTTAGATATGATTGACGCTTTAGCACTTCAACTAAAAACGCTTCCTGAATCTCCTGGAGTTTATCAATATTTAGATAAAAAAGATGTTATAATCTATGTTGGAAAAGCTAAAAACTTAAAGAAAAGAGTAACTTCTTATTTTACTAAAAATCACGATAGTGGTAAAACAAGAGTTCTAGTAAAAAATATCGTTTCTATAAATCATATTGTTGTACAAACAGAAACAGATGCCTTACTTTTAGAAAATAACTTAATCAAAAAGTACAAGCCAAAATACAATGTATTATTAAAAGACGATAAGAGTTACCCTTGGTTATGCATAAAAAAAGAGCGATTTCCAAGAATTTTTATGACTCGAAGATTTATAAAAGATGGTTCTGAATATTTCGGCCCATATACTTCTGTTAAAACAGTAAAGATTCTTTTAGATTTGATAAAAGAACTCTATGCATTAAGAACCTGTAAGTACGATTTAAGTAGAGAAAAAATTAACACCAATAGATATAAAGTCTGTTTAGAATATCATTTAGGTAATTGTTTAGGCCCTTGTGAAGCTCTAGAAACCGAAGCACATTATAACAATTCTATAAAAGAAATCAGAAATATAATTAAGGGTAATTTTAAAGAAAGTTTAGATAGGTTTCATAAGCTAATGATGACTTATGCTGAAAACATGCAATTTGAAAAAGCTCAGCAAATTAAAGAAAAATTAGAGAGACTTAGTAGTTATCAAGCAAAATCAACAGTTGTAAATCCATCAATTAATAATGTAGATGTTTTTTCTATTATAAGTGATGAAACTCATGCGTATGTCAACTTTCTAAAATTATCTAATGGCTTAATTATTCAATCTAATACCACAGAAATAAAGAAGAAGTTAGATGAAACAGATCAAGAACTTTTAGAATTATTCATTATAGAAATAAGAGAGCGTTTAAACTCTCAATCGCCTGAAATTTACGTTCCTTTTTCTGTTGATGTAGGAGAAAAAATTAAAGTGACTGTTCCTAAACTTGGTGATAAAAAACGGATTGTAGAACTCTCTGAAAGAAATGCAAAATATTACAGACAAGAACAATTTAAACAAATAAAAATTGTTGATCCAGATAGGCATGCAAAGCGCATTATGGCAAAAATGAAGTCAGATTTACGATTGCATGAAGAACCAAGACATATAGAGTGTTTCGATAATTCTAATATACAAGGAACAAATCCTGTAGCAGCTTGTGTTGTGTTTAAAGATGGTAAACCCAATAAAAAAGAATACAGACATTATAATATAAAAACCGTAGAAGGTCCTGATGATTTTGCTTCTATGGAAGAGGTTGTTTATAGAAGGTATAAAAGACTATTGTCTGAAGATCAACCTTTGCCACAATTAATTGTTATTGATGGAGGTAAAGGCCAATTATCATCAGCATTAAAAAGTTTAGATATTTTAGGTTTAAGAGGAAAAATAGCCATTATAGGTATTGCAAAACGATTGGAAGAAATTTATTTTCCTGAAGATAAAATACCTCTTTACCTAGACAAAAAATCTGAAACATTAAAAATAATACAGCATTTAAGAAATGAAGCTCATAGGTTCGGAATTACTTTTCATAGAAATAAAAGGAGCAGTGGTGCTATAAAAAGTGAATTAGAGCGAATTCCGAGTATTGGAGGCAAAACGATAACAAAATTATTACGTAAATTTAAATCTGTCAAAAGAGTAAAAAATTCTTCATTAAAAGAACTAGAAGAAACTGTCGGTTTTTCAAAAGCCCAACAAATATTTAATTTTTATCATTCTAATGAAAAATGAAAAAAATATGGTTTTTATTAATTATAACTTTTACGAATTTCTTTTGGGGTCAAGATAATCAACCTAAAGTAGGTCTTGTATTAAGTGGAGGAGGCGCAAAAGGGATTGCTCATATTGGTGTTTTGAAAGAAATCGAGAAAGCCGGTTTTCAAATCGATTATATTGGAGGTACAAGTATGGGCGCTGTAATCGGTGGTTTGTATGCTTCTGGTTATTCAGCAAATCAAATAGAAGATATTATTACAAAAACAGATTTTGGGCCTCTTTTAAGAGATATAATACCGAGAAGTGCAAGTCCTTTTTTTGAAAAAGAGCACGGAGAAAAAACAAAAATTACTTTCCCTGTAAATAAAGGTTCTATTGATTTGCCGAAAGGAGTTTCAAGAGGACAAAATATTTTAAACTTACTTTATGAACTTTTAGATGCCAATGATAATGTAGGTGATTTTTCTAAATTGCCAATTCCTTTTTTTTGTATCGCAACCGACATAGAAAACGGAGAACAAGTTGTCATAGAAAAAGGTTCTTTGGCAAAGGCCTTAAGAGCAAGTGCTTCTTTCCCTACAGTACTAAATCCTGTTGAGTTTGATGGAAAATTACTTGTAGATGGCGGAATAACAAATAATTTTCCGGTATCAGTTATGAAATCAAAAAATATTGATATTGTTATTGGTGTAAATGTTGAAAGTGAATTATTTGAAAGAGATCAGTTGACATCAGTTGTGGTTATATTAAATCAAATTATAAACTATCAGATGTATGACAAGAGCACTAAAGAAAAAAATCAATTAGATATTTATATTAAGCCAGATGTTTTAGGATTCAGTGTTTTAGATTTTGATAAAAAATTAGAATTAGTAAAAAGAGGAACGCAAAAAGCAAAAGAGTTTCAAAAGGTTTTTCAAGAAATTGCCGCAAAGCAAAAAATAAAAAAAGTAAGGAGACAAATCGAAATAAATAATTCAAAAAATTACATTTCTAAAATTAATCTTTTTGGGTCTAAAAACTACACAAGGTCATATGTTTTGGGGAAGCTAAATATAAAAACTGGAGATAGCTTAAGTAGACAAGACATTACAAAGAGAATTCAGTTACTTTCTGCTACAAAAAACTACGATAAAATAAGTTACAAATTGTGTAAAGATGAAAATAATGGAATGTATATATTAGATTTTCATCTTAAAGAATCTAATCAAAATGCCTCAATAAGTTTAGGCTTGCATTACGATCATCTATACAAATCGAGTTTATTAGCCAATTATCAGCAAAAACATGCATTGCTAAACAACGACTTGTTATCATTAAATTTTATGTTGGGTGATAATTTAAGGTACGACCTAAATTATTTTGTAGATAATGGTTTTTATTTTAGCTACGGATTTAATTCAAGGTACAATCATTTTAATGATAATACTAAGTTTGATGTAAACAAACAAGGCCAAATTAGTGATACAAATGTTAATTTAGATTATAGCGATTTTACAAATCAGCTTTTTATTCAAACAACTTTTAATAGAAAATTTGCCTTAGGGTTAGGGCTTGAACATAAATTCTTAAAAATTACGAATCCGAATTTAATGACCAATAATGAAGAAACTATAATAGATAAAAGTTCTTATTATAGTTCATTTGGTTTCATAAAAATAGATACGTATGATGAAAAATATTTTGTAAAAAAAGGATTTTATGCCGATTTAAATTTCAAATTATTTTTCGATTCAACTGACTTTAATGGTAATTTTAAGAGTTTTTCTCTGGCGAAAGGAACGCTAGGTTTTGCGACAACTTTTTGGGATAAATTTACTTTTCAATTTACAAACGAAGCTGGTTTTACTTTTAATAATCCAACATCAAAAGTTTTTGACTTTTATCTTGGTGGGTATAACCAAAATTATATCAATTCTTTTATCTCTTTATATGGATATGAATTTGCGTATATTTCAGATAAATCATTTGTAAAATCTGAATTTAACTTCAGATATAATATTTCAAATAAACATTACGCGATGTTTATAGCAAATTATGCAAGGTTAGATGATAATGTCTTTAAAGATATAGATTTGTTTAAAGATATTTTATCTGGGTATGCTTTCGGTTACAGTTATAACTCCATAGTTGGCCCTATTGAAATTAAGTATTCTTGGTCTCCAGGATCTAATCAAAATTATTTGCTATTTAACTTAGGGTTTTGGTTTTAAAGATGCTTTTTAGTGCTTAAATAAAATTCTTCGTAAGTTTCTAGAATACTCATTAACGATTTTAATAAATCTTTTGTTTCTAAAAGAATACTAAAATAAAGTGTTGTGTTTTTAGGGCTTGTTTCGTCTCCTCTAATTCTTGTAACTTGCTTTTCAATAGAATTAGATACATCAATTATTAAGTCTCCTTTTTGTTGAAGTAAATCATTTAAATTATCAAAATTCCTTTCGCTAAAAACAATGCTTATTTTATCTAAAATATCTGTTAGCTGATTATTGATTCCTTTTAAATCTTTTAGTTGCCCCTTCTTAAGATTTTTATGATTATTATTTACATGTTTAAAACTAGCTCTAGAAATGTAGCTAATAGATTGAGCGGTATCTTGTAAATAACCCAAGACACTTATATAAAACCTACTTGCTTGAACAGAAGATTCTTCTAGAGATTTTATAAAATAAAAGACATTATCTTTTAAGCTGTCAATTTCATCATTCAGCTTTTCAACATATTTATCTGTTTTACGAAGCTTATTTAAATCATGATTTGCTAAATCGTTAACAACGTTAGTATATAATTTACCAACTCGATTAGCAACATTTGAAATGTGGTCTGAACTTTCTTCAATAACACCATTTATGTTAATTGATTCAGATCTTTCTACATATATTTTTTTCTGAACTTCTTTAGTTTTCTTTCTATGCGCAATCGAATTTTTTGTGATTAAAAAAGCAACTAAAATTAACAAAATAGGAATAAAAGAAACGTTTAAATTGATAAGATAAGCAACAATACCTGCAGCAATAAAAGCAACAAATGCTGTTAAAAACCATCCTCCAATTACATTTAAAACTCCAGCAACTCTATAAACAGCACTTTCACGACCCCAAGCTCTATCTGCTAAAGAAGTACCCATAGCTACCATAAAAGTAACATAAGTAGTAGATAAAGGCAATTTCATAGATGTTGCTATAGAAATTAAAACACTAGCCATAATTAAATTTACAGATGCTCTAACCAAGTCAAAGGCTGGCATTTCATAGGTTTTATCTTTCGGTAATTTAACAATAGGTTTTTCAAATTTTGAGTTGATAAAATTTTGAGTTTTAATAGGTATTATATAATTGATACTGTTGTTTAATAACATAGCAACTCTAACAACAATTCTAGATGGGTTATTTGGTTGAAACTTCTCATGACCTTCTCCTTGTCTAGATAAATTTATTCCTGTTTCTATAACAGATTTTGCTTTTGATGATGTCCACAGTGTAACAACCATAATTGCTCCTGCCAATAACAAGAGCCAAACATTAGACGGTACTTTTTTTGCCAAACTCCCCATTGAAAATACAGCAGGATCCACTCCAGAAATACTCCAAGCTTCAAAAGAATTTAAAGCCGCAATAGGAACACCAATGAAGTTTACCAAATCATTACCAGCAAATGCCATTGCCAAAGAGAATGTACCAACCCCTATAATAAGAACTAATATGTTTAATTTAAAAAACTTGATTAAAAGATGAGAAACAATAGCCCAAACGAAAAAGCTAATTACAACTATTTCTAAAGTATTTCCTTCTAAAAGACCTTTTAAGCTTGCGTAAAAATCGGTGCCTTTCAATCCTTTAATAACTATAAAATAGGTAATTGAGGTTAAAGCAAAGCCTCCAAAAATCGAATTTATATAGGCGGGTCTTTTTTCAAAATTAAAAGAATATATCAATCTTGAAAAATATTGAACGATAGCGCCAACTGTAAAAGCAACAACAACAGATACTAAAATACCGAGAACAATTTCAGAAGCGGTTGTATAATTAATATAATCCCAAATAGCAGAGAAACTTTCAGCTTCATTATTTGTAATTTTAATCAAAGCAATTACAACTGCAGCACCAAGTAGCTCAAAAACAATAGAAACTGTTGTAGAAGTTGGCATCCCAAATGAATTAAAAACATCTAAAAGAAGAATGTCTGTAATCATTACTGCCATAAAAATGTACATAACATCTTGAAAAACATACATGTTAGGGTTGAAGATTCCTTTACGTGCAACTTCCATCATACCGCTTGAAGATACTGCCCCAAAAAATACACCAACACTAGCAATAATCATTATATTTTTAACTGAAATTGCTTTAGAGCCAATTGCTGAATTTAAAAAATTTACAGCGTCATTACTTACACCAACTACTAAATCTACAATAGCCAAAGCAGCAAGAGCAACTAACATTAAAATATATGGATCCCCCATTTTTTTTAAATTTTTTACAAAGAAACAAATTTAATTACTCAGTAAGTTCAAAATGTTATCTAAATGTTATTAAATATGTGTGTTAAAAAGATGAAAATTTAACTCTTATGAATTAATAGTCATTAAAATATTGAATTTTTGATAACATTTAGTTAACGCCCTTTTAACTTAACGATAATCTATAACTAACACGAACTTTACACAAAGTGCGCATTTTTGCATTTTTAAATAGGTAAAAAATGAAAAAAATAATATTGATTATTTTACTCGCATTTAGTTCTTTTCTAAATGCACAGTCAAAGGGAACTGTTAAGGGTTTATTAACAGATAAAGAATCGAATAATGAACCTTTACCTTTTGCAAATGTAATCATTAAAGGTACAAGTAACGGAACAACGACAGATTTTGATGGATTATACTCACTAAAGGTTTCTGAAGGTAATCATGTTATCGTATTTAGTTTTTTAGGATATAAGTCAATAGAGAAATCATTTACAATTAAAGCAGGAGAAACACTTACAATTAATCAAATAATGTCTGCGGAAGAAGGTGTTTCTCTTGATGAAGTTGTCGTTAAAACAGAGAGTACAAAAGAAAAAGAGTCAGCCTTATTGTTGGAGCAAAAGAAAGCAGTTATAATTAAGGAAAGTATTGGTGCTGAAAGGTTATCAAAAATAGGTGTATCAAATGCTGCTACAGCAACAACTAAAATATCTGGAGTAACAAGAAGTGAAGCATCAGGGGATGTTTATATTAGAGGACTTGGCGATAGATACTTATCAACAACAATGAATGGTTTACCTATACCGTCAGATGATGTTGCAAAAAAAAATATTGATCTATCTTTATTTTCAACTAATGTTATTAATAATATTGGGATATCAAAAACATATAACACTAACAACTATTCAGATCAAGCTTCAGGAACAGTTAATGTTTCATCAAAGAAATATAGAAAAAAACAATTTTCATTTAGTTTTACAAGCGGTTTTAACACATCAGTACTTGGACTTGATTCAGGTTTCAGAAATACTTTAAATATGAATGATGTTACTTTTGGTTATCACAAAAAACCATTTGTATTAACAGATGCGATTTTATATCAAGGGTGGGATCCAATAAGTGTTAATAATGATACTAATTACGGTATTTCATTTACATCAGCTTACAAGCTTAAATTATTTGGTAAAGATTTATCACTTTTTGCAACAGGATCATATAGTAAATCTTATGAATACAGAGAAGGTGAGTTCAGAACTTACAGAGCAAATATTTTAGATAATGCATTTCCAAACCCTTCATACGACCCAGAGACAGCTTTAAATGATAGTCCTTCTGTAGAACAATACATAACAAGAATAAACGCTACTGGTTACATTAGAGGAGATTTTAAAATCAATGATACAAATAAGATAAGCTATAATACATTATTTGTAAATACAGGTACTGATAATCTATATGAACAAGGTAGGAATGGCTTAGGATATGTTTTTGATCAGCAACCACAAGAAAGAGGCGCGTTTACAAGAGATCAAAATTATAAGCAAACTATAATGTTTGTAAATCAATTAATGGGAGAACACAAAACTTCCGAAAACAATAAAATAACTTGGGCAGGAGGATATAATTTCTTGTTAGCTGAAGAACCAAACAGAATAAGGAATGAAGCTATAATACTAAATGATAGTCAAGTAACTTATGCTGATGTTTCAGATTTTTCTCAGAGAAAATCATCTCAAAGGATTGAGGATAACGATTTTTCAGCATATGCTTTAGATGAGTTTTCATTTGGTGAAACAGAAACAGAATATGATAATAAACCATTTAAGTTAAATTTTGGAGCTAATTTTAGATTTAAAGAGAGAGATTTTAAATCACAGTTTATTGGAGTTTCAACTCCTGGATATACTCCTGGATTCCCAGATTCAGGATTTTTAATCTCTTCTGTTGACAATATAACTGATACTTTTTCAGATCCAGAAAACTACAAAAGTACAGCTAATCCAAAATTAAGAGTTATCGAACAATTACCAGATTTATATAATGCAGATATGACAAATCTTGCATTTTTCACAAATTTAGATTTTATTAAAGGGTCAAAATTTTCAGGAAATTTTGGATTAAGGTTTGAAAGAAATGAGATTAATATAAAATGGAATGTAAAAAATTATCAAGGTCCTGATGGGCAGGCAAGAGCAGGTGATTTAAAAAGAGAATATAACTCTTTATACCCTAGTTTAAACCTTAAGTATCAGTTTGACGAAAAAAACAGCATTCGTTTTGCATCCAGCTTAACTCAAACTTTACCAGAATTTAAAGAATTTGCTCCCTTTCAATATGAAGAACCAACAGGACGAGTTATTCAAGGTAACCCTAATTTAGAAAGATCTAAAGTTTTTAATTTAGATACAAAATGGGAGTTTTTTCCTAGTAAAGATGAGCTAATTTCTGGAACATTATTTTATAAAAATATAAATGACCCAATTAACTTAGCTTTAACAAGAGGTTCGTCAGGAAATTTCGAATATAACAATACTGGAGAAAATGCAAATGTATACGGATTAGAGTTTGAGGGAAGATTAAATATACTTGAAGATGAGGATGAAAGAGGGGTATTATCAGTTAACGCAAATTTAACCAAGATGTGGTTTAACCAAGATTTGTATGAAAATTTTCAGTACTCAAATGTTACAGAAACAGGTCTGCAAGGGGCATCTGATTTTATTACAAATGCATCATTTACTTATAACAGTAGGTCTAAAAAAGAATTTATTGCTACTCTTAGTGGTAATTATTCTTCAGACAAGATTTTTGCTTTAGGTAGTCCAGAAGACTTAACAAATAAGGCAACACTATTTAATGATGAAATAATAGAAAAAGGATTTGTAACATTAGACTTGGTGATGAGTAAGCAAATTACAGATAAATTTGTGATTAAATTTATAGGACGTAACTTATTAAACCCTAATATACAGCAAACTCAAAAAATTACTGAATTCGATAATACAGGATCTGGACAAATAAATAGTATATCTGACGAAATAGTTCAAACTTACAAAAGAGGAAGCCAAATTAGTCTTAATCTTAGTTATAAATTTTAATTAATAATTTCGTAACAAAAAATATGTTTTTTGGAGTTTAAAATAACTTTCATTTAATGTATAGTTAATATAAATAAAAGATTTCATCATTTACTTTGTAAAAAATATAATTCAAAAAACAAATAATTTAAAAAAATGAAAAAACTTAAAGGAAATTTATCGGCTTATTTATATTTAGCTATTTCCCTAATTTTAGTTAGTTGTGGTGATAATGAACCAACACCTATTATTCCACCAACAAGTGATGTTATACAAAACTTAGAAAGCGGTATTTTAAATGGTACTTTAGAAGAAAATTATACTCTTGATCCAACAGTTCAATATAACTTAACAGGTCAGTTTGTTATTTCTGAAGGTTCTGTTTTTACAATACCTGCTGGTACAACTATTGTTGCTGATGAAGGAGGGACTGAGGTATATATTGGTGTTTTAAAAGGTTCTCAGATTTTTATTAATGGTAATGAATCTAATCCTGTAGTTATGACTTCAATAAATGGAAATCCAGGAGATTGGGGTGGTTTAACTATATGTGGAAATGCAACAACTACTGCAGGTGTTGATGCAACTGCTGAAGTAGGTGGTTTTATTTATGGAGGAACAGATGATAGTGATAGTTCAGGAAATATTTCATATTTACAGATAAATGGTACAGGTGCCCAAATAAACTCTGAATCTCAGTATAACGGAGTTTCATTTTACGCAGTTGGTTCTGGTACCGTTGTAAATAATATTGCTGTTATTAATGGTGCAGATGACGGTGTTGAGTTTTTTGGAGGAACTGTTTCAGTATCTAACTTATATTTAGAAAACAATGATGATGATTCAATCGATTGGACTGAAGGCTGGAATGGAACTGTAAATAATGCATATATTTCACATACAGTTGCTGGTTTTTCTACAGCTTTTGAAGGAGATAAAGACAATAATAATCCAACATTTAACAATATAACTTCTGTTTCTACAGTAGGTGGAACAGCTTTACAATTTAAAAAACAATCTGGAGGAACAATAACAGGCTTATCTCTTTCTGGTTATGATGCTGATTTAGATATGAAAGACGGAGGTTCAACTTCTAATGTAGTTTTTGAATCTGGTGTTGAACCTGTTGCAATTACAGATCCAACAGACCCTAATACTGCAGATAAATACTTTTATGCCTTAAATGGTTCAAGTGTTGCTCCTACGGTTTCTAAAGATGATTTCCCTTGGGTTGACTCTGATTTGTCTTTTGAGTCTTCAGTACTTCAAGGTACAATATCTAACACAGTTACATTAGATGCTAACGTGAGTTATTTACTTAATTCTGCATATATTGTTCCAGATGGTGCAAAACTTATAATTCCAGAAGGGACTAAAATTACTGCAAGAAATGGTGGAACAGGTGTTTATATTGCGGTTCTTAAAGGAGGACAAATAGAAATAAATGGAACATCATCTAATCCAGTAGTAATTGCATCAGCAGACGGAAACCCTGGGGATTGGGGTGGTCTAACTATTTGTGGAGATGCAACTACTTCTGCGGGTATTGACGCAGTTGCAGAAGTTGGTGGTTTTATATATGGTGGTTCTAACGATTCAGATGATTCTGGTCATGTAAGATATTTGGTAATTAAAGGAACTGGTGCTCAAATTAATTCAGAGTCTCAATACAATGGTGTTTCATTATATGCCGTTGGTTCTGAAACCGAATTAGAAAACATTGCAGTTATTGATGGAGCAGATGATGGTATTGAGTTTTTTGGTGGAACAGCAAATGCAATGAATGTTTATGTTGAAAATGCTGATGATGATTCTATTGATTGGACCGAATCTTGGAGTGGATCATTAACTAATGCTTACATATCTAATACAACTCCAGGTTTCTCGACTGTTTTTGAAGGAGATAAAGATAATGCAAATCCAACTTTTACAAATATTACTGCGATATCTTCAGTAGGTGGAACAGCTTTACAGTTTAAGAAAACTTCCGGAGGTAGTATAACAGGTTTACATTTGTCAGGTTATGATGTTGATTTAGATATGAAAGATCAGGGAGCTCTTTCAAATGTTCAAATTAATTCTAGCGATGCCGATGCAACTTTGATTTCTGGTGAAGACAGAAAATATACTTTAAATAGTGGAAAAGATGCTACACCTTTAGACATTTCTTCTTGGACTTGGAGAAATGCAGGTTTATAAAATCTATATTTAAAATAAAAAAGCAGGCTAATTAGCCTGCTTTTTTATTTTGATATAATTTAGAAGCTTATTCTTTAAGTTTAGAGGCTTTGTACATTTCACCTCCAGCAATATTATCTATGTAAGATATAAGTTCTTTACTAGAAATAATATTTGAGTCAAAGTCAATATTTGCAATACTATCTGTAAAAATTACAGAAGCATTTAAAACACCCTCCTTTTTAGATAATTTAGATTGTATTGTTTTAGCACAACCAATTTCACATGTCATTCCAGAAATAGCTAGAGAAATTTGTTCTTTTTTTACTTCTGTATTAACTTCTTTTTTTGCTTCAGACTTGCATCCAACTAAAACAAAACAAGCAATTGTTATACTGTATATTATATTTTTAAGTTTCATTGTTTATTGTTATTTAGTTATGGTACAAATTTATTAATAAAGTTAATAGTATCTAAATAATTGTAAGACTTTTGTAATATCTAAAATAATTTCATGAATAATCAACAAAGAAAATGGCTCTTTTTAATTTTACTTTCTTTAGTTTGGGGTAGTTCTTTTATTTTGATGAAAAAAGCACTTTTAGGTGTAACTCCAATTCAATTAGGTGCTTTACGAATGATTTTTTCGGCCGTATTTTTATTGTTAGTTGGTTTTAAATCACTTAAAAAGATAAAGAAAAAACATTGGCTTTATATTGTTTATACTGCAATTGCAGGAACGTTTATACCGGGATTTTTATTTGCATTTGCTATTGAAAATATAGACAGTGCAATTGTTTCTATTTTAAATTCTTTTACGCCTTTTAATACTTTAATTATTGGCGCATTATTATTTGGTTTTACATTTAAAAAATCACAATTAGTAGGAATTTTTATTGGTTTAATAGGCACTTTAATTTTGATTTTAAAAGGAGCTGCTGTTAACCCAAATCAGAATTATTGGTTTGCGTTATTAATTATTATTGCAAGTATGGGCTATGCATTGAATGCAAACATGATAAAGAAAAACCTATCAGATTTAGATGCGCTTGCCATTGTAACAGGAAATTTTGTTTTGTTATTAATACCTGCAATTGTTGTTTTAGCTTGTACAGATTTCTTTACTGAATTTAAAATGGATGAAGCTGGCACAAGTTCTTTGGGGTATATAGTAATTCTTTCAGTTGTCGGTACAGGAATTGCAAAAACCATATATAATAAATTAGTACAGATTTCAACACCTATATTTTCTTCCTCAGTTACTTATTTAATTCCTATTGTAGCAATTTTTTGGGGATTTTTAGACGGTGAATCTTTGCAATTTGTTCAAGTTGTTGGAGGTTTAATTATTTTATCTGGGGTGTATTTGGTAAATAAATCAAAATAAAAAAAGCCAAGATTTAAATCTTGGCTTTTTAAAATGTATTGATTAGAAATTCTATTTAAAATCAGCGTCAGAAACCCCTTCATTTATTTTAATTTCTTTTATTTCAAAGTTTAAATCCATTGGCCCCATTTTTTGTGCTATAGAATATGGGAATAAAATTCCGTTTACTTCTTTATAGTCTCCAAAAATAGTAGGTACGCTAACATCACCATTTGGTCCTTTTACGGTTTTAACTTCTTGATATTTTAAACCAGTACTCATATCGTAAAAAATTTCTATTTTATTATGTTTAATAACAAAGTATTTTTTTCCATCAACAGGTTCAATTCTATCTAGTTTCCCATTTTTATATGCCATATCAGCAAAAGGTTGTAGGCCAGCTTTAGATTCTTCAATTTGCGCAGGTTGCATATTCATTTTTTGACCTCTAGCTTCTTGATATCCGTTTTCGCCATCAAATACAGATTTTTGCATTACATTACCCATTACAGCAATTGTTTGCGAGCTTTTATTTGGTGCTGCAGATTTTGTTGTTAATACTAAAGGAGTGCCTTGTATAGTTGCATTTGCAATCATCATAACTGTTTTTACAGTTTCTACTTTATCTTTTCCGCCAATAGCATCAACATATTTATCAACAACAGTTTCAGCAGTTACACCTTCTGGAATTGGTAAAGTCATTTCTGGCTTTTCAGTTGGGTTTCCTTCTTTATCGAAATACTTAATTGCGTAGTCAGTTTTTTCAAGATTATTTAGTACGTCAATACCTTTACCTGTGATAATAATTCTAGCTTTATCTGCTTTAAAGTATTTTAATGCGGCATTTTGAACATCTTCTAAAGTAACAGCTTTTATGTTTTTTATATAATTTTCATAAAAATCTTCTGGCAAATTATAACGAGCAATATTCAATGCAAAATTTGCAACAGTTCTTGGTTTTTGTACATCCATTACAAAACCACCGATATACTCTTCTTTAGAATTTGCTAATTCTTCTGCAGTTACCTTTTGATATCTAATTTTATTTATTTCTTTTTGTATCTCTACAACAGAACTATCGGTAACAACATTTCTAACACTTGCAGATGCTCTAAAAGTACCTGCGTATCTATTTTGGCTTAATCTAGAATAAGAACCATATGTGTATCCTTTGTCTTCTCTTAAATTCATAAACAAACGCGCTGTTCCGCCACCGCCAAGAATATTGTTTGCTATTAATGCTGCATAATAATCTTTGTCGCCTAAAGTTAAATCTATATTGTTAATTACTGCAATTTCAGATTGTACAGCATTATCCATATTAACAAAGTTAATCTCTGTAGTTGCTACATTTTGTGTTTCTGGAATTTTATACACAGGAATCTCTCCTTTTTTCCAATCAGAAAATAAAGATTTTACAAGTTTTTTAATTTTTTTAGGATTAATATCTCCTTCAATAACTAAATAAGCATTGTTAGGTTTGTAATAAGTAGCATAATTATTTTTTACATCTTGTAAAGTAATTTTTTCAACACTTTCTTTTGATGTGAATTCCCCAAAAGGGTGATTCTTACCATACGTTAAAACGTTTTCTACTCTTCTAGCTGCTGAGGTAACATTCTTTTCATCAGATTTTATTCCATCTAAAGTAACTTGAACTTCTTTGTCAAATTCCTCTTGTGTAAATTTAGAATTCATGACACCATCTGCCATTAATCCTAAAATTTCTGGGAAATATTTTTTTAAAGAAGAAGCAAAAGCTCCTGTGCTAAAAAAAGATACATTAGCTCCTAAAAAATCTACTTTTTCGTTAAAATCATCTTTGCTGATGTTATTCGTTCCACGACCAAGTAAGCTCCCCATCATTCCAGAAACTCCAGAAATTTCGCCTTCAAAATAAGGTTTGTTATCGATTGTTAAATTAGCAGACGCTCTTGGTAATTTATTATTTACAACCATAATTACTTTTAAACCGTTTTTTAGTGTAAAAGTTTTTGGAGTACCTAATTTAACAACAGGATCTGGCCCTGGTTTTGGCATTTTACTTCTGTCTATTTGTGCATTTGTAGCAATAGATAAAAGAAAAATTACTAATAATGATAAAATTTTTGTTTTCATAATTTGTATATTGTTATTAGAAATCAATCAAAGATTGATTATATATTATTTTTCTTCTGGTAAATATTCTAAAATTAATCGCTGATTAGGATTCAAATATTTATTTGCAACAGCTTTAATGTCTTCTCTTGTGATTGATCTATAAATTTCAATTTCTGAATTGATTAAATTTGTGTCTCCATACAAAACATTGTAACGTGCTAAAGAATTTGCAATACCTTCTACACTAGAATTTGAGTTTACAAAATTGTTTTCAAACTGATTTTGTAATTTTTGAAAATTTCTTTCTGAAATTAATTCTGTTTGCATTTTTACAATTTCCTCATCAATTTCTTTAATAATATCTTCTAATTTAGTTTCCCCTTGAGGTAAACCGTACAAAATATAAGTTCCATAATCTTCCTGACTTAAATTAATTGCACCTGCTTGCAAGGCCATTTTTTTATCATCCACTAATTTCTTATACAAAACAGAGCTTCTTCCTGTACTTAAGTATGTAGAGATCATATCTAAAATTCTTGAATCCTTTGTTTTCATGGAAGGAGTTCTATAAGCCGCCATAATTGCAGGAATTTGAATATTTGGGTCATATCCTTTAGCTGACATTGCTTCTGTAATTGGATCTTCTTGTGGGAAATCTTTGATAACATCTGCTCCTCTTGGAATAGGTCCAAAATAATCTTCAATCATTTTTTTTGCTGTCGTAAAATCAATATCACCAGCAACGACTAGGGTTGCATTATTTGGTACATAGAATTTTTTGTTAAACGCCAAAAACTCTTCTAAAGTTGCAGCATCTAAATCTGCCATTTTACCAATTGTGGTTCCTTTATAAGGATGTTTTTTAAACATGTTTAATTTAACATATTCTAAAAAACGAGAATATGGCTGATTGTCTACTCGCAATCTTTTTTCCTCTTTTACAACCTCATTCTGTGTGTCAACACCATCTTGTTTGATAATAGGATGCAATAATCGTTCAGACTCCATCCAAAGTCCTAATTCTAGTTTGTTCGATGGAAAAATCTCATAATAATAAGTTCTATCGTCAGAGGTGTTGGCATTATTTCTTCCACCATTAGAGGATACAATTTTAAACCATTCTCCTTTTGCAATATTTTCTGTTCCTTCAAACAATAAATGCTCAAAGAAATGAGCCATTCCTGTTCTTCCTGGTTGCTCATCTTTTGCACCAACATGATACATTACAGATGTTACAACTACCGGAGCAGAAGTATCCTTATGTAAAATTACGTGCATTCCGTTGTCTAAATCATACTCTTCAAACTCTACTTTTTGTGCATTTATAGAAAATGCAATAGCTAAAATAAAAGCTAGAGATAAAATACTTTTTTTCATTTAGTTTTAATTTATTAATAATTTTCAATACAAGTTGACGCAAAATATTTAAAAGTGTTACAGTGTAAACTGTAATATTTTACGAATTCTCAAAAATAATAAACCTCAAAGTTAAATCATAATAATTTTATTTTTGTTTCCTTATATTTTCGTTAAAATTAATTTGTTAATTATGATGTTGTTAACTGTTAAAAAAGATGTATATTTGCATCCGCATTTAAAATAAGTAAATGCATAATTTAAGTATAATTACGCAAAACAAATAGTATGTACGCAATCGTAGAGATAGCAGGGCAGCAGTTTAAAGTAGCAAAAGACCAAAAAGTTTACGTTAACCGTTTACAAGGTGAGGAAGGATCAAAAGTAACTTTTGATAACGTTCTTTTAACTGATGATAAAGGAAATGTAACAATTGGCGCCCCAGCTATAGAAGGAGCTTCAGTAACAGCTCAAATTTTAAGTCACTTAAAAGGTGATAAAGTAATCGTTTTCAAAAAGAAGAGAAGAAAAGGTTACAAAAAGAAAAATGGACACAGACAGTCTTTAAGTGAAATTCAAATTGAATCTATTGCTTTGACTGGATCAAAACCAGCTAAGAAAGCCGCTCCTAAAAGTGAAGCTGCTCCAAAAGCTGAAGTAAAAGAGGCTTCAACAGATTATAGTTCTATGACTGTTGCAGAATTAAAAGCTGCCGCTAAAGAAGCAGGTGTTAAAGGATACACTTCTTTAAAGAAAGCAGAATTAATAGAGGCTTTAACTAAATAAGAATTTCAATTTTAAAACCATAGTATCATGGCACATAAAAAAGGAGTAGGTAGTTCGAAAAACGGTAGAGAATCAGAATCG
>JBELHK010000009.1:36575-37866 GCA_042091415.1 Polaribacter sp. | reverse complement strand
CCTGAATCAAAGGCTACACCCATTTTTGCTGAAATTCTAAAACTTGCACAATACGATGCGTGACATAAAAAAGAGCCTCCTTTAACCACATACTCTAATTGTAAAGGGTTACTAAGACTGTATGATTTATTTGCTCCTTTAGGATTTAATATTGTTTCTGAAGAATCTAATTCTTTGTAATAATTTACATTAAAAAGATCACTTGTAATTTCCCAAACATTTCCTAACATATCATATAATCCGATACTATTTGGTGTGTAAGACTTTACAGGAGCTATCATTGTAAAACCATCTTCACTGACGTTTTTTGTTGGAAAAACTCCTTGCCAAGTATTTGCATTTGAATTTAATATTTCTGGATTATCACCCCATGTATAAATTGTATTATCATTTGTTCCTTGAGCTGCAGACTCCCACTCTGCTTCAGTAGGCAGTCTTCTATTTGCCCATTTACAATAAGCAAGCGCATCTTCGTAAGCAATATGAACAACGGGTAAATCATCTTTACCTTCAATTGAAGATTTTGGTCCTTCAGGATGCCTCCAATTTGCACCAACTTTCCATGTCCACCATTGTTGATAATTGTTCATGTTAACAACGGCGTTAACATTTTTATTAAATATCAAACTCCCTGGTTGTAAAACAGAATCGTGAGGTTTTGGTGTACCTGCAGGAAGTTGCTTTTTAATTTCTTCCCAATCAATTTTTCTTTCAGCAACAGTAAGATAATCAGTAGCATTTACGAAAGTTCTAAATTGTTTATTTGTAACCTCTGTTACATCAATAAAAAAACCATCAACAGTAACTTTATGAGCTGGTTTTTCTCTTGGCATAGCATAAGGATCTGAACTTTTAGCTCCTTGTAAAAATGTCTTTCCTTCAACCCAAACCATACCTTTTGGGGATTTAAAACTCTTAATAGATTCTGTCTTCTTTTCCTTACATCCAGCTATAAATAAACAAATAACAAATGCGGTAATACTGAAAATCTTCATCAATGATATATAATTAAATTAAAGAACTGTAAATATAATTTTTTTGAGACATTTAAATATTTAAGATTAAAAATAATCCTCAAAATTTATAGGTTTATCCTCAAATATAATACCATTAAAACTTTCTGAAATATAAATTTGTTGCTAAAGACTCTTCGTGGCTTTTTAAGCTAAATTTTGTTAATATTCATGAAAATAAAAGTTTACATCAATAGTATTTATGTTTTTCTATTTGTTGCTATGCTGTTTTTAAACTGCTCAAAAGAAAATAATGAATTAATGCTAATCGATGATGA
>JBELHK010000009.1:14159-36475 GCA_042091415.1 Polaribacter sp. | reverse complement strand
CGATGATGAAGTTTCACAAAATGAACCAATAACTCCTTTAAAAGAAAAAGCTACAACTTTTTTAGTTGGAGTTTCGGTTAGTAGTTCAAAATTAAACGAGGGTAACAATTATGACAAAATAATTAATTCACCAATATTTATCCAAACCCAACAACTGGTATTATAAATATTGATAACAAATATAAATTTTACAATAAACTTAGCTTATTTGATTCTAACGGAAAGTTAATCAAACATTTTAAAGAATTTTCATCTAAAAAAATAGATATCAGTTATTTAGAAAGTGGACTTTATTTTATCTTATTAAAAGGCAACAAAAAGTCTTTTAAAAATTTTAAAAGACTGATTTTATCTAAAATATTATAAGAACTAGCGACTTCTTCGTCCCATTCTGTTAGTTCTCATCTCTCCCATTTTCTTTTTAATTGTAGAACTATAATCGTTTTTACTGATTTCTGTTCCTTTTGTAGGAGGTTGAATTGCAACTTGCTGTTTATTGTTAATTTCTATTTCAGTGCACAACAATGTTGTATTACCTGAACTAACTTCAAGAATTAATCCTGGTAAACCCCAAAATTCTGCTGGCCCTTGTGAAACTGGTATTTGAGGAGTATACCAAGCTTCTACAACCATTAAATTTTCTTCTGGATTTTCGTCTTTATTTTCTGTGTTATTTCTTAAATCACTCCAAGAAAAATTATACCATTCTAATTCTAACTTTGGTACAAAAGCTTTGGCTTTATAACAAGTATATTGACCTATTTGTTTAGTTTCAGTTCCCATATTCCAATCAATCTTGTATAAACTATCTTTAACTAGAAATCTTTTCCCATAAAATTCTTGAGCTTGCACTAACTGATTTTCTTTTACATTCTTGTATTGATGACCTCTTGAAAAATAACTTCCCCAAGAGTCTGTTGCTCCAGAGATGGCATCTATTTTTTCATCCTCTAAAAACATCGCTTCTTGCATATTAAAAGTTAATATGTAAGTTTTTTCTAATCTATTTTTTAAACGAGCAGCGATTTGTTTTTTTTGCCCTTCACTCATTCTAGCTCCCCAACTTCCTAACTCCATTTTTTGTTTAGATTTATAAACTGCCTTGCCTTGAAAACTCTGAGCTTGACTACTATTTGAAAAGCTAAACAATAAAAGAACTAAACTGATTTTAAATAAAAAAGATTTCATAAATATATTTTTTTGTGTAACAAATCTATTAAAACAATAAACAGAAATAAGTTTTAATAGTATATTTTAACAATATTTTAATTAATACAAAACTCATCTACATTAAAACAAAATAATTTCAATCAACTTTATTTAACATTTTAATCTCTAATGAGATAATATTTTTTAGAAATATTAATAAAATAGAAAAGTATAATCAATATGAATTTTTAGAGAGCTTAAATTTATTTTTATATTGCGACAAAGAAAGAATCTTGAAAAAAGTTATAGTTTCCATTACTAATGATATTACTACAGACCAAAGAGTTGAAAAGGTTTGCAATACTCTATATAAAAATGGATTTGACATCCTTTTAATAGGAAGAAAACTAATAAATAGCAAAGCTATAAATAGAAAATATAAAGTAGTAAGACTAAAACTTTTTTTTAATAAAGGATTTCTTTTTTATGCAGAATACAATTTTAGGTTATTTTTTAAATTACTATTTTTAAAAAAGGATATTTTACTTTCTAATGATTTAGACACACTACTTGCAAATTACTCGATAAGCAAATTACAGAGTAAAAAATTAGTATATGATAGTCATGAATTATTTCCAGAAATACCAGAATTAGTTGCGAAACCAACAGTTAAAAAAATTTGGACGTCTTTAGAAAGTTCTATTTTACCAAAACTGAAAAATAATTACACTGTTTGTAATAGTATAAGTGAGTTTTATAAAAATAAATATAATGTTGATTTTAAAATCATAAAAAACTTTCCGAATAAAAGTAAAAAAACAGAATTTGGTAATTTACCTTTTGACAAAAAAAATAAAAAAATAATAATTTACCAAGGCGCAATCAATCTAGGAAGAGGAATTGAGTTAATACTTAAAGCTATGCTTTATCTACATAATCATATTTTCTTAATTATTGGCTCTGGAGATGTTTTGAGTGAATTAAAACAGCTTACAAAAGAGCTAAATATTCAAGAAAAAGTATTGTTTATGGGAAGATTATCTCCAAAAGAATTACGAAAACTCACACCTCTTGCTAACTTAGGAATTTCTTTAGAAGAAGATTTAGGTCTTAATTATAGGTTTGCATTACCAAATAAAATATTTGATTATATACAAGCTGAAATACCTATTCTTATTTCAGATTTACCAGAAATGAAAAAAATAGTTTTAGAATATAATGTCGGTGAAATTGTTAAAAATAGAGAACCAAAAAATATTGCTAATCAGATTAAATTACTTCTCGAAAAAGACCTCTCAAAAGAACTTCAAAGAGCGAAAAGAGAGCTGATTTGGGAGAAACAAGAAGAAGAGCTTTTAAGTATATTTAATAATCTTAAATAATTACTTTTTGTATTGATGAGGATTTTCTCTAACACCATTTTTAAATAAAACTCGAATACCTTGCCTTACTTTATTGTCTAACTGCAAAAAAAAGTCTTTTATTTTTTCTTTAGGCCTTCCTCTAAAAGTAGTTACATGAAAATTATCTGAAACTAATAATGGATCATTCGAAAAATAATAATTAGAAACACAACATCTTACAGCATCTGCCTTAACCTTGCTTACTGAATGCCAAGAATTCTGATGAGTTGCCATAACAACTAATCTATTAAATTTACTTTGTATGGTAATTTGTTCCTTTTTTAAACCTTTTGGCCAAACTTCTAAGTTACCCCCCAAATTATAATCCCAATCTGGAGTTACATAATAAAGCAGATTTAAAACCCTCCATCGATTTCTATCTTTATCATGCGAATTGTCTAAATGAGGATTTAGAAAATTATTCTTAGCCATTAAGGATAAACCTCCTGCATACAATTTTTCATCTGCAGATATTTTTTTTAAATCGCAAATCTCACCAATTAAACTTACAATTCTAAAGTCTTGAAATGCATAAATAACCTCCTCTAAAATAGGATGATATTTATTCATTTCATAAGCGATGTGCTTTAATTCTCTTAAACTTCCTTTTTTAACTGTATTTTCTATTTGTGGAAATTTTTGATGAATTTTCTGCGCTAAATCTTCTGGCAACAAATCATCTAAATAAAAAAAACCTATGTCTTTTTTTGTTGATTTAAACTGTTCACTTAGAAAACTTTTATGGGTCTTTAAGTTATTATAAATTAAATCCGCAATTTGTAATCTATGCATTTTCATTTGAATTTAATGAACACAAATAACAAACCTTTAAACAATCTAACATTAATAAAGATTTTTTCTGAATCACAACCTTCTCAAAATAAGAAGTAAACCTTGATATAATTCTTGACAATTTAAATCTTTTAAGATTTTTCACCAAGTTCAACAATCCACTTTCGTTAGTTTTTAGTAAATTTTCATTTTCAAGAAAAAATAAATTCATCATAGCTTGTTTTGTTTTTGATAAAAATATCTTATCATTTTCAAGACCTAAATGAAATATTTCATTTGAAATATGTTCAATATTAAAACCATTATTTTTTAAATCGATGGCAAATAATAAATCCTCTCTCCCGTAAGCAGTTAATTTTTCTTCAAAAGTTACCTTATTAAAAACATCTTTAGCTATTAGAAAGTTAGATGTGAAAAAATATTTATACGGTTTTTCTCTTCTTTTATTTACACTTATTTCTTCATTTTTTACACCATGTTTATAGTGTAAAAGGTTAATGTTTGATTTTTTTCTTTGATATTTTACACCTCCACAAAAAACTTTATTAGTAGTACTTTTTATTATTTTTAAATAATTAAAAATAAAAGAACTTTGGGCTGGTAAAACATCACCATCTAAAAAAATAAGCCATTCGTATTTGGCTTTTTTTGCAAGGAAATTTCTTATTTTACTTCTTCCGAAATTCTTTTTTAAAGAAGAAAAAGAACAAAACTCAAAAGTATTAATTTCCTCATTAATTAAATTAAGTTCAGATTGTGAAGCATCATCAATACAAATAATTTCAAAAATTATATTTTCTTTGTGCAATTGACTCCTTAAATCCCTTACCAACGGAACAATATTATAATTGTATGTAGGGATAAGTATAGATAACATTAAGTTGTTTGTTGAGCCATTTCAAATAATCCTCCCGATTCTACTTTAATTGTTTTGTGTTTAAATTTAACAATCAATTGGTAATCGTGAGTTGCCATTAAAATCGTTTTTCCACTTTTATGAATTTCGTTGAGCAACTGCATAACTTCTAACGAAGTTTTCGGATCTAAATTGCCTGTTGGTTCATCAGCCAAAATTAATTCAGGATCATTTAATAAAGCTCTTGCTATGGCTACTCTTTGTTGCTCACCTCCAGAAAGTTCAAAAGTTTGTTTGTAATGCTGTTTTTGCATACCAACCTTATCTAAAACTTCAGTAATTTTCTGTTTTCTTTCTTCTTTATTTTTCCAACCAGTAGCTTTTAAAACAAATTCTAAATTATCAAATACATTTCTATCATTTAACAATTTAAAATCTTGAAAAACAATACCGATTTTTCTTCTTAAAAAAGGAATTTGTTTTTGTTTCAATTTTTTCAAATCAAAACCAACTATATTTCCAACACCTCTTTGTAAACTTAAATCACCATAAAGTGTTTTCATTAAGCTACTTTTACCACTACCTGTTTTACCAATTAGATAATAAAATTGCCCTTTGCTAATTGATAAATTAACTTTAGATAAAACTAAATTATCTCTCTGATAAATATCTGCATTTTCTAAACGTAATACAACATCACCCATAAAATATACTTTCTACAAACTTAAAATTTTCGTTTCATTTTATAGCTATAAAACTACATAATTATTACTTTTGACTATTGCTTTTATTTTTTTTAGCTTTTATCAAACAAACTAAAAAAAAATTCGTTAAAAAAATGAGATAAAACATTGTTTATGAAAATTATTTCTTCAAGAAAAAAACATTTACTAATACTATTTACAGTTTTAGTACACAGTATGTACTCTCAGCAATCTGATGCTTTTGTAAACGAAAATGCTGATTATAATAATGCATTAAGACTTTACAATAACAAATCTTATGCTGCAGCTCAAGAAGTTTTTATTAAAGTACGTAAAACAACCAAAAAAAATTCAACAATAAACTCAGACGCATCTTATTTTGATGCTATGTGTGCAGTAAAACTAAATCAAAAAGATGCTGATAAAAAAGTAATAAACTTTGTTGCAGAAAACCCTGTAAGTAATAAGAAAAATAAAGCCTTTTTAAATGTAGCTAATTTCTATTTTGCAAATAAAAAAACTGCTTACGCATTAAAATGGTATCAAAAAGTAAATACCGATTTAATTTCTGAAGAAAATAAAAAAGAACTAAACTTTAAAATGGGCTTCAGTTTATTGACTGCAAACAAATTAGCACTAGCAAGAAAAAAGTTTTTCCCATTAATTAATGATTCTAAATATGGTAATGACGCAAGATATTACTATGGATTTATTGCCTATAAATTAGAAGATTATGGCGTAGCTGAATCTACCTTAAAAGAAATTTCAGATAATAAGTCTTACAAAGCTGAAATAGCTTATTATTTATTAGACATCAGCTTTAAATCTGGTAATTTCGAGAAATGTATTAATGTTGGTAAAGAAATTTTACCTAGTTCAAAAAGAAAAGTTGCCTCAGAAATTTCTAAAATTATTGGAGAAAGCTATTTTAATTTAGAACAATACTCAGAATCTATCCCTTATTTACTTGGTTATAAAGGTAAAATGGGCAAATGGAATAACACTGACTATTATCAAGTTGGTTATGCATATTATAAGCGAAATGATTTTGACAATGCAATTCAATACTTTAATAAAATTATTGGTGAAAAAAATACAGTTTCACAAAATGCTTATTATCATTTAGCTGAATGTTATTTAAATATTGATAAGAAAAATGAAGCTTTAAATGCATTTAAAGCAGCAAGTGAAATGAACTTTAACCCTCAAATTAAAGAAGATGCTGCTTTAAATTATGCTAAAATCAGTTATGAAACTGGTAATCCTTATGAAAATGTTTCTGATGTTTTACAAAACTATCTTAAAAAGTATCCAAACTCAAAATCATTTAATGAGATAAATGAGTTGATTGTATCCTCTTTTATTAATAATAAAAATTATGAAGGAGCTTTAAATTATTTAAAGAGCAAAAACACAAAAGAAAATTTAGCTTTTACCTATGAAGTTTCTTTATACAGAGGTATTCAATTATACAACGAAAAGAAATTAGATTTAGCACTTCCTTATTTTAATAAAAGTAAAAAATCGAAAGATTTTAGCATCAGTAATAAAGGACAATATTGGGAAGCAGAAACTTTATTTCTTTTAGAAGAATACGAAAAATCACTCTTTGAGTTTAAAGATTTAAAAAAGGATATTCAAGACAACTCATTTCCGTTGATAGATTATAATATTGGATATGCTAATTTTAAATTAAAACAATATAGTGATGCTACCAATTCTTTTAAAGAGTTCTTAAGCAAAAGTTATACTGATGATGAAATTAATTATGATGCTTACTTAAGATTAGGTGATTGTTATTATGCAAATAGAAAATATGAACAATCTATAAATGCTTTTAACTCTGTCATTAAAAATGAAGCTCTTCAAGCAGATTATGCACAATATCAAATCGGAATGTGTTATGGTTTTCTTGAAGATGACAATAGTAAAATCAAGGCTTTAACAAGTGTTTTAGATAATTATGAAGTTTCAAACTTAAAAGATGATGCGCTTTATCAATTAGCGACAACTTTTACGAAAATTAAAGAAAATAAAAAGGCGCATCAAGCATACGATAGGCTTACAAAAAAATATACCAACAGTAATTTTGTACCAAAAGCACTCGTTCGTCAAGGATTATTATATTACAATGAAAATAAAAACTCTAAAGCTTTAGAAAAATTCAAATGGGTTGCTAGTAAATACCCAAATTCAGAAGATGCTTTTCAGGCTGTTAGAAGCGCAAAAAACATTTATGTTGATGAAGATCGATTAGATGATTATGTAAAATGGACCAAATCATTAAAATTTATAGAAGTTTCTGATAATGAATTAGAAAACAGCTCTTTTGCTATAGCTGAAAAAAAATATTTTGAAGAAAAAAGACCTGTAGCAATTGCAGCTCTAAAAAAATATTTGAAAAAATTCCCTAAAGGTAAAAATAATCTAAAAGCAAATTATTATTTGGCAGATGTACTTTTTAAAGAGCAACTTTTCGATGATGCTCTTAAAACATACGAACTTGTTTTAAAATCTGGAGTAACAGAATACAATGAAGAAGCATTAACAAAAATCGCTCAAATTTATTTAGAAAAAGAGAACTATAAAAAAGCAACACCTATTTTATCTCAACTTGAAAAAGTAGCAAACACAACTGAAAACATTCAATTTGCTCAAAGTAATTTAATGAAATGTTATAACAAAACCAATGAATATAACCTTGCAATAAACTACGCAAAAAAAGTATTATCCTTAGAAAAATTAAATGAAGGTTTAGAACTCGATGCAAAAACAACAATTGCAAGAACCAGTATTATTAACAAAGATTTTAGTACAGCAAAAGAATACTTTGAAAATATTGAGAGTTTTGCAACTGGAGAGTTAAAAGCTGAAAGTTTATATTACAATGCATTTTTTAAGCATAAAGAAAAAGAATATGAAGCTTCAAATGAAGCAATACAAAAATTAATTGCAGATTATGCAAAATATAAATATTGGGGTGTAAAAAGTTATATTATAATGGGTAAAAACTATTATCAACTTAAAGATGTATACCAAGCTACATTTATTTTAGAAAATGTTATAAAAAACTTTTCTCAATTTGAAGATTTAGTAAAAGAGGCCCAAAGAGAATTAAATGACATAAAAAACAACGAAGCCAAAACTAACAATTCAGTAACTCCAAAAAACTAAAACATCTATGAAAAAAGGCTTAATCCTTCTATTATATATATCTTTTATTGGCAGTATATTTTCTCAAACTAAACCACCAAAGAAGAAAAAATCAGAAAAAATAGACACCGTTAAAACAGAGGTGGTAGAAGTTGTAAGTAAATACAATGCTAAAGTTGCTGACGCAAATAAAATAAGAAAGTCACCAATTATTGAAGTGTCTGATAAAAATAAACGAAAAAAGTTATCGTATACAATATACTCTGCACCTGTTGCATCAACTTTTACTCCTAAAACCGGAGCTTTAAAAGGGATTGATATTGGGCTAAAAGAAGAATTACATAAAAATTACTTGGCATTAGGTTATGGCAATTACAATTCTCCTTTTGCAGAACTTTATATTCATAAAAACAAAAAATTTGATGAAGAATATGGTGTAAAAGCAAAATATCTAGCATCATTAAATGATATACAAAACACAGAATTAAACAGTACATTTTCTAACTTCTTAAGCTCTGTATTCTACAAAAAAGACGAAAGATATTTTAATTGGAAAGTAAGTTTAGACGGTGAAATTTATAAATACAATTGGTATGGTTTATCTAACAATAATTTTATCGCATCGACCTTAAATAGTATTGATGAAAAACAAAATTATACTTATTTGAAGGCTGCAGGAGAAATTGATTTATTTGATGCCTATATTGATAATAGCGTTCTTTCAATATCTCATTTTTCAGATAATTTTCAAAGCAAAGAATTTATAGCCAACTTAGAAACTAATTTTGATATTCCAATTGATTTTATCAATAGACAACTAGATGATCTTATTGTAAAAACAAATTTTGAATATTTAAGTGGAGAATTTGAAAGAGATTACGCCACTTTAAATAAGGTTGATTATTCAATTTTTACAGCCAATATAAATCCAGAATATAAATCAGAATTTAGTGGCTTTTCCTATAAAATTGGTGCAAGCTTTTTTGCATCTTTTGACACCGAAAACAAACTGAATAACTTTTTAATTTATCCTGATGTTTTAATAAACAAAAGTATATCTAACGAAAAATTCAATTTTTATACAGGTATAAATGGTAATTTAACAACGAATACATTTAAAAGTTTCTCAGACGAAAACCCATATGTTTCACCAACGTTATTTATAACACAAACCTCAAAAAAATATGATGCTTTTTTAGGGATGAATGGAATAATAAATAATGAATTAAGTTTTAATATTTCCACCAACATAAAAGAGGAAGAAGACAAGCCCTTTTTTGTAAAAAACAATTCTAAATCAGATGGAACTAACACTTCTTTGAACGGAGAAAGTTTATTAGGTTACGAATATGGAAATTCATTTAACGTAGTTTATGATGATGTAAAAACAATTTCTGTAAGAGCAGAACTTGAATACGAGCTTTCTAACAAAATTTCGTCAAAAATAAATTTTGAATATTATAACTACGAAACAACAAATCAAACAGAGGCCTGGAATTTACCAAATATAAAAGGTGATTTTTCTCTAAAATACAAAACTGTTAAATGGTATGCCGCTACTAATATATTTTATGTTGGTGAACGAAAAGACTTGCTTTTCACATCAATATATCCTTCTATTAGCAATGGAATACAAACTCTAGATGCTTTTGTTGATATAAACCTTGATGGAGGATATCATTTTAATGATAAGTTTTCTGTATTTCTTCAATTTAATAATTTGTTAAATCAAAACTATCAAAGATTTTTAAATTTTGATGTGCAAGGTTTTCAAGTTTTAGGAGGAGTTACTTATAAGTTTGATTTTTAAGATTTCTCTATAATTTTTGTTCAATTCATTTTTGTAGTTTTACGACTTTTAATTCTATAAAAATGAAGAAAACTTTCTTACTACTTTCTTGCTCTTTAATTCTATTTTCTTGTTTTGAAAAAGATAAAGAATCAAAAAAGCTTGGTACTTTATCAAATAACGAAAAAATTGATTCTACAAAAATTAAAACCTTATTCGATTCTGCCTTAACCCAAGGAAAATCTTATGAATGGCTACGCGATTTAACTAAAAATATTGGAGGACGTTTATCAGGTTCTCCTGAAGCGGCAAAAGCTGTAGTTTGGGGAGAAAAATTAATGAATGAAGTTGGTTTAGATTCTGTTTGGTTACAACCAGTTATGGTACCTAATTGGATTAGGGGCGATAAAGAAATTGCAAATTATAATGCAAATGGCATCCTAAAAAATGTAGCAATCTGTGCGTTAGGTTTTTCTGTGGCAACTCCTAAAGATGGAATTTCTGCAGAAATAATTGAAGTAAAAAGTTTAGACGAAGCCAGAGCTTTAGGATATAAAATGAAAGATAAAATTGTATTTTTTAATAGAGCTTTTGACAACACATTAATTAATACTTTTAAAGCTTATGGAGGCTGTGTAGATCAGCGAGTTCAAGGAGCTACAATTTGTGGAGAGTTTGGAGCAAAAGGTGTTATTGTTCGTTCTATGACAAATTCTATTGATGATTTCCCTCATACTGGAACTATGACTTATGGAGAATTACCAAAAGAAAAACACATACCTGCTGCTGCAATTAGTAGCTTGGCTGCAGAAAATTTGAGTAAAGATTTAAAAGAAAATCCAAACCTTATATTTTATTTTAAACAAAATTGTAAAACTTTACCTGATGCTCCTTCATTTAATGTTGTTGGAGAAATTAGAGGTTCTGAAAATCCAGAAAATATTTTTGTTGTTGGCGGTCATTTAGATTCATGGGATTTAGGTGAAGGTGCGCATGATGACGGAACTGGAGTTGTTCAATCATTAGAAGTAGCATATCTCTTTAAAAAAAATAACATTAAACCAAAAAACACCTTACGTGTTGTATTTTTTATGAACGAAGAAAACGGCACTAGAGGAGCTAAAAAATATGCTGAATTATCGAAACTGAATAAAGAAAATCATATTGGAGGTTTAGAATCTGATTCTGGAGGACATACTCCGAGAGGATTTTCTATTGATGCAAATTCAATGAATACAAAACTTTTACAAAGTTGGAAAAAAATACTATCTCCTTATGGTTTACATGATTTTGACAAAGGAGGTTCTGGAGCAGATATTAGTCCGTTAAAAGGTGAAAATGTAACATTAGTTGGCTACAGACCAGACTCTCAACGTTATTTTGATTATCACCACACAAGTAGAGATACTTTTGATAAGGTTAACAAAAGAGAACTCGAGTTAGGCAGCGCTTCAATGGCAAGTATGATTTATCTAATGGATAAATATTTATATAACGATACTCCTGTAAAACCTTAATTTTATGGAAACCATCGTTTTCATTTTAAAGGTAATTTATGGTGCTTTTTTCTGTTTTGCAGGAATTATGCATTTTATAAAACCAAAATTTTTTAACGGTTTTATTCCAAATATATTTCCAAAATTAGCTACAAATTTCATTGTTGGTGCAATTGAGTTTACATTAGGTTTTTTACTATTTTTAGAAGATTATTGTAATACCAGTGCCTTAGGCATCATTGTTCTTCTTTTCGGATTATTATTTATCCATATTTGGGATTACACCAAAGAAAAACCAGCTATTGGCTCTAAAAAACTAGCATTTATAAGAATTCCCCTTCAATTCTTATTGATGTACGGTTCTTATATAATTTATATTAACTCTTAAAAATATTATGAAAAAATATTCTTTTCTTCTCTTTGTTTTATTGATAGTAAGTTCTTGTAAAAAAGAAAAAGTAGACAATATTGTAATTAATGCAAACACATACACCGTTAATGCTTCCTTCGATAAAGCTGAGGCATTTGCAATTAATGATGGTAAATTTATTGCAGTTGGTACAAATCAAGAAATTCAAAAAAAATATAGCTCAGACAACATTATTGATGCAAAAAATCAAACAATTGTACCTGGTTTAATTGATGCTCATTGTCACTTTTTACGTTTCGGAACAGACTTACAAACTGCTGATTTAAATGGAACAAAAAGTTATGATGAAATTTTAGAAAGATTAGTGGCTTTTCAAAAAGAAAAAAATGTGTCATTTATCAAAGGACGCGGTTGGGATCAAAATGATTGGGAGATTAAAGAGTTTCCAACAAAAGAAAGGCTAGATAAACTATTTCCAAAAACACCTGTTGCGTTAACTAGAGTTGATGGTCATGCATTATTGGTAAATCAAGCAGCAATTGACCTTGCAGGTATTTCTAAAAACACTAAAGTTAGTGGAGGAGAAATAATGATTAAAAAGGGAAAGTTAACAGGAATTCTAATAGATGCTGCAATGGATTTTATAAAGTTTCCTGAAACAACAAAAAAAGAAACAATTCAAGGCTTATTAGATGCTCAAAAAACTTGTTTTTCATACGGTTTAACCACTGTTGATGATGCCGGTTTAGATCAAAATCATATCGAATTGATTGATAGTTTACAAAAAACGAATGATTTAAAAATGCGTATTTATGCAATGGTTTCTGGAGACAAACAAAAACAGATAGACTATTATATCAATAAAGGTATTTATAAAACAGACAGATTAAATGTAAGGTCATTTAAAGTTTATGGTGATGGAGCTTTAGGATCAAGAGGTGCTGCAATGCGAAAAGCTTATTCTGATAGAGATAATCATTTTGGTGCTTTAATTTATTCACCTGAACGCTATCAAGAAATTGCTAGACAAATTGCTGCTTCTGAATTTCAAATGAACACACACGCTATTGGAGATTCTGCTAACACATGGTTAACTAAAACTTATAAAGAGGTTTTAAAAAACAAAGAAAATAGAAGATGGAGAATAGAACATGCTCAAATTATTTCTCAAGAGGATTTTAAAAATTTTGACAATATATTACCATCGATTCAACCAACTCATGCTACTTCTGATATGTATTGGGCTAAAGATAGAGTTGGAAAAGAAAGAATGAAAGGTGCTTATGCTTATAAAAAATTACTTAATACTTATGGAAAAGTTGCTTTAGGAACTGATTTTCCTGTAGAACAAGTAAGTCCTTTTTTAACATTTTATGCATCAACAATTAGAAAGGATTTAGAAAACTATCCTAAAAAAGGATTTCAAATGGAAAATGCATTATCAAGAGAAGAAACTCTAAAAGGAATGACAATTTGGGCTGCCTACTCAAATTTTGAAGAAAACGAAAAAGGAAGTATTGAAGTTGGAAAGTTTGCTGACTTTGTTATTTTAAACCAAAATATTATGACTGTAGATGGAAATAAAATTCCAGAAACGAAAGCCTTAGCAACATATGTAAATGGCGAAAAAGTTTATTAATAAAACTCAAGATAATTTTAAAAAAGCGAGCTAAATTAGCTCGCTTTTATATTTTACAATCTACTGCAGTTCACTTAATAAAACTTCCACTGCTTTTTTCAACTGAGCATCATTACCATTCGTTGTCCATCCTGGCTGATTTTTCACTAGATAATCAGGTGTAGCAGGAGCTTCATTCTCCATATTTTTGCCAGACTTTGCAACATACCAAGCTCTAAAAGGCATTCGAACAAAACCTTGTGTAAGACTATAACCTCCAGTTGAAATTACTGCTCCAAAAGTAGGTTGTCCAACCAATTTCCCTAGCCCTAAATTTTTATAAGCATGAGAAAAAATTTCGGCATTAGAATAACTGTTTTCATTACAAAGTGCAACTGTTGGTTTTGTGTTTACAGAAAGGATAGCTCTTTCATTAAATGGATAGTTTTTTGTAAACTTCTTGTTTTCTTTCTGCAAGTTTTGAGCAGCTCCACGCGGAATTGTGTATGCATGCTGATAAACATTTAAAACAGCCATTAAACGATCAGTTGTCCAACCTCCACCATTATAGCGAACATCAATAACGATTCCTTTTTTACCATACCCACTTGCCTTTAATTCACGTTCAAAACGCTCAAAACTTGGTGCGTTCATTCCTTGAATATGTATATAACCAAGCTGACCATTAGAAAACTTATCAACTAATTCTTTTCTCGATTGAACCCATGCTTGATATTGCAATGATCTTAAACTTCCTGACGTTCTAACAACAACTTCTTTGCCATCCTCTAATGTTAATAAAACTTCATCTCCTCTAGTATTTTTTAAAATGCTATAGAAATTTGTATTACCTCCTATCTTCTCATTATTAATTGCAGTAATTACATCTCCTTCTTTTATATTCACTTTAGATTTGTTAGCCACAGAATTCTCTAAAACATATAATACCTCAGCTCCTTTTGAAGTATTCTTTACTTCTAAACCTAACATCCCAATATTATCATTATTTGTTCGCTCAGGAGTACCTGCTCTATATCCCATGTGACTTGCATTTAATTGACCAAGTAATTGATTATAAACGAAAGAATAGTCTTGTGATGTACTCGCTCTAAGTGCTAAAGGTTTATATTTCTTAATTAATTCTTTCCAGTTATATCCGTGAAAATTAGGATCATAGAACCCCATTGTTAACACACGTGAACCTTCTTCAAACATTTGCTCATTCATAGCAACAAAGTCCTCTGTATATTTAGCTGAATGAGGCAAGGAAGTTGTTCTATCAGATTTAGGATTTAATTCACTTAACCTTCCTCTAGAAGTAAAGTAAAATTTACCATTAGACTCTAAGAAACCTCCAATATTTGAAGTCCCTTTAATTTCTTTTGAATTAGCTCCAAATCCTTCTAAGTTTACTTTGTAAAAACTTCTGCTATTGGTTGCAGGATTTGTAGCTGAATAATAAATAGATTTACTATCTAGACTAAAGATTCCTCCGTACTCATCATCAGGCAAACGAGTAACACGAACTAGTCTGTCATAAATTTTATCACTATCAATAGTAACTTTTATTTCTTTTTTCTTCCCCTTTTCTTTCTTCGCTGGTTTTTCCTTATAATAATCGCCATCTTCTCTATCAGTTCTAGAACGTTCCCAATCTTCTTTGTTTAACCAAACCATCCAAATATCAAAATCAATTCCTCCTCTATTACCACTTCTATTAGAAGCAAAAGAAAGCATTTTTCCATCTGGGCTCCAAGATGGATTCACATCACTTCTAGGATGCATAGAAACATTGAACTTATCTTTTGGGTTATCAACAGATTGGATAAAAATTTCACTATCAAAATCTAAATCTTCTTGAGAGTAAGCAATATACTTGCTATCTGGACTCCAACTAACACCTTCTGGTGCTGCCCAACCTTCTGAAAAAGGGATGATATTCTTTATTTTCCCATCACTGTAATCAGCAATCATTAAATCTCCTCTACCAACTTGATAAGCGATTTTATTATGATTGGGAGAAACCTTAATATTATAAACATCTTCCTTACTCTTTGTCAATTTTTTAACTTCCAAAGACAAACTGCGTTCTAAACCAACCAAGGTATCTTTAGAAATTGCAAGATATATCTCATTATGTCCATCTCTATCAGAAATAAAAAGTACTTCTTTATCACTTACCCATTGAGGATTTCTATCTCTAAAAGGATGGTTACTTACATTATTTGACCGTTTCTTTTCTTTGTTATTTTCTTTTACAAAAATCTCTCCTTTAATTTCTAAAGCTGCTAGTTTTCCGTTTGGAGAAATATCAAAAGTACTAATATTACCTGTCGTCGTCGTAGTTTTTTCTTGTTCAAAACGATAATCTGTTGATAGGTTCATTGATAATTTGTTCGCTGAACTTCCTTTCATCTGATACAAATCAAAACCAGTTGAATATACGATACTTCCGTTATCACTGACAGAATATGAAATTACTCCGTCCTTCTTTTGATTTGTAAGTTTCTGTGGTTTTTCAGAAGCTGAACCATCACTACCAATCGATTGTTTGTAGATATTGTATCTTCCACTCTCAGCACTTATAAAATAAAGATTTCCTTGAGCATCCCATGTAGGTGAATGATCGTTTTTGGGAGTATCTGTAATTTGAATATACTTATTGGTTTTTGTATTAAAAATCCAAATATCTCTTTGTGCAGAACCGGTATAATCTTCTCTCGATATTCTACAAGCTCCTTTTGCATAAGCCACAAACTTACCATCAGGTGAAACAGTAGCCATACTTCCTAAAGCTGTAATTGTTCTTACCGGAGTTCCTCCATCAGCATCTACATGATAAGTTTGTGCATCCCATTCTGGACCTTTCATAACACGACTTGTCGTAAAAACAATTTGATTGTCTTTAGTCCAATCATAAGGAGTATCTCCTACTGGATAATACGTTATTTGTTTTGGAATTCCACCGTCTTTTGAAACAGTAAAAATATTATTTGCACCTTTTCTGTTTGAAGCAAAAGCTATATGCGAACCTTTTGTATTCCAAATAGGATTGCTCTCATAAGCTTCATGAACGGTTAATCTTTTTGTTTGTTTGGATGCAAAGTTATAAGTCCAAATGTCTCCTTGGTAAGAAAATGCCATTTCATTACCATTGGGGCTAATACTAGGCATTCTTATCAACGCGTTCTGAGCGGATAAAAATCCTGAAATCAAAAGTGTAAAAACGATTGAAAATTTTGTTGTCATAATATTCGTAATTTTTAAAGTTCACCAAGATACTACTTTAAAAAAATCGAATTACTTTTTTTAAGACATTCTTAACAGATTTAAGCTAACCCAAAATACCTTTTACAAAGGAACTAATATTCTTTACCCCTGAATTTCTAAGATGTTTTATAAAAGCCGATCCTATAATTGCCCCGTTTGCATAATTACAAGCTACATCAAATGTATTTTTATCAGAAATACCAAATCCGATAATTAATTTACTATTTAAATTCATCGCTTTAATTCTTTCAAAATAATCAATTTGCTGATCAGAAATTTCACCTTTTGCGCCAGTTATTGATGATGAAGCTACTACATAAATAAATGATTCTGTAAAAGAATCTATTTTTCTGATTCTCTCTTCAGTTGTGTTAGGAGTAACTAAAAATACATTTGAAATATCATATTTATCAAATAGATTTTTGTAATGATTTTCAAACTCAATCATTGGCAAATCTGGAATAATTACAGTGTCAATACCGCAATCAACTACTTTTTGACAAAACTTTTCTTCACCATATTTAAGCATTTGATTTAAATACCCCATCAAAACTAATGGAGTTTTATTTGAATTTTTAATAGACTGTAATTGTTCAAAAACAATATCTAAATTTACACCATTTTTTAAAGCTTGTTGGCTACTATCTTGTATTGTTGGCCCATCTGCTAAAGGATCTGAATAAGGCAAGCCTACTTCTATAAAATCAACATTATTTTTTTCTAATTCTTGAATAACTACTGCTGTATCATTTAATGCAGGATAACCACAAGTAAAATAAATTGATAAGAGGTTATTATCTTTTTTTTGAAATAATTTTTGAACTGAATTCATCACTTAATCTTCTAAATGTTTGATGTAGGTTTCTAAATCTTTATCTCCTCTACCAGATAAATTAATTACTATAACTTGGTCTTTATCTAGTTTCATTTTTGGTAAAACCGCAAGCGCATGCGCTGTTTCTAAAGCCGGAATAATTCCTTCAATTTTTGTTAATTCGTAAGCCGCAATTAATGCTTCTTTATCTGTTGCATTCATAAATTTAGCTCTTCCACTTTCATACAAATAAGCATGTAATGGACCAACTCCAGGATAATCTAATCCTGCAGAAATTGAATATGGCTCAACAATTTGACCATAATCATCTTGCATTAAAATAGTTTTAGAACCATGTATAATACCAACTTCACCTAATTGAGAAGTTGCTGCACTTTCCCCTGAATTCACTCCTAAACCGGCAGCTTCAACAGCGATCAACTCAACATCTTCATCATCAAAATAATGATAAAAAGCGCCTGCTGCATTAGAACCTCCTCCAACACAAGCAATAATTGTATCGGGGTTTTCCTTACCTGTTTTTTCTTTCAATTGCCATTTCATTTCTTCAGAAATAACTGCTTGTAATCTAGCAACCATATCTGGATGTGGATGAGGACCAACAACAGAACCAATTAAATAAAAAGTTTCAGGATTTTGAATCCAATAACGAATAGCTTCATTTGTTGCGTCTTTTAAGGTTTTAGAACCACTTGTAGCTGCAACAATTTTTGCTCCTAACATTTTCATTCTAGCCACATTTGGTGCTTGACGCTCAATGTCTTTTTCTCCCATAAAAACTGTACAATCTAAACCCATCAATGCACAAACTGTTGCTGTTGCAACACCATGTTGCCCTGCACCAGTTTCTGCAATAATTTTAGTTTTCCCTAGTTTTTTAGCAATTAAGATCTGCCCAATTGTATTGTTTACTTTATGAGCTCCGGTATGATTTAAATCTTCTCGTTTTAAATAAATGTGAGCTCCGTATTTTTCTGATAAACGTTTTGCAAAATACAAAGGACTTGGACGACCTACGTAATCTTTCAATAACGATTTATATTCTATTTGAAATTCTTCAGATTCGATAATTTGAATATAATTATCTTCTAATTCTTTTACATTAGGATATAACAATTCTGGGATAAATGCTCCTCCAAATTGTCCAAAATACCCGTTTTTGTCTGGATGAAATTTTGATTTCATATCTATAATTGTTTCTTGAAACTTTTTAATTGTTCAATATTTTTTAATCCCGGTTCACTTTCAAATTTACTATTCACATCTAGAGCATAAATTGGTAAATCTGAATGAACTATTTCTTTTACTTTTTTAACATCGTTTAGACCAATACCACCACTTAAAAAGAATGGTTTATCAAAAGGATAACTTTCTAAAAGAGTCCAGTCAAACTGAGTTCCGTTACCTCCTCTTTCTTTGCCTTTTGTGTCAAATAAAAAATAATCAACAACATCTAAATATGGTTTTAAAAGATCGAAATTAAACTCGTCTTTAACTCCAAATACTTTTATAATTTCAATGGGTGATTTAGAAATATAATGTTGATTTTTTTTCTTTTTGATGTTTTTATTTTCATCAATAAACAAAGCTCTTCTTTCGGCTAATTTTTCTTTTAATTCTTTAATATAATCTACAGATTCATCTCCATGTAATTGGAGAGCATCTAGCCTATATTCTTCAACTAAAGAAATAACAATTTCTGAAAATTCATTAACAAAAACTCCTACTTTTTTTATGGAATTTGAAATTTCAGGGATAATTCCTTCAAAATTTCTTTTTGATTTTTCATAGAAAATAAACCCTAAATAATCAGGATTTAATTCAGCTACTTGCTGAATATTTTCTACATATTTCATTCCACAAACTTTCAGTTTCATGCTATCTAATTTGATTGATAAAATCTTGACATGCTTCTCCCGGATCTTCTTCTTTCATAAAGTTCTCTCCAATTAAAAAACCTTGAAAGCCAAATTCTTTTAAACCTGATATCACTTTTGGATCTGATATACCACTTTCAGAAACTTTCACAGAAGTATCAGGAATTTGGTTTGCTAATTTTATAGAATGCTCCAAATCAACTTCAAATGTTTTTAGATTTCGATTATTAATTCCGATTATTTTATTATCTAAATCATTAATCTTATCTAAATCTTCCTGTGTATGAACCTCATATAAAACGTCTAAACCTAAATCTGAAGCCAAATTACCATAGTTCTTTAATTCATTTGGTGTTAAACATGCGGCAATTAATAAAATCACATCCGCACCAATAGCTTTAGCCTCTACAATTTGAAAACCATCAACCACAAAATCTTTTCTTAAAATAGGTTTCTGTTGATTGATAACTCTTGCTTCCATCAAATCGGCCATAGTTCCCCCAAAAAAAGAGGTATCTGTTAAAATTGATTGCGCGGCAACATTTGCATTTAAATAACCATTTGTTACGTCTGCTATGGTCGCTTTATCATTTATTATACCTTTTGACGGAGATTGACGTTTAAATTCGGCAATAATACCGGTTGAACCTACTTCTAATAAAGACTTCTTTAAAGAAATTGGTGTTCTTTTAAAATTTGGACTTCCTACAAGATTTTTTAAAGGAACATCTGCCTTAATTTTAGCTATTTCCTTCTTTTTAAATGCTATTATTTTATCTAATATTGTCATATTATGACTTTTTATGTATTCTATTATTTCTATAAATCAAAAAAAAGTAAATGATTACTCCAACAATTAACCCTACAATAGATTGTTTTATTACTGATTGAGTTTGAATACCAATTGCTGTCCCCATCAATAAAAAAGCAGGAATAATTAATACTAAATTATTTTTCTTTTTTGACATTTAAATACTTATTAATTTATGTAAAGTTTGTTTTGCCTTTCCACCAAAAAGAGAATCTTTAGCTTGCTCAAAAGCAGTTGAAAAAGATTTATTTTGATCAACAATTTTTAATGCAAAAGCAGCATTTGTTAATACCACGTTATTTTGAGCTTCTGTTCCTTTTCCTTCTAATATAGTTGCAAAAATCTTTGCAGCATCTGCTACATTGTTACCTCCAAAAATATCAGATTGTTGTAATCTTTTTAGATACAAGTCTTCAGGACTAATCATTTGTTCTCCTTCTTTAGTGAAAATTTTAAAATCACTAGTCAATGAAATTTCATCATAACCATCTAAAGCATGAATAATTCCATAATTTATATTTTTTTCTTCTTGTAAAATATAATTATATAAACGAGCAACTTCTAAATTAAAAGTACCTAACATATGATTTTTTGGAGAACTTGGGTTTACTAAAGGACCTAATATATTAAAGAAAGTTTTAAGCTTAAGAGACTTTCTAATTGGACCAACCGCTTTCATTGCAGGATGAAATTTAGGTGCGTGTAAAAAACAAATATTTGCTTTATCTAAATGTCTTTTTAAAGTTTCTTCATCATTTGTAAACTTATATCCAAAACTTTCTAGCATATCAGAAGAGCCAGAATTTGAAGACACACTGTAATTACCGTGTTTAGCAACTTTCTGTCCTGTACCAGCAACAATAAAAGATGTTAGAGTTGATATGTTAAAAGTATTTTTTCCATCACCACCAGTACCAACAATATCAATAGTATTAAAATCAGAAAAGTCAACTTTAATAGCTAATTCTTTTAATGCATCTCTAAAACCAGAAAGTTCGTTAACGTTTATAGGTCGCATCATAAAAACAGTCATAAAAGATGCTAAATGTGCATCGTTATATTTTTCTGAAGCAATATCAATTAATACTTTTTTAGCTTCTGATTTTGACAACCTTTTATGCTGATATAATTCGTTTAAAATCTCTTTCATTTTAATTTGAAATTTCTTGATTATTTTTACTGTATTCAATAAAATTTCGAACTATCTTCTCTCCTACTTCTGTAAGAATTGATTCAGGATGAAATTGAACAGCACTTATATTAAAGTATTTATGTTCTATTGCCTGAATTCCTCCTTCTTCATCTCTAGAAGTAACTTTTAAATCATTAGGGAATTCTTCATCGGTAGCTATCCAAGAATGATATCTTGCAGCCAAAAATTTATTGGGCAACCCTTTAAAGATTATTGCTTGAGAATCTATTACCGACATTTCTGTTGCAACGCCATGAAAAACATCATCTAAGTTGATGATTTTCCCTCCAAAAACTTCAGTAATTGCCTGTAAACCTAAACAAACTCCAAAAATTGGCTTTTTACCCGCGTAGGTTTTAATAACTTCTTTTAAAATCCCTGCTTCATCAGGAATTCCAGGACCTGGAGATAACATTATCAAATCATAATCATCAATGCCTTCTATACTAATTTCATCATTTCTAAAAACTGCAGGAAACGATCCTGTAATTTTTTCTACCATGTGAACTAAGTTATAGGTAAAAGAGTCGTAATTATCTAAAATTAATATTTTCATCTTAAATTTTTTCTGCTAAAATTAAAGCCTTTTTAAGAGCCGCTAACTTATTATTTACTTCTTGTAATTCTTTTTCTTCATCAGAATGAATAACTATTCCTGCACCTGCTTGGTAATACAATGTTTTATTTTTACTCACAAAAGAACGGATTGCAATTGCCAAATTCACAGAACCATCTAAACCAATAATACCAACTGCACCTCCATAAAATCCACGAGACTGATTTTCGTATTTATCAATCAATTGCATTGCTTTATATTTTGGCGCACCACTCAAAGTTCCTGCAGGAAATGTATCTCCAACAATTTCTATTGGATTTCCTTTTAATTGACCAGAAACAGTTGACACTAAATGAATAACGTGACTAAAATATTGCACTTCTTTAAACACCTCTACAGTTACATTATCTGCATGTTTGCTTAAATCATTCCTTGCTAAATCAAC
>JBELHK010000009.1:1712-14059 GCA_042091415.1 Polaribacter sp. | reverse complement strand
GTTTGAATTTCTTTGATTCTTGACTCTCTTCCTTCTTCAATATTTTCAATCAAAGTCATTTCATCATTAAAATGATTTATAGCAATTATAAATCTGTAAAAACTATACTGCAATAAAGGTATCGCAGATTCCGCATCTTCAACATTCAAAACAATGTTTTCAAAATATTGAACAGAATCATAAGTAGTATAGCCATACAACCCATTAAATGATTTTAATTCAGAAGGGCAATCTAACTCAATTCTACTTGTATAATTCTCAAAAATTGAATTGAAATCCCTACCAATTTTTTGACTTTCAACTTCAATTCCATTGTGAGAAAAACTTAAGTGATGATCTTTTGATTTAATTGACACCAATGGCTCTATAGCAATAAAAGAAAAACTTTCTTCTTTGCTATGATAATCTGAACTTTCTAACAATAATGTGTTCGGATACTTATCTCTAAAACGCAAATATAAACCTACAGGCGTAACAGTATCTGCTATTTTTGTTTTTGATAATGTTTTAAATTTTATTTTATTCATCTTTTATTTTCTAAAAGAAAAAGGCTTATCGTGAGATAAGCCTTTTTTAATATATTATTAGATATAGGTTTTGTTCTCACTTATTTAGATAAGAGAGTTCCACCACCATATTTTATTTTGATTTTTCATTCTGAACAAATTTAAAAATGCTTTTTCATATGCACAAGAATTCTTTATTTTTTTTTATCATTAAAATAAAGGAACATTAAAAAACACTCTTCAAAGTTTCATTTTAATATAATTATAAATATATTTAATTTATATTTATTACTAATTTCGACATAAACATTTAATATCAACAATAAAATATGTTATTTTGTATTCGAATCATGTGTTCGAATTTGAATTTATTGAATTAATTTTAACACCAGTAATTTAAAAATAGATTATTGGTGTTTTTAATTTCTAAATAAATTAAATGCAAAAACTTGTGAGGAAATTAAAACTATATATATTTGTCAAATACAATAATCTATGATTCGTAATTTCAACAATAATAATTTCAATAATCCTAATATATAAGGAAGGAATTGTATTGTTTAAACATATCAAAAGCCTTCCAAAATTTGGAAGGCTTTTTTTTATAAAATATAACTATGAGTAAAATAATGACTGTAGACATTTTGTCCAGTATTAAAGGAGCTAAAGAATCTGAATCTGTTAATAAACTTTTTGATGTTATAAAAAAAGCTAATACAGATAATAAAATAGTGAATAATTATAACCCTGTGTCTTTAGACGATTTAAGAGAAGATGTAATTATTGATAGTCCACAATCGGAAAAAGATATTATTATTGAAAATTTTCCAAGAGAAAAAAAAGGGTATTTAGTAGTCAATAAAGTTATAGAAGAGTAGCAATGGAATCTCAAATACACAAAATTCATCAGAAGTTGATTAACAAAGAAATTTCTTGCAAACAACTAGTAAATGAGAAATTATTATTGTTAAAAAAAAATAAGTATAATTCTGTAAACTCTGTTTTAGAAAATATCGCTCTCGATAAAGCTACAAAAGTAGACGATAAAATTAAAGCTGGTAAAAAAATTGGTTTACTTGAAGGTATTCCTTTCGGAATTAAAGATGTATATATGCTTCAAGGTACTTATACTACTGCAAGCTCTGATTTGTTAAAAAACTACAAATCTGCTTATACAGCAACTGCAATTCAAAAGTTATTAGATGCAGGAGCAATACCATTAGTAAAAGAAAATTGCGATAGCTTTGGCCATGGTTCATCATCTGAAAATACAATATTTGGCGCCGTTAAAAACGCAATAAATACAGATTTAGTTGGTGGTGGTTCTAGTGGCGGTTCTGCTGTAAATGTTGCAAAAGATTATACCATATTCTCAATTGGAGGAGATACAGGTGGATCAATTCGACAACCTGCAGGATATAATGGTGTTTACGGATTAAAACCTTCTTACGGAAGAATCTCAAGATATGGATTGATGGCTTACGCATCATCTACAGATTGTGTTGGCCCAATTGCTAAATCAATTGAAGATATTCGAATTTTGCTAAATATAATGAGCGGTAAAGATGTAAAAGATCAAACTACTTATCACTCTCAAGAGATATCAAAAAATAATATTTCAGATAATAACATTGCATCTGTCGGTTACTTTAAAAATTTTATAGAAAGTGAAGCTATCAATGAAGAAATAAAAACTGAATTTTTAGAAACTTTAAAAAAATTGGAAGCTAAAGGAATTAAAGTTAAGGAATTAAACTTTTTTGAGGAAGAGAAGTTAGTTTCAACTTATTACACCTTAGCAATGGCAGAAACCGCCTCAAATCTATCAAGATTAGATGGCACAAACTATGGTGACAGAATTGAAGGCAACAACTTAAAAGATTCTTATTCTGTAACACGTTCCGAAAAGTTTTCTGAAGAAACGAAACGAAGAATTGTAGGCGGAAATCAAGTTTTATCTCAAGGATTTTCAGATGAAATTTATTCAAAAGCCCTGAGCCTAAGAGATCAAATTACAAGTAATTTTGAGAAAGACTTTAAAGAGGTTGATGTTATATTATCACCAGTAACACCTAACAAACCTCCAAAAATTGGAGAAAGTTTAAAAGATCCTTTGGCTATGTATTTATCAGATGCTTACACCGTTGGTTTTAGCTTAAGTCAATTACCAACTCTAACTGCTCCAAAAGGAACATCAACAGGAATTCAAATTACTGCGGCAAAAAATAAAGATGAAAATGTATTACAATTTGCTAACTTTTTAAATGATATTATATAATGGAGTTAGAGAAACTAAATGAGCTTTTAAAAAAGCACGAATTAGAATTAGTAATTGGTTTAGAAACTCATGTTCGTTTAAACACAAAATCAAAACTATTTTGCTCTTGCGCAAATGAAGAATCTGAAAAACCTAACACTAATATTTGTTCGGTTTGTACAGGTCAAATGGGGGTTTTACCTGCTGTAAATAAAGAAGCAATAAAGAAAGCAATTCATTTTGGAAAAGCTGTAAAATCCACTTTTGAGAATGATATAATTTCTTGGGATAGAAAACATTACGAATACCCTGACAATCCTAAAAATATACAAATAACACAATTCCATAATCCTATAATTCCTGATGGGCAAGTATCTTGTTTTAGAAATGATGGAACTCAATTTACTGTAAATCTAACTCAAGTTCATATTGAAGAAGATGCTGCAAAAATGATTCATGAAAAGAAAATTTCTTTAGTGGATTTTAACAAAGCCGGTGTCCCTCTTATTGAAATTGTTACAGAGCCGTGTATTCGACATATAGAAGACGCATCAACATACGCACAGTATATTCAGAGAATTGTACAAAATTTAAAAATTTCTGAAGCGAATTTAGAAAAAGGTGAATTTAAATCTGATGTTTCTGTTTCTCTTAGAAAGAAACACTCTTATCAACTGAATCCTAGAACAGAAATCAAAAACTTAAATTCATTCAAGTTTATGATTGAAGCTCTCAAAGAAGAGGTAGAAAAACAACTCAATTATTATTTAGAACATAAAGAATTTAGACCAGACCAAACCACCGTTTTATTTGATGCTGATTTAAAGCAGACAAAAACAATGCGAAAAAAAGAATTTGAAGCAGACTATAGATTCATTTCTGAACCAGATCTTCCTTTCGTAGATATTAAAAACGTTGTAGAAAGTATAGATGTAGATACTAATTCTTTACCCTTCGCTGTTGAATCTATTTTGATTAAAGGCGGAGTTCTTCCTCAAGATGCTAAATTTTTCACCGCAGATGCCACTCGTTCTGAAATTTTTATAGCAATAAATAACACAATAAAAGACCCGTCTTTTGTTGCCAAAACTTTGGTAAATAATATTGGTGCTGACGAATATAAAAACATTGACAACACAAAACATTTGATTGAGATTTTCCAGCTATTCAAAGAGGAAAAAATTACTCCAGTATTAGTTCAAAATGCAATTAACAAATATCTAAAAGACAAAAATTTCGATTATAAAAAGTATTTCGATGAAAATACGATTACGGAAAATCAGATAAAAGAAGCAGTTTCAAAAGTTGTTTTAGAAAATGAATCAATTGCAAAAGAAATCAAAACAGGAAATATTGGCAAAGCAGGTATCTTAGTTGGTAAAACAATAAAAATTATTGGAAAAGGAGCTTCAGGCAAGCTAATACGCGAAGAAGTTCTTTCACAAATTGAAAATTCAAATATTAAAATCGTAGAATCTAAAGAGTTTTCAAAAACAAACACAATCAAGAATGGTGAACAAAAAATTAAATCTGAAGAAGAGCTTCCTGAAATCCCAATTATTATAAAAGATGAATATAGAACCCACAAAATCATTCACCTTAACAATGAATCTATAAATTCAGAAGTAAGGTTAGCCGGCTGGGTTTCAAGTGTTAGAGATCATGGAGATTTAATTTTTATTGATTTAAGAGGTTCTGATAATGAGATTTTTCAAGTACGTTTAAGTAGAGAATCATTTTCTAATTTAGATGAATTAGTAAAACTTAAACCAGAAACCGTTATATCTGTAAAAGGTATTGTTGTTCAAAGAAAAGAAGATGATTATAACTCAGGTTTAAGAACAGGTAAAATTGAATTAGAAACATCAGATTTAGACATTCTAAATCTTTCAAAAACATTGCCTTTCGAAATCAAAAGAGCTACAAAATCTAATGAAAATATCCGATTTCAATATAAGTTTCTAGACCATAGAAATGATCAAGTTAGAAAAGCAATCATAAACCGACACAAAGTTATTAAGTTAATAAGAGATATTCTAGATGAAGATGAATTCCTTGAGATTGAAACTCCAATTTTAACTGCTGGAACTGACGAAGGAGCAAGAGAGTTTATAGTTCCTTCACGAAAAGAATCTGGATCATTTTATACGCTACCACAAGCACCTCAACAATTCAAACAAATGCTTATGGTAAGTGGTTATGAAAAGTATTTTCAAATTGCAAGATGTTTTAGAGACGAAGATTCAAGAGGTGATCGACAACCCGAGTTTACACAATTAGATATTGAAATAGCATATGCAAGCATGCAACAGATCATCGATTTAAATACTAAAATGTTTAATGAAGTTGTAAGAAAAATCTATGGTAAAAAATGGGTCTTACATCCTTTTGTGACATTAACATACAAAGAGGCAATGGATAAATATGGTTGTGATAGACCAGATTTACGTTTTGGCTTAGAAATGCAAGACATTACTGAAATTGTAAAAGAAACTTCTTTTCAAGTTTTTAGCAAACCGATTGATGAAGGCGGAATTGTAAAATGCATAAAAGTTTCTGCTGCTGATCAAGGCAATAAAAGAATGTCTAAAGGGCAAATAGAAAACTTAACCACTATAGCACAAAATAATGGTTTAGGCGGATTAGCTTACATAATCGTAAATGAAAACGACTTACAGTCACCAATTATAAAATTTTTAGGCGAAGACATTGCTGAAAACATCATTAAAAAAACCAATGCTAAAGTAGGAGATATTGTGTTTTTTTCTGCTGCAGATTATGCTACTGCAAATAAAGCTTTAGATGCTGTTCGTCAAGAAATGGGGCGTATTTTAAAATTGATAAATCCTAAAGAGTTAAGACCTGCTTGGGTAATTGATTTTCCTATGTTTGAAAAAACAGAAGAAGGCAAATGGACATTTACTCATAACCCCTTTTCAATGCCTGCTGTTTACGATTTAGAAAAACATTTAGAGGGAAAAAACGATGAAATTGGAACTATTATAGCTCAACAATATGATTTAATCTTAAACGGTTATGAAATCGGAGGAGGATCTGTTCGTGCACATAAAGCAGAAATTTTAGAGGCAACCTATAAAAATATGGGTTACAATAAAGACGAAATGATTAAAAGTGTAGGTACTATGTACAAGGCTTTTCAATATGGAGCTCCTCCTCATGGAGGAATTGCCTGGGGTATCGATCGTTTAATGATGATTTTAGAAAAGAAAGCTTCAATTAGAGAAGTTATGGCATTTCCAAAAACAGGTACCTCAGAAGACTTATTATTCAATGCACCTTCACCTTTATCAGACAAAAAAGTAGAAGAAATGAATGTAAAAATCATCAAAAATTGATCATTTTATCAACTGAATTAAATAATTAAAAACCTAAAATCTCGCTTCTGCGAGATTTTTTCATTTTTTTAAAAAAATTTCGTTCTAATTTTTATCCAAACCAAAAATAAACATCTTTTTAAGCTATTTAAGCCATTTTCTTGTTTTTTAACAAATGTTGATAATTTTAAAACAAAATCGCTAAAACCAATTGAAATAACACTTTAAAAGTGTAAATTTGAGTTAATAAATTTCGTCCTACAAAGACGATTTTTTTATGAACCAAAAAACTTATAATTCACTTTTATAATGAGCGAAGAAAAAAAACATAGTTATGATGCTTCAAGTATTCAGGCACTTGAAGGAATGGAGCATGTTAGAATGCGACCATCAATGTATATTGGAGATGTTGGAGTTCGTGGTTTACATCATTTAGTATACGAAGTTGTAGACAACTCTATTGATGAAGCTTTAGCTGGGCATTGTGACAGAATTGACGTTACAATCAACGAAGACAACTCAATTACCACCAAAGATAATGGACGTGGTATTCCTGTTGGAATTCATAAAAAAGAAGGAGTTTCTGCTTTACAAGTAGTAATGACAAAAATTGGTGCAGGAGGTAAATTTGACAAAGACTCTTATAAAGTTTCTGGAGGATTACATGGTGTAGGGGTTTCATGTGTAAACGCATTATCAGATCATTTGACTGCTACTGTTCATAAAGAAGGAAAAATTTGGCAACAAGAATATGAACGTGGTAAAACTTTGTATCCTGTAAAAACCATAGGAGAAACTGATTTTACTGGAACAATTGTAACCTTTTTACCAGACAAGTCAATCTTTAAACAAACTACTGAGTATAATTATGATACGCTTGCAACTCGTATGCGAGAACTATCATATTTAAATAAAGGGATTACGATTACTTTAACCGACAAAAGAAGAACTGATGATGAAGGTAATTTTATTTCTGAAACGTTCCATTCAACAGAAGGATTATCTGAATTTGTTAAGTATTTAGACTCAACTAGAGAGCAATTAACAGCTGGTATTATTGCTATGGAAGGCGAAAAAAACGGAATTCCTGTTGAAGTTGCCATGGTCTATAACACTTCATATTCAGAAAATTTACATTCGTATGTAAACAACATTAACACCCATGAAGGAGGGACTCATTTATCTGGTTTTAGACGTGGATTAACACATACTCTAAAAAAATATGCAGACGAATCTGGATTACTCAAAAATGTAAAATTTGAAATAGCAGGTGATGATTTCAGAGAAGGTTTAACAGCAATTGTTTCTGTAAAAGTTGCAGAACCACAGTTTGAAGGACAAACCAAAACAAAATTAGGAAACAGAGATGTTAGCTCTGCGGTTTCTCAAGCCGTATCTCAAATGTTGACTGATTATTTAGAGGAAAATCCTAATGATGCTAAAACAATAGTTCAAAAAGTAATTTTAGCCGCTCAAGCAAGACACGCTGCAAAAAAAGCACGTGAAATGGTACAGAGAAAGACTGTAATGAGCATCGGTGGCTTACCTGGTAAATTATCAGACTGCTCAGAAACAGATCCTGCTCAATGCGAAATCTTTTTAGTTGAGGGAGATTCTGCAGGAGGTACAGCAAAACAAGGAAGAGATCGTAACTTCCAAGCTATATTACCACTTCGTGGAAAAATATTGAATGTTGAAAAAGCAATGCAACATAAAGTTTTTGAAAACGAAGAAATTAAAAACATGTTCACTGCTTTAGGTGTTTCAATTGGAACAGAAGAAGATCCAAGAGCCTTAAACTTATCTAAAGTACGTTATCATAAAGTCGTAATTATGTGTGATGCCGATGTTGATGGATCGCATATTGCAACCCTAATTTTAACTTTCTTTTTTAGATATATGCGTGAAATGATCGAGCAAGGTTATATTTATATTGCTACACCACCATTATACCTTGTTAAAAAAGGTCAAAAAAGAGAATATGCTTGGGATGACAATCAACGAGATTTAATTGCTCAAAAAATGGGAGGAAGTGTAAATATTCAGAGATATAAAGGTTTAGGAGAGATGAATGCTGAACAACTTTGGGATACTACAATGAACCCTGAATTTAGAACTTTAAGACAAGTTACCATCGATAGCATGTCTGAAGCTGACCGTGTTTTTTCAATGCTAATGGGAGATGAAGTTCCTCCACGTAGAGATTTTATAGAAAGAAATGCAAAATATGCAAAAATCGATGTTTAAGAATTGATATTTATCACTTAAAACACACTCAATTTATGAGTGTGTTTTTTTTTACATATATTTACTTAATATTAACCAAACTCCACACTAATGAGAAAGAAAAGTTTAATTATCACTTCGTTTTTTGCCTTTATTTTTAATATCAATGCGCAAGATGGTTTTGAAAATATTCTTCTTGCAGATGAGGCTGATGTAAATAAACTTATGAGTGGATACTTTAGCCCTGCAATGGAAGGTTTTATTCACGGTTTAAATAACGGCTGGTACCATACTGCAAAGGTTCACAAAAAATTCGGTTTCGACATTACAATTGGCGGGAGTGGAGCTATGGTTCCATCAGAGAGAGAAATCTTTAGCTTAACTGGTTTAACTTCTGCAACGGGAGCAAGCGAAGCACCAACTTTTGCTGGAGAAAATACTGAAACTACCTTAACTGTAACTAAAGTAGTATCCATACCAGGTCAAGGCTCACAAACCGTTACAGCCCCATTAACTTTACCTGGAGGTGTTAAAGATGACCTTCCTCTAAATGGTGCTATACCTGCTCCTACTGTTCAAGTAAGCGTAGGCCTACCTTTTAAAACTGAGGCTATAGTTAGGTTTGTTCCTAAAACAAACTTTGGCGATGATGAAGGTGAACTGAATATGTTTGGAATTGGTCTTAAAAAAGAAATTACAAGTTGGTTTGGCCCTATGGACAAATTACCTCTTCATGTTTCTCTATTGGCAGCTTACTCAACGATGGATGTTGCCTATGAAATTGGTGATGAAAACACAGAAGTACTAACAATACAAGATGGTTTAGCATCTTTCGATTTAAATTCTTTTACAGTTCAAGCAATTGCATCGCTAAACTTCCCTATAATAAATCTATATGGAGGGTTTGGTTACAACAACGGTAATGCAAACTTAAATATGACAGGAACCTATCAAGGAAAATATACTTATAATATTGATGGTACTCAATATACAGAAACTCTTGATTTAAACACACCTGATGTAGACTTTAGCACTAGTGGAGTTTCAACGACTTTAGGAGCAAGATTAAGCTTAGGCTTCTTTAAGATATTTGGAAGCTATACATTTCAAGAATTCAATACTTTAAACGCGGGTATTGCGTTTAGTTTTAGATAAAAATTGAAGAATATAATTGAAAAAGGGTATCTAATTAAGATACCCTTTTTTAGTTTTTAAAATCAATATTTTACTGTATTTTTACAACTCTTATTTAACCATTATAAAAATAATAATTATATGAAAGTTACAGTAGTTGGTGCAGGTGCAGTAGGTGCAAGTTGTGCGGAATATATTGCCATTAAAAATTTTGCTTCTGAAGTAGTTTTACTTGATATTAAAGAAGGTTACGCAGAAGGTAAAGCAATGGACTTAATGCAAACTGCCTCTCTAAATGGTTTTGACACAAAAATTACAGGCAGTACAAACGATTATTCTAAAACTGCAAATTCAAATATTTGTGTAATTACCTCAGGAATTCCAAGAAAACCTGGAATGACTCGTGAAGAACTTATCGGAATTAACGCAGGAATTGTAAAATCAGTATCTGCAAGTTTAATAGAACATTCTCCTAACACAATTATTATTGTAGTATCTAACCCAATGGATACTATGACATATTTGGTTCATAAAACAACTGGATTACCAAAAAATAGAATCATTGGTATGGGTGGTGCTTTAGACTCTGCTCGTTTTAAGTATAGATTAGCAGAAGCTTTAGAAGCTCCTATCTCTGATATTGACGGAATGGTTATTGGAGGGCATTCAGACAAAGGAATGGTTCCTTTAACACGTTTAGCAACTAGAAACTCAGTACCAGTTTCTGAATTTATTTCAGAAGAAAGATTAACTCAAGTTAAAGAAGACACTAAAGTTGGTGGTGCAACCTTAACAAAATTATTAGGTACATCTGCTTGGTATGCTCCTGGCGCAGCTGTTAGTGGTTTGGTTCAAGCAATTGCATGTGATCAAAAGAAAATATTCCCTTGTTCAGCTCTTTTAGAAGGTGAGTATGGCTTAAATGATTTATGCATTGGAGTTCCTGTTATATTAGGCGAAAATGGTATAGAAAAAATCGTTGAAATCAATTTAAATGATGCTGAAAAAGCACATATGCAAGAGTCTGCTGCGGGTGTTTCAAAAACCAACGGTTTATTAGAGCTATAATATAAATCTTCGATAGATAACATAAAAAAATCCAGCAAATTGCTGGATTTTTTTTTCATTAAGCACCGTTCTAAATAACAGAAAAACTAATCATATTTAGATGCATTGTTTTTAGCTATAAACTCCATCTTTTTTATATATTTGATGCATGAGAATAAAATGGTACATTAGTTCACTATTTTTAACGTTATTACTCGTTTTTGGAGCATTTCAAAAACAAGATTCTAAACAAAATCAAGAAATTGTATTAGAATTTGTTAATGAGGAAATTGATCATCAAAGTATTGATAATACAATTACTGATATTAGAGAAAAACTTCTCAATATTGGTGTTAAAAACATTACTATTCAAGAAACTGAAAAGGGAACCTTAAAAATTTCTTACCATAGTTTTTTAAATGCTGATGCTATTCAAAAAACATTTTCTAAAGAAGGAAACTTATTTTTAAACTCGCCCAAAAACAATAAAAAAGATTTAGAAGTTCCATCTCTTTATAAAATTAATTTTTACGAGCTTGACAGCTCTTTAGACATATATAATTCTGATAATAATCTTGTATTAGAAGTTAAACACAATTTTGAGAATTCAACAACAACGACTCCTTTTGCTTTAGTTAAAAATTCAAATACGTTTAAAGCAGACCATCAATTTAAAACCTTACTTAAGGCAAATAAAAGCATACTTCTTATAAAAAATAATTCATCTTACGACAAACCAGAAGTAAGAGCTGGCCCAAAAAGAGGTTATTTCATCTAAAAAATTAGTTTAGTAAATCTTTTAAACTAAACAAATGATTATCAATATCATAATTAAAAAACAATCAATAAAATAAATTGTCAAGTTTAGCGAGAAACTATATATTTGCTCGTTTTTAAAAAATTTGATCAAAAAATACATACAAGAATGCAAAACAAGGGACTTATAAAATTATTTGCAATCCTTTTTGGGGTAGTAAGTTTATATCAACTTTCATTTACTTTTTTAGCAGGTAAAGTAGAAAATGAAGCTGTAAGCTATGCAAAAGCTAAATCAGTAGATAATAATGCTAGAGAAAAAGCTAATTTTGAAAGAAAATACTTAGATAGCGTTGCTAATAAAGAAATTATCAATTTAGGAATATCTAAATACACCTATAATGATGTTAAAGACAAAGAAATGAATCTTGGTCTTGATTTAAAAGGAGGTATTAATGCTATTTTACAAGTATCTGTAAAAGAGGTTTTGAAAAGCTTATCAAATGATTCTGATAATGAATCTTTTAACAACGCTTTAAACGCTGCAGATGAAAGGTTAAAAAATAGTAATGCTAATTATTTAGATTTATTTTTCGAAGAATTTGAAAAAATTGCTGGAGACACAAAACTTAGCGACCCTTCAATATTTGGTACAAAAGCGTTAAGTGAAAAAATATCTTTCGATGAAGATAACGCTACAGTTAAAGAAACTTTACAAGAAGAAATTAATGGTTCAATTGCAACTGCTTTTGAAGTATTAAGAAGTAGAATTGACAAGTTTGGGGTAACACAACCAAACATTCAAAGAATCGGAAATTCTGGAAGAATTCAAATTGAATTACCTGGTGCAAAAGATATAGAACGTGTTACTAAATTAATAACTAGTAAAGCAGAATTACAGTTTTGGGAGGTATATACAAATGCAGAAATTCAAAACTTCTTCTTTGCTGCCAATGCAAAAGTGGCAGAACTTTTAAAAGATGACACTGCAACAGAACAAGAAAAAGACTCTGTTAAAAAAGATGATATCGACGATCTTTTAGGTGAAACTGCAGACTCTACTCAAGTTCAAAAGAACCTATTTAC
>JBELHK010000009.1:0-1612 GCA_042091415.1 Polaribacter sp. | reverse complement strand
ACTAAACAATGGGCAAAAATGACTGCAGATAATGTTGGTGGATTTGTTGCTGTTGTTTTAGATGATTACGTATATACAGCACCTTCAGTAAATCAAGCAATTACAGGTGGTAGAACTTCTATTTCAGGAGGAAGTATGACTGTTGCAGAAGCAGAAGATATTGCAACAGTATTAAAAGCTGGTAAGTTACCTGCTACAGCAAGAATTATACAAATTGAAGTAGTTGGTCCTTCTTTAGGGCAAGAATCTATTGATGCATCTATTCGCTCTTTTGGTCTAGCAATTATCTTAGTTTTACTTTGGATGATTCTTTACTACGGTAAAGCTGGTTTATATTCAGACGTTGCATTAATTATAAACATCTTATTTATTTTCGGAATTTTAGCATCATTCAACGCTGTACTAACATTACCAGGTATTGCAGGTATTATCTTAACAATTGGTATGTCTGTAGATGCGAACGTAATTATCTTTGAGAGAATTAAAGAAGGCTTATTTAAGAAAAAAGGATTAAAGCAATCTGTAGAAGAAGGTTTTTCTGTAAAAGGAGCATTATCTGCAATTATTGATGCAAATATTACGACCTTATTAACAGGTATTATTTTATATGTTTTTGGAACAGGACCTATTAAAGGCTTTGCATTAACATTAATGATTGGTATTGCAACATCTTTATTTACAGCTGTATTTATCACTAGAATATTAATTGATAGAGCTATTAATAAAGGAGCAGATTTAACTTTTAACACGTCTATTTCTAAAGGATGGTTCCAAAACATCAATGTAGAATTCTTAAAGAAACGTAAAATTGCATATGTAATTTCTGGTGGTATTATCATTGCTGGTTTAGTATCAATATTTACTATCGGATTAAAACAAGGAGTTGATTTTAAAGGAGGACGTTCTTATGTAGTTCGTTTTGATCAAGACATGAATGCTACAGAAGTAGCGGGTACTTTAAAAGATGCCTTTGGTACTGCGCCAGAAGTAAAAACGTATGGTACAGATAATCAATTAAAAATAACTACAGTTTATAGAATTGAAGAAGAAGGTACAGAAGTTGATGAAGAAGTTCAAAATACGCTATATACAGGATTACAATCATATTTAGGAGATTTATCTTACGATAACTTTAAACCTGGTTTTGAAAAAAATGGTGCAGGTGTAATGAGCTTTGTAAAAGTAGAACCTACCATTGCCGATGATATTAAAACATCTGCTTTATACGCTGTATTCGGTTCTTTATTAGTAGTCTTCTTATATATTTTATTACGTTTTAGAAAAGTTTCTTTCTCAATCGGAGCTGTAATTGCAGTTTTCCACGACGTTTTAATTGTATTAGGTGTATTTTCTATCTTCTATAAAATAATGCCTTTTGATATGGAAATCGGTCAATCATTTATTGCTGCCATATTAACAGTAGTAGGGTATTCTTTAAATGATACCGTGGTTATTTTTGATAGAATTAGAGAGTTTGCTGGTTTACATACAAAATGGAAATATAGTGAAGTTGTAGACAAAGCCTTAAGTTCTACTTTAGGAAGAACAATCAATACTTCATTAACTACATTATTAGTAATGTTAGCTATTTTCTTATTTGGTGGAGATTCTA
>JBELHK010000008.1:32666-38030 GCA_042091415.1 Polaribacter sp. | reverse complement strand
AGCTGCAAAATTAGTAGGCCCAATTGCTGCTGTTGTTTTTGGAGGTACAATGACAGTTTTAACGGTGCTTACAACAGCTGTCGTAAGTCCTACAATTAGAAATTTAGATTTGACAGAAGATATTGAAAACAATGAAAAAGTAGATTAATCAAGGATATTGGTTTCTAAACCGTCAATGCTGGTTTGGTTTTTTTCTTCCCAATATTTTTTTATGCCAGCTTTCCCTTTTTCAGAAGCCCAATTATTTAAATCTTCACGTTCTCCTTTATAATCAAAATAAGGAATTGACATTCCGCAAGAAGTCTGTGCACTTTCTATTTGAATATCAAAGATTTGACGTGTTCCTGGAGTTTCAGGAAATAATTGTATTAATGCATCCCAATTTTCATCACCTTCTTTGATTTCTTTTCCTTTACCGTATAAACGCAAAATGTTTGGGGCTTTTTCAAAAGAACAAAACATAATCGTTATGCGTTTATTAGCTAACAAATGTGCAGCAGTTTCGTTTCCACTTCCTGTAACATTTAGCCATAAAACTCGATTTTCATTCATCACTTTAAAAGAGTCCATTCCTTTTGGAGATAAATTTATTCTTCCAGAGTTAGGCGCTGTTGCTACAAAAAAAATCTTTTGCAGTTCAATAAATTTTTGAAGCCTTGATGTAATTTTAGTATAAAATTTTGACATTATTTCGAATTAAATTTTTCTAAGAACATTTTTTTAAACTTTTGTCCTAAAGGGATTTTATGGTTTTGAATTGATATTAAATTACCTTCAATATAATCAACTTTATTTTTATCTATCACAAAAGATTTATGAATTTGAATAAAGTGTGACTTAGGCAGTTCTTCACTAATTTTTTTTAAAGTTTTGTACGTAACCAAAAAAGAATCTTGTAAATAAACTTTAATATAATCACCTAAACCTTCAATAAATAAGATATCTTCAATATTTACTTGATGTAGTTTTTTATCAGATTTTACAATAATGGTTTTCTTATTTTCAGTTATAAATTTTTTTACTTTTTCGAGGGCTTTTAAAAAGCGTTCAAAAGAAAAAGGTTTTAATAAATAATCTGTAGCTTCTACTTCAAAACCTTCTAGTGCATATTCTGAGTAGGCTGTTGTAAAAATTACTTTAGGAGGATTTTGTAAAGATTTGTAAAAAGAAATCCCTGAAAGTTCAGGCATATTTATATCTAAAAAAAGTAAATCAACAGTATTTGATTTTAAATAATCTAAAGCTTCTAAAGCATTGTTACATACTTTTTTTAACTCTAAATAATCTACTCTATTTACAAACGATTTAAGAACATTTTGAGAAGAAGGTTCATCATCAATTATTATGCAACTTACTGTCATAAGTTTAAGTCAATTTTTAAATTTACAATAAATATATTCTCCTTTATTTCTTTAATAAATGTATGCTTTTTTGGATAAATTAATCCCAAGTTTTTTTCAATATTTTTTAAACCAACACCACTATAAATTTCTTCGTCTCTTTTTTTAAAATTATTTGAAATTTCAAAGAAAAAATAACCTTTTTCTTCTGTAAGTTTTATAGTTACAAAAGGATTTTCAACTCCACTTTTTAATCCGTGTTTAAAACTATTTTCTACAATTGGTAATAATAGCATCGGATAAATTTCGTGAGTTCCTGAAATGTTAAACTCAAAATTTACTTTTGAGTTTTCAATATGTCTATTTTTTTCAAAATCAATATAATTTTTAATTAGAGATATTTCTTTTTCTAGATTCACTTTTTCAACCTCTATATCATAAATAATATATCTTAAAATATTCGATAATTGTAAAATAGCGTCTGTTATTTCCTCTTTTTTATCAATAGCTAATGAATATAAAACATTCAAAGAATTGAATAAAAAATGAGGATTAATTTGCCCTTTTAAATAATACAGTTGATTTTCAATTTCCTGATTTTGAATTTTTAATGCTTCGTTCTCTTGTTTATTGAATGATACCCAATCTTCACCAAGTTTTATCAAGCTTGAGAGTAAAAAGAAAATAAAAAAAATGAAATACACTTCTATTTTATTGTTGTACGAAATAAAGTAATATTCATCTAAAAAAACACTTACAATAAAGTCAAAAAATAATCGATTTATTTCAGCAAAAACAATAAGGTTTATCAGAAATAAAAGAGAAAAAATTAGATACTTTTCTCTTTTTAGATACTTTGGTATTAACAAATAAAGATTAATTAAAACAGGTATAATTAGAGTTAATACAAAATAAGATGTGTAAATATAATCTACTTTTAAAGGAGAGGATTTACCAGAGAATATAAAGAGTAAAATAATAAAAGAGCAAACCCATAATATTATATTAAAAACAATAATATTATGAGTTGTTTTTCTTTGTAAAAGAATATTATTTAAGTTCATTAACTTTAGTTAAGGTATATTTTGTTGATGTTTTCCATTTTTCTTCATCTGAAGAGCTAATGTATTTTTCAACAAACTTTTCTAAATTTTCTGAGGATGCAGTTAGTAAAAATTTGTCTTTTACAGCGCCTACTTTTTCGTGTTCAATCTTTATTTTATTTTGTTTAAATAGGTTTTCTATTTTATCTTCATCTAACCACTTTATTTCTATATCGCCATTTTTTTTAATATCATATTTAACCAAACTATGTGTATAAACCATATGACTTTCGAGTAAATTATCTATTTCTTCTTGAAAATCTAAAGGATAAAAATCTAAAAAAGTTTCTCCTTTTACTTTAAATGGTGTTGCTAAATATACGGTTTCCTTATTCTTATATTCTCTGAGTATATAAAAACTCTCTTTATATATTTCATAAAACTTTAAATCATCTTCCTTCATTTTTTTTACAGGATTTTCCTTAGTAATCTCATCTTTAAATGCGATGATTTTCCAGTTTCCATTTTTTCCATCTTTCCAATTTCCTAAAAAGCGTTCATCAAAAGAAACCGATTTTTTTGTGTAAAAAGGATTTAATGATTTTACAACGCAAGAAGACATTATAAAAAAACAAATTAAAATAAATATTACATTTCTAAATTTCATGATAATCAAATTTATTGTTATTTAAATCAAAAAAACAGATGATAACTAAATTTAGAAAAAAAATTAGGCAAACATGTATTTTTTCACGGTAAACATATATTTTTTCTTATAATCGATTACCTTTAGCCGAAATTATTTTTCTTTTATGGAATACGGTTTTTTATCTGTGCTACCTCCAATAGTAGCTATTATACTCGCTTTAAGAACAAAACAAGTTTATATTGCTTTATTATTTGGTATTTGGTTTTCTTGGTTAATTATTAATCATTGGAATCCATTAGAAGGCACTTTATCTATGATTGAGGCTATGGTTGATGTTTTTCAATCGAAAGGAAATACAAGAACAATAATTTTTAGTGCTTTAGTAGGTTCTTTATTACTTTTAATTCAATATTCAAAAGGAGTTGAAGGTTTTATAAATCTTTTAAATAAAAAGCTATTAAAGTACGAAGAAAAGAATACGGGTTACAGTCGAATAATGGTTCAGTTATTTGCAACTTTAACAGGTTTATTATTATTTGTAGAAACTAGCATAAGTTCTCTAACTGTGGGTACTTTATACAGACCTATTTTTGATAAATTAAAAATACCTAGAGAAAAGTTAGCTTACATAGCAGATTCAAGTTCAGCGCCTTCCTCTATTTTAATTCCTTTTAATGCTTGGGGAGCTTTTATTATGGGCTTGTTATTAACACAGGGCATAGAAAAGCCTTTTGCAGTAATGATTTCGTCTATCAAGTATAATTTTTATCCACTGTTAGCCATCGGTATTTTAATTACAATAATCATTTCGAAAAAAGATTTTGGATTGATGAAAAAAGCAGAATTAAGAACTAAGGAAACAGGGGAATTAATGAACAAAGATTCAAAACCGATGGTTTCAGAAGAGGTTACTGCATATCCGCCAAAAGAAGGAATTCCCGCAAGAGCTTACAATATGATTGTTCCTTTGTTGGTAATGGTTTTTATGATGCCTCTCAACTTGATGTTTACAGGTTGGAAATCAGTAAAAGAATCAACGTCATTTTTAAATCACGCTTCACAAGCTATTGGAGAAGGTTCAGGTTCTTCATCTGTATTATATGCTGTAATTACTGCTATTTTAGTAGCTTTAATAATGTATTTTATCCAAGGTTTTTTAAAACCTAAAGAAGCTGTTGATTTAACCTTAAAAGGGATTAGTGAATTGATGCCTTTAGCTTTGTTAATGTTATTAGCTTTTGCAATTGGTGATGCTTGTAAGGTTTTAGATACAGGAAATTATGTTGCAAATATCACAGAAAGTTGGTTGTCTCCAGAATTATTACCAGCTGTAGTTTTCATCGTTAGTTCTTTTATTGCTTTTTCTACAGGAACTTCTTGGGGAACATTTGCAATAATGCTGGCTATTTCAGTTCCGATGGCAAATATTCATAACGCAGATCTTACTATTGTAGTTGCAGCTACTTTAGGAGGAGGTATTTTTGGAGATCACTGTTCACCAATTTCAGATACTTCAATTATATCTTCTATGGCTTCTGCTAGTGACCATATAGATCACGTAAAAACCCAATTACCTTATGCGTTATTTGGGGGAATAATAACTACAATTTTGTATTTGATTATTGGTTTTTTAGTATAAATTAATTCGCTAAAATTCCACGTTTTTCTAATTCAGGAATCATACGTAGTGCGCCTTCTTTAATAGTATTTGCTTTAAAGGTATATGTTTTATCGTAAAGTGTATTACCTTCAAAAAAAGTAACTTGAAAACGATTGTTTAATTTGAATAATTCTGGTTGAATTAGTTCAATTTTAGCAAAAGAATTTGCGGGTAATTTTTCTAGCTTTTTTCTTAATAAAGAAGTTGTTTTAGTTTCTGAAAAACCTTGAGAAACAATAACAACCATTTCTAAGTCTGTAGTTTTTTTGTTGATGATATAAACGTTCCAATCATCTGTTTTATAAATATCATTGTATTCATAAACCACAGCAACTTCTACATTTAGAACTTCTGGTATTTGAATGTCTTTTTTCACAATAGTAAAAGATTAAAGAACAGATTTAAATTGCTCTAAAAAACGTTTATCGTTTTCATAAAACATTCGAATATCTGGTATTTGATATAACAACATTGCAATACGCTCAATACCCATTCCAAAAGCATATCCAGAATATTTGTTTGGATCGATATTACAATTTTTTAAAACATTAGGATCCACCATTCCACAACCCATAATTTCTAACCAACCAGTACCTTTTGTAATTCTATAATCGGTCTCTGTTTCTAATCCCCAATAAATATCAACTTCAGCACTTGGTTCTGTAAAAGGAA
>JBELHK010000008.1:24783-32566 GCA_042091415.1 Polaribacter sp. | reverse complement strand
TCTGTTTCTAATCCCCAATAAATATCAACTTCAGCACTTGGTTCTGTAAAAGGAAAGTAAGAAGGTCTTAATCGAATTTTAGACTTCCCAAACATTTCTTTAGTAAAGTACAACAATGTTTGTTTTAAATCAGCAAAAGAAACATCAGTATCTATGTATAATCCTTCTACTTGATGAAATATACAGTGAGCTCTAGCAGAAATATCTTCATTTCGAAATACTCTTCCAGGAGAAATCGTACGAATCGGAGGTTCGTTTTCTTCCATATAACGAACTTGTACAGAAGAGGTATGTGTTCTAAGAAGAATATCAGGATTTTGCTCAATAAAGAAGGTATCTTGCATGTCTCTTGCAGGATGATATTCTGGCAGATTTAAAGCAGTAAAGTTATGCCAATCATCTTCTATTTCAGGTCCTTCAGAAATTGTAAACCCAATTCTGTTAAAAACTTCAATAATTTGATTTTTTACCAAAGAAATAGGATGTCTTGAGCCTAACTCAATAATTTCACCAGGTCTTGTTAAATCTCCATAAACACCTTTTTTTTCTGAAGTAGTTTCTAAAGCATCATTTAATTCTGCAACTTTACTTTCTGCCGATTTCTTCAAGTTATTTAATGCTTGTCCGAAATCTTTACGTAACGCTACATCAACATTTTTAAACTCTGCAAATAATCCTTTTAATAATCCTTTACTACCGAGATATTTAATTCTAAAGGTTTCCACTTCATCTTTAGTTGTAGCTTTAAATGCCTCAACTTCTCCAATCAATTCTTTTACTTTATCTAACATTAATATTCTATTAATTAGACCACAAATTTAAACTTTTTTAAAGAGTTTTAATTTGTAAATTTAAATAAATAGTCAATTGCTAGCGAAATCGATTGAAATCAATACTTTTAATAATATTAAAATATATTTTCTTGTATTATCAAATTTAAAATTAACTATATTTACGCGGTTAAAATTTTATTAATATCATAAAAAATTATGGAGGAAAATATCAAATCAAAAATTGATGGGTTCATGGACTTGGTAAAACGAAGAAATGGACATGAACCAGAATTTTTACAGGCTGTACAAGAAGTTGCAGAAACTGTAATCCCTTACATTATAAAAAATGACATCTATCATGGCAAAAACATTCTTTTAAGAATGGTAGAACCAGAAAGATTAATTTCTTTTCGTGTTTCTTGGGTTGATGATAATGGAGAGATTCAAGTTAATAGAGGGTATAGAGTTCAGATGAATTCTGCTATTGGTCCATATAAAGGAGGGTTACGTTTTCATCCAACGGTAAATGCAAGTATTTTAAAGTTCTTAGCATTCGAACAAGTATTTAAAAATTCATTAACGACTCTTCCTATGGGAGGTGGTAAAGGAGGTTCTGACTTTGACCCTAAAGGAAAATCAGATAATGAAATTATGCGTTTTTGTCATGCTTTTATGTCTGAATTATTTAGACATATAGGTCATAATACTGATGTTCCTGCAGGTGATATTGGTGTTGGTGCAAGAGAAATTGGTTTTATGTTCGGTATGTACAAAAAATTAAATAACACATTTACTGGAGTTTTAACAGGTAAAGGAGCTTCTTGGGGAGGTTCTTTAATCAGGCCAGAAGCAACAGGTTACGGTACAGTATATTTTGCAGACAATATGCTTAAAACTAAACAAGATTCTTTTAAAGATAAAATTGTGGTTATTTCAGGATCTGGAAATGTTGCACAGTTTGCTGCAGAAAAATCTTTAGAACTTGGTGCTAAAGTAGTTACTTTATCAGATTCAGCAGGTTATATATATGATGAAGACGGAATTGATACTGAAAAATTAGCTTTTGTTATGGATCTTAAGAATAACAGAAGAGGAAGAATAAGCGAGTATGTAGAAAAATATCCAAATGCAAAATATTTTAAAGGAGAAAGACCTTGGTCTGTTAAATGTGATATTGCTTTACCATGTGCAACTCAAAATGAATTAAATGGTGATGAAGCTACAATGTTAATTGAAAATGGTTGTATGTGTGTTTCTGAAGGAGCGAATATGCCATCAACTCCAGACGCAATGCATACTTTCCAAAAAGCAGGAATTTTATTTGCACCAGGTAAAGCAAGTAATGCTGGTGGAGTAGCAACTTCTGGTTTAGAAATGAGTCAGAATTCATTACGTTTAAGTTGGACTCGTAAAGAAGTTGATGAAAAACTAAAAGATATCATGGAAGATATTCACGATTCTTGTGTACAATATGGAAAAAGTGAAGACGGTTCAGTTGATTATGTAAAAGGAGCCAATATTGCTGGTTTTGTAAAAGTTGCAGACGCGATGTTAGCACAAGGAATTATTTAATAATTCAAAATAAATTTAAATTATAGAAGCGCATCCAATTATTGGATGCGTTTTTTTATTTTTATATAATGAAGGTTATTAAAAATCAAATTGTAAAAGGAAAACATAAAAAACCGATTTTAACAGATATTTTTTATTTAGAAAATTATCAACCTAAAAAAGTTTTAATTTTTTGTCACGGATACAAAGGATTTAAAGATTGGGGAGCATGGAATTTAATGGCAAATACTTTTGCAAAAGCCGGTTTTTTCTTCGTAAAATTTAATTTTTCTCACAATGGAGGCACAATTAATCAACCAATAGATTTTCCAGACCTAGATGCTTTTGGAAATAATAATTACACTAAAGAATTAGATGATCTTGAGACAATTATAGATTGGATTTATAACTCTGAAGTATATAAAAATGAAATCAATAAAAATAATATTTCATTATTAGGTCATAGTAGAGGAGGAGGAATTGTATTGTTAAAATCGAATGAAAATCACCTGATCAAAAACGTAATTACTTTGGCTTCTGTTTCTGATTTTGGTAATAGAACTTCAACAATAGGAGATTTAGAAGAATGGAAAAAAGAAGGTGTAAAATATGTTGTAAATGGGAGAACTAAGCAAAAAATGCCTCATTATTACCAGTTTTATGAAAACTACATTCAGAATAAAGAGAGATTAAATATTGAAAAGGCTACAAAAAATTTGAAAATACCACAGTTAATTATCCATGGAAATAATGATACTTCAGTTTTAATTGATGAAGCTGAAAATCTAAAAAAATGGAATTATTCTGCGGATTGTAAAATTATAGAAAATGCTAACCATGTATTTAACACATCTCATCCTTGGAAAGAAGAAAAATTATCTGATCAATTAGATAAAGTATTAAAATTATCTATAGATTTTCTGAATAAATGACATTAAAACCTCCTTTTCGTAAAATTATTCATGTTGATATGGATGCGTATTATGCTTCTGTAGCACAATTGGATAATCCTGAGTTAAGAGGAAAACCCATTGCTGTTGGAGGAGGAGGAGATAGAGGTGTTGTTGCAGCTGCAAGTTATGAAGCAAGAAAGTTTGGAGTAAAATCTGCCATGAGTAACGTTTTGGCCAAACAAAAATGTCCTCATATTATTTTTGTAAAATCTGATTTTACTCGCTATAAAGAATTGTCTCTAAAAATAAGAGAGGTTTTTTTCGAATATACAGATTTAGTAGAACCACTTTCTTTAGATGAAGCCTATTTAGATGTTACTGAGAACAAAAAAGGAAATCCTTCTGCAAATGATATTGCAAGAGAAATCAGACAACGTATTTTTGAAAAAACCGGCCTAAGAGCTTCTGCAGGAATTTCAATCAATAAATTTATTGCAAAAGTAGCTTCAGATATCAACAAACCAAATGGACAAAAAACAGTTCATCCAGAAGAAGTTATTCAATTTTTAGAAGAATTACCGATAAATAAATTTTACGGTGTTGGAAAAGTGACTGCTGCAAAAATGTATAACTTAGGAATTTTTGTAGGAAACGATCTCAAAAAAAAGACTTTAGAAGAATTGATTTCTTTGTTTGGAAAATCAGGAGCTCATTATTTTAATATTGTAAGAGGTATTCATAATAGTCCTGTTAAACCTAATAGAATTCGAAAATCTGTTGGTGCAGAAAGAACATTTACAGAAAATATTTCGTCAGAAATTTTTATGATTGATAAGTTAAATGATATTGCTGATGAAATAGAAAGAAGAATGGAAAAAACGAAAAATAAAGGAAAAACAATAACATTAAAAATTAAATATTCAGACTTTACTCAACAAACTAGAAGTAAAACAGTAGATCATTTTATGAGTAAAAAGAAAGAATTTTTTCCAATTGTAAAAGAACTTTTATTTCAAGAAAAGTTAAAAAATTCAGTTCGTTTGTTAGGTATTTCTTTTGGGAACTTAAATACAATAAAGAAAGAGCCTATTTGGGTACAATTAAAGTTCGATTTTTAAAATAATCATTGTTAGAACAGATTTAGACTCTTATTTAAAAGTGAGTAGCAGTGTTTTTAAAACTAGTTTAAATATATTTGAATAGAAAATAGTATTTGTTTTGAAAAACTGTGCAGATGAATTATAGTTATTGGGAGTTAAAAGAATGGTTTTCTAATATAGATTTTACAATTGTTGGTAGTGGTATTGTAGGTCTAAATTGTGCAATTACTTTAAAAGAAAAGTATCCTAAAGCGAAAATTATAATTTTAGAAAAGGGAATGTTACCTCAAGGAGCTTCAACAAAAAACGCAGGTTTTGCATGTTTTGGTAGCTTATCTGAAATATTAGATGATTTAAATTCTCACACAGAAGATGAAGTTTTTGATATTGTTCAAAAACGTTGGGAAGGTCTGCAGTTATTAAGAAAAAATTTAGGAGATAAAGCTATCGATTTTCAAGAAAATAAAGGATTTGAATTATGTGAAACCGAACTTTTTTATGAGCAATGTATTGCTAAAAAAGCCGAGGTAAATAATTTATTAAAACCAATTTTTAAATCAGACGTTTTCACAGAAAAAACTAATATTTATAACTTCGAAAAGATACATCCAAAATATATTACAAATAATTTTGAAGGGCAAATAGATACTGGTAAAATGGCGGCTCAATTATTATTAAAAGTGAATCGTTTAGGAGTTAAAATTATTAATAATATTAGCTTAAAAAGCTATCAAGAAAATAATGATAAAGTTTTTTTAAAAACCAATAGATCAGATTTTTATACTAAAAAATTACTAATTGCTACAAATGGTTTTTCAAGAGATATTATTGATGAAAAAGTTAAACCAGCAAGAGCCCAAGTTTTGATTACTAAACCTATAGAAAATCTTAAAATTAAAGGAACTTTTCACTTAGACAAAGGGTATTATTATTTTAGAAATATAAACAACAGAATTCTTTTTGGTGGTGGTAGAAATTTAGACTTTAAAACAGAAGAAACAACTCAGTTTGGTCAAACTGAAATTATACAAAATGAGTTAGAGAGAATTTTATCTGATGTAATTTTACCAAATCAAACCTTTGAAATTGAACACAGATGGAGTGGAATTATGGGTGTTGGTAATCAGAAAAAAGCGATTGTAAAACAAAAATCAAATAATGTTTTTTGTGGAATTCGTTTAGGAGGTATGGGAGTTGCAATTGGTAGTTTAGTTGGCAAAGAATTAGCAGAATTAATAAATTAATTAAAATTTGAAACCTCAAATCTCGAAATATGATGTAATTATAATTGGAGGAGGTTTAGCGGGCTTGTGTAATGCAATTTATCTTTCAATTCACAAAAAGAAAGTATTATTAGTTGAAAAAAACAGTTACCCTAAGCATAAAGTTTGTGGCGAATATATTTCTAATGAAGTACTTCCTTATTTAAACTTTTTGGGTTTTAATCCGTTTGATTTTGGTGCAGTAAAAATTGATAATTTTCAATTATCAACAACCAATAATAAACTTGTTTCCGCAAAATTACCTTTAGGTGGTTTCGGAATTTCAAGATATAATTTAGATTATCAGCTTTCAAAAAAAGCAATTTCTAATGGAGTATCAATTCTACAAGATACAGTTGTTAATGCAAATTATAAAGATGATATTTTTACCATTAAAACTAAGAAAAATAAAGACTTTTCGTCTAAAATTGTCATTGGTTCTTTTGGAAAAAGATCTTTGTTAGATGTTCATTTAAATAGAAAATTTATTCAAAAGAAATCTCCTTATTTAGGAGTTAAAATTCATGTAAAGGGAGATTTTCCTCAAGAACTAGTTGCTTTACATAATTTTAAAGGAGGATATTGTGGTGTTTCTAAGGTTGAAAACGATGCAATAAATTTGTGTTACATTACTAGTTTTTCATCCTTTAAAAAATATAAGAGTATAGAACATTTTCAAAATAATGTTGTTTACAAAAACAAATATTTAAAAGAAATATTTAATAAATCAACCTCAATTTGGGCTAAGCCACTTTCTATTAGTCAAATTTCTTTTGAAACTAAAGAACTAGTAAATAATCATATAATTTTTTGCGGAGATGCAGCAGGAATGATTCACCCTCTTTGTGGAAATGGTATGAGTATGGCAATACAATCTTCACAGATAGCTTCTCCTTTAATCATTTCTTTTTTAGAAGGAAAAATCAGTAGAAATCAACTAGAAAAAAGCTATATTACAAAATGGAATAAAGAATTTAAATGGAGGTTAAAAGCAGGTCATTTTATTGCAGCTTTATTTAGAAGAGATTGGATTGCCAATTTGCTATTAAATGTAATTCAAAAACTTCCTTTTTTATTACCGATAATTATTAAACAAACCCACGGAAAACCAATAAAAGTATAATGGACTTTTTTGTAAGCACAAAACATAGAACAGACAAAGAAGAAATTATGGATGATTTTTCTATTGGTGGAGATTTGCTACGAGACACATTAGATAAATTAGAAAATATAAACCGTTGGTTAGGTGGTAATAAAGTAACCTTAAAAGGATTAAAATCAATACTTAAAAATCATTCAAAAGACCAAGAAATAACAATTATAGATATTGGTTGCGGTCATGGAGATATTTTGAGAGATATCGCAAAATTTGGAAGAAGAAATAATTACAAATTTAAATTGATTGGTATAGATGCAAACCCAACAGCCATAGAATATGCAAATCAATTATCAAATAATTACGAAGAGTTAAGCTTTAAAACAGAAGATATTTTTTCTGAAGAGTTTAAAAAAAGAAAAGTAGATGTTATTGTTGCTACCTTGTTTTTGCATCATTTTAAAGAAGAACAACTTACTTCATTTTTAAAAGAAAGTATTAAACAGACAAAATTAGGAATTGTTGTAAACGATTTACACAGACATAAATTAGCCTATTATTTATTCTTATTATTATCTATTTTTATAACGAATAAGATGATTATTGAAGATGGATTAACCTCTGTTTTAAGAGGATTTAAAAGAGTTGATTTAGAGAAAATTTCGAAAAAATTGAATAAGAAATCAGAAATATCATGGAAATGGGCATTCCGTTTTTTATGGATAATTAAAAAATAAATGGCAGTAAAAATTACATCAGTAGCCAAACAACTACCGAAATATTATAGAGAGACAAAAGAAATTATCCCATTTGTTAAATTATGGATGCAAGAACAAGACGCTCGTTTTCAAAGAAAAGTTATTAAACTTTTCGAGGGTGCAGGTGTAGATAAGCGTTATTCTATAATGGATCCTGAAGAAGTTTTTACAGCGACTTCTTTTGAAGAAAAAAATAATATTTACAAAAGAGAGGTTACAAAACTAGCAGAACAATCTTTAATAAAATCCTTAGAAAAAGCTAATTTAAAGCCAACAGATTTAGACTATATTATTACAGTAAGTTGTACAGGAATTATGATTCCTTCTGTAGATGCCTATTTGATTAATTC
>JBELHK010000008.1:0-24683 GCA_042091415.1 Polaribacter sp. | reverse complement strand
CCAACAATTGTAGATGAAGCAATGTATCATTTTTACAATGCCACACATATGATGGGTTTTCATTTGGTAAATACAGGCTTACAAATGATTTTAGACAAGGAAGTTCCTCAAAAAATATCAGACCATTTTCCAGATATTATTCATCCTTTTTTACAACAAAATAATCTAAATATAGAAGATATAGACCACTTAATTTTTCATCCAGGAGGAAAAAAAATAGTGCAAACAGTTGAAGAATTATTTGGTAAATTAGGTAAAAACATAAACGATACTAAAGAAGTTTTACGTTTGTATGGCAACATGTCTAGCGCAACAGTTTTGTATGTCTTAGAACGTTTTATGGATAGAAATCCACAAAAAGGAGAAAAGGGAATTATGTTAAGTTTCGGACCAGGTTTTTCCGCTCAAAGAATTTTATTAGAATGGTAAGAGAATTTGAAAATAAAAATGAATGGGCTGTTATTTTAGGAGGTTCCTCAGGTTTAGGTTTGGCTACAGCAAAAAAGTTAGCAAAACATGGTTTAAATATCTGTATTATTCATAGAAATTCAAGAGCACAGATTGCAGAAATCGAAAATGATTTTAAAGAGATTAAAAATGAAAATGTAGTTTTATTGAATTTTAATATTGATGCTGTAAACCCTGAAAAAAGAAAACAAACTATTGGTTCAATTTCAGAAAAAATTATACATCCAAATAAAATAAAAGTATTGGTGCATTCTATTGCAAAAGGAAATTTAAAGCCAATGATTTCAGAGGAATCGCAAACATTAAAGAATGATGATTTTCAAATTACATTAAACGCGATGGCAATTTCTTTATACGATTGGTTTAAAGATTTATTCGAGGCAAAATTATTTTCAAATGATGCAAGAATAATTAGTTTTACAAGTGAAGGAAATTCAAAACCTTGGCAAAATTATGCTGCTGTTTCTGCTGCAAAAGTAACTTTAGAAGCTATTTCTAGAAACATTGCATTAGAATTTGCAAAATTTGGTGTAAAGTCAAACTGTATTCAAGCTGGCGTTACCAATACACAGTCTTTAAATAGAATTCCTAATAGCGATGAAATAAAAAAACATACACTACAAAGAAATCCTTTTAAAAGATTAACAACTCCAGAAGATGTTGCAAATGCAGTTTATTTATTGTGTAAAGACGAAGCCTCTTGGATAAACGGAACTATTTTAAAAGTTGATGGAGGAGAAAGTTTAAGCTGATGAATACAAAGGAAATCATATCACTTTTACCTTATCAAAAACCATTTTTGTTTGTAGATGAAATTACATCAATTTCAGAAAATGAAATAATAGGCAACTATACTTATAAACCAGATGCTTATTTTTATAAAGGGCATTTTAAAAACAAACCAATTACTCCAGGAGTTATTTTAACTGAAACTATGGCTCAAATTGGTCTTGTTTGTTTGGGAATTTATTTATTGAAAGACACAATTTCATCATCCTTAAAACCCCAAATAGCTTTAACATCTCATCAAGTAGATTTCTTTTTACCAGTGCTACCTAACGAAAAAGTAACGGTAGTTTCAGAAAAAAAATATTTTAGATTTAGTAAATTAAAATGTTTTGTAAAAATGTTTAATCAAAAAGACGAATTGGTTTGTAGAGGTGAAATTTCAGGAATGATAATATCAAAAAACAATGAATAGAGTTGTAATAACCGGTTTAGGTGTTGTAGCTCCAAATGGAGTTACTTTAGAAGATTTTACGAATTCAATTCAACAAGGAAAATCGGGTATTTCTTTTCATCAAGAATTAAAAGACAAAGGATTTTCTTGTTGTATAGGTGGCATTCCAAAAATTTCAGAGGATAAAAAACTAGAATATTTAACACCATTGCAATTAAGAGGTTTTAATAGTACATCAATTTTATATGGTTGCATTGCTGGTATTGATGCTTGGAAAGATGCTGGTTTTTCTGTGGATGAAAACTCAAAATTAGATTATGATTCAGGTATTATCTTCGGAACAGGTACTTCAGGAATTGAAAAATTTAGAGAATCAATCTATAAAATAGATGATAATAAAGTAAAGCGCTTAGGTAGTACTTCTGTTGTACAAACAATGGCAAGTGGTATTTCTGCTTATTTAGGAGGTATTTTAGGTGTTGGTAATCAAATTACAACTAATTCTTCTGCATGTACAACAGGAACAGAAGCTTTGCTTTTGGGTTACGAAAGAATTAAAACAGGCAAAGCAAAAAGAATGTTAGTAGGTAGTTCAAGTGATAGTAGTTTATATTCTTGGGCAGGTTTTGATGCAATGCGAGTAATGAGTTACAAACACAATAATACTCCAGAAAAAGGCTCAAGACCTATGAGCGAAACTGCTTCTGGATTTGTTCCTGGAAGTGGAGGAGGAGCAATTCTATTAGAATCTTTAGAAAGTGCATTAGAAAGAAAAGCAACGATTTATGCTGAGGTTTTAGGAGGAAATTTAAATTCTGGAGGACAAAGAAATGGAGGTTCTTTAACAGCCCCGAACGCAGAAGCTGTTCAGAAATGTATAAAAGATGCTTTATTAGACGCATCAATTAATAGTGATGAAATTGATGTAATTAACGGACATTTGACAGCTACGACTAAAGATCCTTTAGAAATAGAAAATTGGACAAAAGCATTAAAAAGAGAAGGAGATAATTTTCCTTTCATAAATTCTTTAAAATCGCATGTAGGTCATTGTTTGGCTGCATCTGGAGCGATAGAATCTGTAGCATCTATTTTGCAAATTAAACATCAATTTATATTCCCTAATATTAATTGTGAAGATATTCATCCGGAAATTTCTAAGTTAATTAGCGATAAAAAAATCCCTAGAAAACAAATACAAAAACAAATTAATATTGTTGCAAAAGCAAGTTTTGGTTTTGGTGATGTAAATGCTTGTGTTATCTTTAAAAAATATTCAATTTAAAATGAAGAGAGAAGAACTAATCACTAAGCTAAAAATTATTGTAAAGCCATACATTCAAGATGAAGAGGCGTTTAAAAATTTAACTGAAGAAACAGATTTTATAAACGATTTAAAAATAAACTCAGCAAATTTGGTTGATGTTATTTTAGATGTTGAGGATGAATTCGATATTGAAATTGATAACGATTCTATGGAAAAAATGTTGTCTGTTAAAATGGCTATGGAAATAATAGAAGCAAAATTAGCCCTAAAATGATAGGCAATGACATTGTAGATCTACAATTAGCAAAAAAACAGAGTAATTGGCAAAGACCAGGTTTTTTAGACAAACAATACAGCAAAAAGGAACAACAAGAAATTTTAAACTCAGAAAGCCCCTTTTTAAAGGTTTGGGTATTTTGGTCTATGAAAGAAGCTGCTTATAAATGCTATTTAAAGGAGCATAAAAAAAGATTTTTTGCACCTAAAAAGTTTCAATGCACAACAATTTCATCAGACCAAGGTTTTGTAAACATTGCAGATAAAAAGTATTTTATCAAAATTGATATTACAAAACAATATATTCATTCCGTTGCGACAGAGAGAAAACACTTAAGTTTTAAAAGCAAATCGTTTTTTTTAGAAGGTAAAAATGAATCAAAAGAAGTGAAATTTAATTTGTTAGACCAATTTTCAGATACTGTAAAAGTTTATAAAGATGCAATTGGAATTCCTTTTTTAAAAGAGAACAATAGAAAATTACCTTTTTCGATTTCTACATCTCATCACGGAAAATTTGGTAGTTTTGCAATTTCAAGTTTATTATGAATTTAAAAGAAGCGCTAGTAAAAGAGTGTGAAAATTTTATTGAAAATAAGTTGAAAACTATCAATGATACCATTTCATCGAATCAACAATCACTTCAATCTGAAACAAAAAGTTCTGCAGGAGATAAGCATGAAACAGGAAGAGCAATGTTACAATTAGAAATCGAGAAGGCAGGAAAACAGCTTTCGAGTGTTCAAAAAATGAAAGAAACATTGTCTAAAATTGATATTGCTAATACATCAACTAAAGTTCATTTAGGAAGTATTGTTTACACAAATAACGTAAATTACTTTATTTCTATTCCTGCAGGAGAGTTAATTACACCTACAGAAAAATATTATGCAGTTTCGCCATATTCACCAATAGGAAAATTGTTGCTTGGAAAACAAAAAAATGATGATATTTATTTTAACAAAATAAAAATAAAATTGTTATATTTGGAATAAATTGTAAGTTAAATCCGCTTAAATCCCCCAAAGATGAAGCAAATATTACCATTATTCTTAGATTATAACACCGACTTTCAAGTCTCAAATTTTAAAATTTTAAAAATTCAAGACTTTCTTCAAAATTCAAACCAAAAAAGGTTATGTAAAAATCACAAATCAGATTTTTACACAATTATGTTGATTACCGATGGTCTAGGAATTCACACAATCGACCAAAAAGACTTTAGTTTATCTAAAGGAACACTTCTCGCTATTAGAAAAGATCAGCCTCACAAATTTCATTTAGACGAAAAGGTAAAAGGACATATAGTTTTTTTTAAAGAAGAGTTTTTAAATAGGTATTTGAGCGGTCCAGAAATTTCTAATACATTACAAATGTTTAATGAGTTATTAGCAACGCCTAAAATTCAACTAGAAAAAAAACAATTTGTAAGTGTGTTAGTGTTAATTAAAAATCTAGAAAAAGAGTTCACTAAGATATCAGATCATTATTCTCTAAAAATTATTAGAAGTTTATTACATATACTTTTATCTAAAATTCATAGAATAAAATCTAGCGATCATAAAAAAGTTCGTTCAAGTAAATATCTAAAGGAATTTATTGCGTTTCAAAATCTTGTAGAATTAAATTATAGACACTCAAAAAAAGTCGGTTTTTATTCAAGTGAGTTAGGTTTTTCTACTAAAAAACTAAATGCAATAACAAAACATGTAATAAATAAGAGTGCCAAATTATTTATAGACGATGTTATTATTGTAAAATCTAAACGAGATTTATTGAATTCAGATTTAACAATAAAAGAGGTTGCTTATAATATTGGTTTTAAAGAGCCTACTAATTTCTTTAAGTATTTTAGAAAACATACAGGTTTTACACCAGACTCTTTTAAAAAAAGTTATAATGCATAACTTTATTCTTTAGCTGCTTTGACATTTAAAGATTTTTGTTTCAAGATAAATCTTCTTATTTAAAAATTAGACTGATTTTTTTATTTCAAAACAGATGATTTTGTTTTTTTCTAAAGGTGAAGAGTGAATAATATATATCTTTTCCTTTTTAAAAACACATTCGATTAACCAATATAAACCCTTAAAATAAGAATTTAAGACAGTTGCTTTGTAATTTGAACTCTTTACCAACTCAATTTGATGAGGATATAAGAGCAGTTTTTTATTATCAATTGTAATTTCATTAAAATCACCAAAAAGACCAGCTATATAATTTTCTTTGGGTTTTTTATAGATGTTTATAGGATTATCATTTGTGATGATAGTATTGTTTTTTATAACAATAAGCTTGTCTGCAAAAGAAAGTGCATCATCTTTATCATGAGTAGCAACAATACAAGAAATGTTATTATCTTTTAAATACTGAAATAAATTCCTTCTTAAAGAACTTTTTTTAAAATTATCTATCTGGCTAAAAGGTTCGTCTAATAAAATTAATTCTGGTTTTTTAGCTAATGCCCTTGCAATAGCAACTCGTTGTTTTTGCCCTCCACTTAAGTTTTTAACTTTTGTGTTTTCGAAAGGTTTCATTTCTATTATTTGAAGAAGCTCTTGAGTTCTAGCTTCACTTTCATTTTTATAAAAACGAGATAAATATTTTTTAATGTTTTCAGCTACTGAAATATAAGGCATTAAATCGAAGTCTTGAGCAACGTATTTAAAATTTTCAAATCCAGGAACTAGATTAAATTTTGGCCCTAATATTTGATCGTTGTTCCAAAATATTTCACCCTTGTTTATATCTACTAAACCATAAATAGCTTTTAACAAAGTAGATTTTCCAGAACCACTTTCACCCATCACACATAAATGCTCTCCTTTTTTTAGGGTAAAATTAAAGTCGTCTAAAATTATATTGTGTTTAGAATAGCTAAAGCTGACACTCTTTACTTTTAGCATATCTCTTTACAAAAATCGATTATACCAACTATCTTCAATGGGGATTTCCCAAAAGTGTTTAAAATCGTAGTTATTTGAAACAAGATTATCAAAAATTACTGTTTTTTGAGTTAAAGCTTTGTTTTTTAGTAATTTTTTGAAATCTTTTAGGTCTTTATATTGCACATATTCGCCTTGTTTAAAGCAAACATTCATTTTGTCTAAAAGAGTAATTTCGTACTCTTTTTCAAGGTTTAATATAAAAGAAACAGATTTGTCAATATCTTCATTCGAGATGATTGATGGCTCACTTTCTGCAACTAAGACGATAAAACGATTGTATAAAAATTGATAGGATGCTGTAAAGTTTTCATCATCTTTTTTCCAATTATCAATAAAAGTTTTGATCTTTATTTCAAGGTCTTTAATTTCATTTGGATAGAACTTTCTGCTTGATGGATAAACCCAAACTTTAGCATCTTCTGAAATTTTATTATACGCTACAAACATGTTTTTACATTAAAAAACAAAGATACATAAATTGCTATCTGTAAAATTCATCAAATTTATAGATGAAAATTCTGATTATTAATTAAAAAAAACCTCTTTTAAACAGATTTTTCAATCAATTTTATAAAGTCATTTTGTATACTAATACCTTTATCTTTATTGTACCAGACTTGTAAATCTTGTTTAAATTGAGCATCTAAAACTCCAAATTTAGCTTTATAGTCTGTTACCATTTTTGTGGCTACTTTGGGTCTTGGTCCCCAAGTAAAAAGTACATTATTCTCTGAATCTAAAGCAATTAGTTTTGGAATAGACTTTCCGTTATTGGTTAAAAATAAATTCATTAATTCTGAATTTTCATCACGCAGAACCAAATGCAGAGAAATATTAGTATTAACATCAGCCATTTTATGAATGATAGGTAAATTCTGTGCTGCATCACCACACCAACCTTCAGTAAGCACTAACCATTTTTGAGTATTTGAAATTAGCTTAATTGCTTTAGCAGAATCTTCTGTTATTTTAATAGTTTTGTCTAAGCGCTTCATTCGTTTATCATTCAACAAACTATAATTTGTTAATGATTCTGATTGATTTAGGCCCGTAGATTTACCTTCAGTTAAAAGTTTTTTAACTAAGTCTTTATATTCTTGGTAACTATGTGAAGATTGTAAGCTTTTTTCTATAATTTCTTTCATAAAATTCTATCTATACATTGAATCATTAAACGAGAAGTAAAACAAGTTTACAGTTTTACTTTTTGATTAATTTTTAAGTTTTTCAACATATCACTTGTCATTGTTTTTAAGTTGAATTGGTGTTGCCAATTCCAGTCTTTTCTAGCTTCAGAGTCATCTATAGAAGAAGGCCAACTATCTGCAATTTTTTGTCTAAAATCTGGTTTATAAGTAATTTTAAAATCCGGTAAATGTGTTTTTATTTCATCTGCAATTTCTCTTGGTGTAAAGTTAATGGCAGCTAAATTATAACTGCTTCTAATTTTTACATCTTCTGGTTTTGATTGCATAAGTTTTATGGTGGCATCAACAGCATCTTCCATATACATCATTGGCAAACGAGTATCTTCAGATAAAAAACACTCGTATTGGTTATTTTCTAGAGCTTTAAAATAGATATCAACGGCATAATCTGTGGTTCCACCTCCGGGTTTATTTTTCCAAGAAATAATACCAGGATATCTAAGACTTCTTACATCAACCCCGAATTTTTCATGATAATAATTACACCAAAATTCACCTGAAACCTTACTAATACCGTATACAGTAGAAGGTTCCATTATTGTTTTTTGAGGCGTTTTTTCTTTAGGAGTTGTTGGGCCAAAAACAGCAATAGAACTTGGCCAGTAAACTTGTTTTATATGTTTATCTTTAGCTAAATCTAAAACGGCTAATAAAGAAGTCATATTTAAATCCCATGCTTTTTGAGGAGCCTGTTCAGCTGTTGCCGATAACATCGCTGCTAATAAATAAACTTGATCTATATTGTATTTTTGAATCGTATTTAAAATACCGCTTTTGCAAGTAGCATCTAAAATTTCGAAAGGGCCAGATTCCATTAATTCTTTTTGCCCTTCTTTTATATCTGAGGCTATTACATTTGTATTGCCATAAATTTCTCTAAGCTTTTGAGTTAGTTCAGATCCTATTTGTCCACACGCGCCTAAAACTAGAATAGTTGCATCCATTGAAATAAATTGAAAAAATTAGAAAAACAAAGGTACTTATTTTTACTTTTCTTAATATTATGAACTATTAATAAATATTATGTAAATTTTATAATTAATTTGAAATAAATATAATCTGAATCCTTTTTTTAAATTTTGTTATTTTTACCAATCTAAATCAAATCAATTTGAAAAATTATTTCTTTTTGTTCTTATTTATAGTTGCATGTAAAGAGCAAGTTCAAAAAACTAATTCTAATGAAGAAGATAAGTCTTCATTGAGTGTAGTTAAGAGTCATAATTCTTTTGAGACGGTAATTTCTAATTATAAAGAAAATACTGAGTCTTGGAAATCTTTAAAAAGTTTAACTGTTTTTCTAGATAGATTTAAAAAAGCATCAGCGAATGAGGTTTTAAGTAATGCCCTTGAATTAAAAGTTTTATCGAAAGCACTAAAAGATAGTGTTAAGCCAGATAATTTTAAAATGGCATCTTTAGATGCAAGAATTAATATTATGTATAATGAATCATTAAGGTTGGCCGATATGACTAATATTCCTGCAATTAAAGCGGATGAAGTTCACAAACAAACAAATAAGATTATTGATGCTTTTTCATCAATCAATTTAAAAATAAATACGGTTTTAAGAAAACAAGATTTTGAAGATGCTATTGATGTAGATGTTTCGTTTATAGGATTAGACTCAACAAAAATTGATAGTTCTTCAAAGAAAACTATGAAAAAACGCCCTTTACCGAATGAGGAACTTAAACGAAGTTCAAATAATTTGAAAAAGCGAAGACAATGAGAAAAATACTTTCACTCTTTTTAATTTCTTTTCTAGTAATTTCTTGCAAAGAAAATACAGAAAAATTCGCAAAAACTGATGTCGTTTCTGAAAACAATCAAATTAATACCCTTTTAGATAATTGGCATTTGGCAGCAACAGAGGCAAATTATAATAACTATTTTTCTAAAATGGATAGTCTTTCTATATTCATTGGAACTGATGCTTCAGAAAATTGGAGCAAGACAGAGTTTGAGTCTTTTAGCAAACCTTATTTTGATAACGGAAAAGCTTGGGATTTTAAAGCTATAGAAAGAAATATTTACTTAAATGACGATGGCAATTTTGCATGGTTTGACGAACTCTTAAATACTTGGATGGGAGTTTGTAGAGGTTCTGGTGTTTTGGAAAAAAAAGATGAAAAATGGATGCTTAAGCATTATGTTTTATCGGTATCAATACCAAATGAAGAGATTCAAAAAGTTATTGATATTAAAAAAGAAAAAGACTCTATTTTTTTAAGCAAGTTTAAGTAACTATTTTATTTACGGTTTCATAAATTAAATCGTTTTCATAACCTTTTCGCATTAGATAGTCTATTAGCTTTTTTTTACGCTTATAAATATTGCTTTCATTTATAGCTTTGTTTCTTTTTTTGGCAATATTGTGTATTGTAGATAAATACTCATCTTCATCAATTTCTTTTAATGCAGTTTTAATATTGTAAGCAGAAATATCTTTGAATTTTAGCTCTCTCACAATACGTTGCTTTCCCCAGTTTTTTATTCTGAATTTGCCTCTTGCAAAGCTTTTTGCAAAACGTTCTTCATTAAGAAAATTATCTTGCATAAGGCTTAATAAAATCATTTCTTTAGCTTCAGGAATTAAATTATAATCCTTCATTTTATTTTCTACTTCTTTATGACACCTGTCTTGATACACACAATATTGTTCAATTTTTCTTTTAATTTCGGAGACTGTGAATACTTTTTTTGTCATATATACAAACATACAAAAAGGGCAACAACCTATAAGATTATCACCCTTTTTTAGTTAACAAACTTATTATTTACTATTTTATTTCTTGAATTTCTAAAGTAGAGTTAGCATCTGTTTTTCCAAAGTTTTTCTGTAACCACATTTTAAATTTAGTGACTAAATAGAATAGAATAGGAACAACTATTAATGTTAAAAATGTTGCTATAAGTAAACCATAAATAACAGTCCATGCTAAAGGACCCCAAAAAATTACGTTATCGCCTCCAAAATATATATTTGCATCAAAATCATTAAAAAGTGTAAAGAAGTTAATATTAAGTCCAATTGCTAAAGGAATTAATCCTAATATCGTAGTAATTGCAGTAAGTAAAACAGGTCTAAGACGCGCTTTACCTGCTTTAACAATACTTTCTAATAGATGTTTATTTGGCAAGTAAGATTTTTCTTGAAGGTTTAGCTGTTCTTTTTTACGGTCAATTAATAATTGTGTATAATCTAACAATACTACTCCATTATTTACAACAATACCTGCAAGAGATATAATTCCCATCATTGTCATCATTATAACAAAAGAACTTCCTGTAATTACAATACCACCAAAAACACCAATAAAACTCAAAAAGATAGCAATCATTATTATTCCTGGTTTAGAAACAGAGTTAAATTGAAAAATTAGAATAAAAAAGATTAAGGCTAATCCTTTAAAAAATGCACCAATTAAAAATGTTTGTTGTTTATTTTGTTCTTCAATTTGGCCTGTATAATCGATGTTAATTCCTTTAGGTAATTCAGTAAAGTTTTTCATTTCTTCTTTAATCTGATTTACCACAGCGCCAGCATCAACATAACCTGGAGCTAACTGAGAATACACAGTTACCACTCGTTTTGTATCTCTATGTTTTATCGCGCTAAACCCAGAACTATTACTCTGATTTGCAATTGCTGAAACAGGGACTGCTTTTATTTGTCCATTGGAAATATCTCTAAATGTTATTTTTTGATTAAAAATGGCACTTTTATTATATCTTATATCTTCATTAAAGCGAACATTGATATCATAGTCTTCTCCGTTTTCTTTATAAACTCCCGCTTTAGCTCCAAAAATTGCATTTCTTAACTGCTGACCTACTTGTCCGGTAGAAACTCCTAATTCTCCTGCTTTCTTTCTATCTACAAGAACTCTCATAGAAGGCTTGTCTTTGTTTACGTCTATTTTAAGCTCATCAACTCCAGGAACATTTCTTGTGTTTACATAAGCACGCATTTTTTCTGCAGTAATAATTAATTCTTCGTAATTATCGCCTTCTAATTCAATATTTATAGGAGCCCCAACTGGAGGCCCGTTTGCATCCTTTTCAACCGAAATTAATACACCAGGATAAATACCTGTTAAAGCCTCTTGAACCTTTTGTCTTAGTTCTTCGCTATCTAAACCACGTCTATATTTATATTCGCGCATAGAAGCTGTAATTTTACCTTTGTGAGGCATTTCTGCTGAAGAACCACCATCTGTTTGCGGGTTTCCAGCACCTTCACCAACTTGCGATACAGAACTTTCTATTAAAAAATTCTCACCAGCATCCATGTACATTTCTTGATTTAAAATGCCATAAACCCTTTCTTCTATTATTTTGGTGATTTTATTGGTTTCGTAGATATCAGTTCCTTGCGGATATTCAATATAAACGATTACCTGATTAGGTTTGTTGTCTGGAAAGAATTCAATTTTAGTTCTTTTATTTTTGATTGAAGCATCAAAACTTCCAAATGCCGCAAAAAGTAATAAAAAAGTCCCAACTGTAATTGCAATTGGTTTCCAACCATTTAATGCACTTTTTAATATTTTTTCATATGCATTTTCTAGCCAAACTAATGTTGTTCTTTGAAAGTAATTTGCAGCTTTTCTTAAAAATAAACGATATACCCAAAGCATAAATGCTGTGAAAACCATTACAGAACCTAGTCCTCTAAATTCGCCACCAAATATGAGAATTGACGTTCCAAAAACAGCTAAAATTACTGAAATAGTTACAATTCTTTTTAAAGGCATGTCTTTATCTTCGGTTGTCATCAATTGAGATACTAAAACAGAATTAAAGAATATTGCAACTACTAAAGATGAACCTAAAACTACAGAAAGAGTAATCGGTAAATATATCATAAACTGACCGAAAAGACCTGGCCATAAACCAAGAGGAACAAAGGCAGCAACAGTAGTTATTGTTGAAATTATAATAGGATATGCAATTTCTCCGATTCCTTTTTTCGCAGCTTCAACTCTACTTAATCCTTCTTCATCCATTAAACGATATACGTTTTCTACAACAACAATACCATTATCAACAAGCATTCCAAGTCCCATAATCAAACCGAAAAGAATCATTGTATTTAAAGTATAGCCCATTGCAGAAAGAATCATTAAAGACATATACATCGACATTGGAATTGCAAAACCTACAAAAAGTGCATTTTTGAATCCTAAAAAGAACATTAAAACAATAACAACCAGAATAATACCAAAAATGATATTATTTACTAAGTCGTTTACTTGCCCTATGGTTTTATTAGATAAATCGTTTGTGATAGTAACCTCTAAATTTTCTGGGAAATATTGTTCTTTGGCAGTTTTAACGATATCTTTAATTTTAACTGCGGCAGCAACCATATTTTCACCCGCACGTTTTTTTATGTCAAGCATTACCACTTGATTTCCTTCTTTTCTAGCAAAAGTTGTTTTGTCTTTTTCTCTGAATGAAACCTCAGCGATATCTCTTAAATAAATCGGATTTCCTTTTTCTGATTTAATTACAAAGCTTTCTAAGTCTGAAGGTTTATCGATTTCGCCTAAAATTCTGATGGTTCTTCTTTGCCCACTTGCAATCAAGTTTCCTGCAGAAGAAGTTATATTTCCTCTTTGAATGGCAGAAGTAATATCATCAAAAGTAACATTCATTGCCATCATTTTATAAATATCAACAGCAACTTCAACTTCTTTATCTTGAACTCCTCTAAGATCAGCTTTTTTAACTTCTTTTAAATCTTCTATTTTATCTTGTAAATATTCAGCAAACTCTTTAAGTTTTTGTAATTGATAATCTCCAGAAATATTGATGTTTAAAAAAGGAACTTCTTCTGATAAGTTTAGGTCAAATGCATTCGGATCTACTTTTGCTCCGTTAAACGTTGGCCAATCTTCAGACGCTTTTTCGGTGTCTAGTTTGTCTTTTACAAGTTGTTTAGCAACCTCAACATCCATATCATCATTAAACTCAACAACAATCATTGAGTAATCTTCTTGTGATGTAGAGGTAATTTCAACAACGCCACTTAACCCTTTTAGTTGATCTTCTAAAGGATCTGTAATAAGCTTTTCTATATCTTCTGCAGTGTTACCAGGATATAATGTGCTTATATAAATTTTAGTTTCTTTAATTTCTGGAAAATCTTCTCTTGGCATGCTAAAATAAGCCGAGATTCCTAAAACTAATATTAAAAATATAGCCACATACATTGTGGTGCTATTTGAAATTGCCCACGATGAAAGACCAAACTCTTTGTCTGTTTTTTTATTTATCATTTTAAATAAATTACGATTTAGTAATTTTTACCTCTTGGCCATTTTTTACACTTCTAGCTCCAGCATCAATTAAAATTTCACCCACAGAAACACCTTCTAAAACTTCGATGATATCACCTTTAGTTTTACCTGTTTTAACAACTTTTTGAGAGGCAATACCTTTGTTGTTTTGTAGACTTTTAATAACATACACATATTGATCTCCGTTAGCGTTTTCAGAGATAATACTTTGAGGTATTAAAATAGCATTGGTATTTGTATAATCGTTAATTTTTAGTTTAGCAGTTAAATTTGGTTTGATACTTTTATCTTTATTCGGCACGCCAATTTCAACTTTAAAAGTTCTATTTGCAGGATTTATAAAATTGCCTGTTTGTCTTACTTTAGTTTTTAGCTCTTTACCAAGAATAGGAAAGTTTATTTGTACATCTTTTCCTTTTGTAACATTGGTAATGTAACTTTCAGGAATATCTGCTTCAATGTACATATTATTTAGGTTTACAATTCTAAATATTTCAGAACTCATTCCTGGAGCAACCACTGTTCCTTGGTCTTTAATTACATCATCAATAACTCCAGCAAAAGGCGCTCTTATGGTAAATTTATCCATTTGCTTTTTTAGTTGAGCTAATTGATTTTTTGTAGCATCGTAATTTGTTTTCGCTTGAAGAAATTGTATTTCAGAACCTACTTTTTCGTCCCATAATCTTTTTTGACGCTCATAAGTAGTTTTTGCTAATGCTGTTGTTGCTTCTAGTTGAGCCACTTGTTGTTTCATACCACCATCGTCTATTTTTGCAAGAGCCTGACCTTTAGAAACGTTTTGTCCTTTTTTAACAAATACAGATTGTAAAGTTCCTGGCATTTCAGGATAAATAAGCACATTCTGCTTTGTTTTTACATTTCCTTGAAGTTCTAAATAATGATCAAAAACTTGATTTTCTAATTTGATAGATGTTACTAACGGAATTCTTTTTAACGTATCTAATTTTTCAATTTCAGAATTTAATCTCTTAATTTCTTCTGAAATTTCTTGAACCTTTTTATCTAATGTAGATTTCTTATCTCTTATTTTTTTCAAATCTTTTGATGCAATAACGTCATCAATAGATTGCTCTTTTTTATCTCCACAAGAAATAAATAAAACAGTTGTTATTAAAATTGAAAGTATTGTTCTCATTTTTAGTTGTTTTTTAGTGGTAGGTTTAGGGCATTTTCTAAAGCAGCCTTTTTAGAGATAACATCTAGCATAGACTGTAAATAGTTTTGTTGTTGGGTGTATAATTGATTTTGTGCTTGTAGCAAATCAAAACTCGAAGAAAGTCCTTCGAAAAATTTTAATCGTTGTTTTTTTTCTATCCTTTCAGATAAAGAAACGTTTCTTTTTGATGTTTGATAATTTTCAATACTTAATTGATAATCACTTTTAGCTCTTTGGGCTTCAAGATTTAATTTTTTCTTGGTTTCTTCTAAGCTTAAGTCTGCAGTTTCTAAAGCAATTTTTGCTTGTGCTGTTTTTGATTTTCTTCCAAAACTACTGAAAATAGGCACATTTAAGTTAACACCAACCATAGAAGACTGAAACCATCTTTGTCCTCCATCAAAAAACGTAAATGTATCTGAGAAAGATTGAGTTCCGTAATTAACAAAAGCATTTAAACTTGGTAAATATTTACTTTTTTCGAGTCTTAACATTAATCTTTTCGTTTCTCTATCATTTTCTGCGATTCTAAAATCGATATGTTCTGTAACATTAAACTCTGATGCAATTAAATTCAAATCGATATTATTTTCTGCAAGAGAATCTAATGTATCTGTTAAAATTAAGCCTGTATCTATAGGATTTCCTAAAGCTAGATTAAGCATTTGATAAGCAATAACCTTCAACCTTTTTACACTATTTAATTGGCTTTTAAGGTTTCCTAATGTAATTTCTAGTTGCTCTACATCTTCCTCTTCATTAAAACCATTTTCGTAGATTTTTTTTGCATCGCTATAATTTTTTTCTAAAATTTTAAGATCTTTTTCAATTATAGTTAGGCTACTTTCGGTAACTAAAACATTGCCATAAGCATTTATAATTGCTTCTCTAGTAACAAGTTCTGTCTTTTCTTTAGATTGCTCAGATATTTTTAAAAATGTTTTAGCAGCTTGTAAACCAACAATATAAGATCCGTCAAATAATAATTGAGTTAGCGTTACTGTTGCGTTCGCGTTTTGTTCAGTCCCAAAAACAACAGGAATAAATCCTTCAGGAGTTTTAGGAGTGCTATTTGCTTGTAAATCAAAATATTCTTCAACTGTTTGCACAGTGCTTAAAGTATTATCAAACGCAGCAGCAGGTAATAAAGAAACAGGTTGTTTTAAAAAATTCTGATAAGCTACAGAAGCATTTATTTGAGGTAAACCCGTACTTGTAGTTTCCCAAACAACTTTTTCTGCAGATTCAATATCTTTCTCTGCAACTTTATTGTTAAAGCTATTTTCTAAAGCATAATTGATAGCTTCTTCTAGAGAAAGTTTTATTGTTTTTTCTTGAGATTGTAGAGGTAAAAATACCCAAACAAAACACAAAGTGTAAACGATTCTATTCATATATAATTGATTGTTGTTCTAATTCGTATTCAAGTTCTTTTATTCCTTTAGAAGTACAAATTCCTCTCAGATGGTATTCTAAATAGTAGTTCATTAAAGTTTTCATAGAATAATTATTTAGAGGAAAAGTATCTTTATCTTTTATTCCAATAATACCAGTAAAATAAATTCTTGATATAAACTCAATATCAATATCTGGTCGATAAAGACCCTGCTCAATTCCTTTTTCCAAATTACTGATTACAGATTTTTGCATCACTTCAAATTGTTTCTTTTTAAGAGAGGCAAAAATTTTAGGATAGTATTTCTGAAGTTGGTATTGAGGTGATGATTTTTCATCTTTAAGATGTTTCATAACCAACTTTTTTATAGAAAATAACTCATGAATAGGGTTAGAAGTTTCTTCACAAATTTTATCAATACCTGAGCTGATTACATTAAAAGTATAATTTGCAACTGTATTGATAAGTTCTGTTTTGTTATCAAAATATTTATAAATTGTTTTTTTAGAAACCCCCAATTTACTGGCAATTTCATCCATGGTAACACTTTTAAAACCAAGAGTTAAAAAAAGGTCATTCGATATTTCTATAATTTTATCTTTCATAAAAGAAGTTGCAAAAATACAATAGGAAACTTTGGAAACAAATAAAGTTTCCAAAGTATTAAGCATTTTTTAACATTTCATTATAAAAGAAGAATTTCTTTACATTATTTTTACAAAAAATTTCAATTTTGGATATTTCTAACTATCAAAAAGAGTTCTTAAACTATCTACAATCAAAAGAATGGATTCAAGAACCTAAAAATCTTTATGAGCCTATAGATTACATATTACAATTAGGAGGTAAAAGAATACGACCTCTTTTAACACTTATGGCTGCTGATGTGTTTTCGAATGAATTTAAAAGTGCTTTACCTGCAGCTTTAGCTGTTGAGGTATTTCATAATTTTACGCTAGTTCATGATGATATTATGGATGAAGCTCCCATTCGAAGAGGACAAAAAACAGTTCACGAAAAATGGAATATAAATACAGGAATTCTTTCAGGTGATGCAATGCTAATTTTGGCATATCAATATTTTGAAAATTATGAGCCTATCGCATTTCAAAAATTAGCCAAATTATTTAGTAAAACTGCATTAGAGGTTTGTGATGGTCAGCAATTAGATATCGACTTTGAAACTAGAAACGATGTTACAATCGATGAGTATATTAATATGATTCGTTTAAAAACATCAGTTTTAGTTGCTGCAGCTCTGAAAATGGGAGCAATCGTAGCGGAAGCGACTGAAGAGGATGCACAATTAATATATGATTTTGGGTTGAATTTAGGTTTAGCATTTCAATTACAAGATGATTATTTAGATGCTTTTGGTGATCCTGAAACTTTTGGTAAACAAATAGGAGGTGATATTATAGAAAATAAAAAAACCTATCTTTATTTAAAAGCTTTAGAATTATCTGATGATGAAACTGCCCAAAAATTAAAATTTTTCTATCAAAATAAGTTTTCTGAAAATGCTACAAAAATAGAAGAGGTAAAACGAATATTTGAAATTAATGATATTCCTTTACTTATATCTCAAGAAATTAAAACTTTTACAGACAAAGCTTTTGATAAATTAGATAAAATGAATATCACAAAAGAAAACAAAGATAAGCTGAGAAGTTTCGGAACTTGGTTAATGAACAGAACAGTTTAATTATTATTAGATTTTATTTGCAAATAATTTAAAATAAATAGTACATTTGCAAACCAAAATTACAGGTCCTATAGCTCAGTTGGTTAGAGCACCTGACTCATAATCAGGGGGTCCATGGTTCGAGCCCATGTGGGACCACAACTTAAACCACAACTATTATATATTAATGGTTGTGGTTTTTTATTTATTTTCTGTTTTATTAAAGTGAATTTTTGATTCTTTTATCAAAATTTAAATAATAGAATTATCCCTTTTTAGAAGATTCTCTTATGATTAAATCAGCTTTAAGAATGTGTTTCTTTAAAACTTGATCGACATTTTTTTGATCAGAATATTCTAAAAAAGTTTCAGCAGCAATTCTTCCTATTTGGTAACTATGTTGATTAACACTTGAAATTTTTGGAGATACCATATCTGTAAAAGGTTCATTTCCAAAACCAACAAGAGCAATTTCATCGGGTATACTAATATTATTTTCGTTTAAAATTTGTAACGCACCTAAAGCAGCATAGTCGCTTGCCGCATATACAGCATCTGGTCTATCTTTTAACTGGAGAAGTTGAAGCATTTTTTTTCTGCCATCTTCAATTGTTAAACTGCTTTCTAGAAGCATGTTTTTGTTAAAAAGGAGATTATGCTTTTTTAAAGCATCTTCATAACCTCTAATTCTGTTATTATATATTCTAGTATGTTTAAAGCCGCCAATGTGTGCAATTTTTTTACAACCTTGTTCGACTAAATGATCAACTATTCTATGACTACTATCATAATCATCAATTCCAATATAATCTACATTTAAATCATTTTCACCTCTATCAAAAGTGATTAAAGGAATGCCTGCCGCTTTAATTTTTTCAAAATGATCTAAGTTTACAGTCTCGTTTGCCATAGAAGCAATAATTCCATCAACTTGAGTAAACAATAGCGTGTCTATATTATCACATTCTTTTTTGTAAGATTCATTAGATTGAGTTATGATGATGTTATAGCCTTTTTTATTAAGGACTTCTTCAATATTATGAATGGTAGCAGAAAAAAAATTACTATTTGTTTTTGGAACAATAACTCCAACTAAATTACTTTTTCCCCTTCTTAGCGCACTTGCTAAATGATTGGGTTGATAATTTAGATTTTGGGCAACTTGTTTAACCGCTTTTTTTGTTTTTTCGCTAATTCTAGGGTCGTTATGTAGTGCTTTAGAAACAGCGGCAGCAGATATATTTAATACATTTGCAATATCTTTTATAGTCGTTTTACTTTTTTTTGCCAAATTTATATATATTTGCTTAAACGTTTAAACAAATATACTGTTTCATTCAGAACAATCAAAATAATCATCAAATTGAGGGTTTTGATTTTTTTATAAAGCAATGGTTAAACGTTTAACCAAATTAAACTAACAAATTATATTTATAAAAAAATGGGAAAAGTAGTAACATTTGGGGAAATCATGTTAAGATTAGCCCCTCAAGGATTTTTAAGATTTTCACAAGCTAATAATTTTGATGTTGTTTACGGTGGAGGAGAATCTAACGTTGCAGTTTCTTTGGCAAATTATGGTGTTGATGTAGATTTTGTAACACGTTTACCAAAAAATGATATTGGAGAGTGTGCAATGATGGAAATGCGCAAAAGAGGTGTTAATGTAAATAAGATAGTTTGGGGAGGAGATCGTTTAGGAATTTATTTTTTAGAAACAGGTGCTGTTTCAAGAGGATCTAAAGTTGTTTACGATCGTGCTCATTCTGCAATTGCAGAAATAAAACCAGGAATGATTGATTGGGATGCAGTTTTTGATGGTGTTGAATGGTTTCATTGGACAGGGATTACGCCTGCAATTTCACAAGGTGCAGCAGATGTTTGTTTAGAAGCTGTAAAAGTGGCTAGCTCAAAAGGAGTAACAATTTCAACAGATTTAAATTATAGAGCAAAACTTTGGAAATATTGTGATGATGCACATAGAGAGAAAATAATGACAGAAATTACTTCTTATTGTGATATCATTTTAGGAAACGAAGAAGATGCAGAAAAACATTTTGGTATTCATCCAGAAGGATTAGACGTTCATAAACATGGCCATGATGTGAAAGCAGAAGCATTTTTATCTGTTTGTAAGCAAATGATGGAGAAATTTCCAAGAGCTAAAAAAGTAATCACAACTTTAAGAGGGTCTATTTCTGCTTCACATAATACTTGGGCAGGAGTTTTATATGATGGTTCTAAAATGTACGAAACACGTCAATATCAAATTACCGATATTGTAGATAGAGTAGGTGGTGGAGATTCTTTTATGGGAGGATTGATTTACGGATTATTAAAATATCCTGAAGATGATCAAAATGCTTTAGATTTTGCAGTTGCAGCCTCTTGTTTAAAACACACAATTAAAGGAGATGCTAACTTAGTAACTGTTGCAGAAGTAGAAAAATTAATGGGAGGTGATGCTTCAGGACGTGTAGCAAGATAAATTTTAAAAAGATGGCACAATATTCAAGATTAGAGGTAGCACAGGTTATGAAAAATACAGGATTAGTTCCTTTATTTTTTAATAGTGATATAGAAAAAAGTAAAAAAGTTTTAAAAGCATGTTATGATGGCGGAGCTAGATTATTAGAGTTTACCGCTCGAGGAGATTTTGCTTTAGAAGTTTTTGCAGAATTAACAAAGTATGCAGTTGCAGAATTACCAGGAATGATTATGGGAGTTGGTTCTGTAACAGATGCAGCAGCAGCTTCATTATACATGCAAAATGGAGCTAATTTTATTGTTACTCCGGTTTTAAGAGAAGATATTGCAATTGTTTGTAACAGAAGAAAAGTGTTATGGTCTCCAGGTTGTGGTTCTTTAACAGAAATTGCAAGAGCAGAAGAGTTAGGTTGTGAAATTGTAAAGTTATTTCCAGGAGGCATATATGGCCCAGATTTTGTGAAAGCAATTAAAGGACCATGTCAATGGACAAGCATAATGCCAACAGGAGGAGTGTCTCCAACAAAAGAGAATTTAGAAGGTTGGTTTAATGCAGGAGTAACCTGTGTTGGAATGGGTTCGAAATTAATTGCAAAAGATAGCAACGGTAATTACGACTATAAAAAAATTGAAAATATGACTAGAGAAGCACTTCAAATTATTGAGGATTTGAGAAGCTAGTTATAATTTGATTATTTAAAACGTTAAAAACTCTAGTTAATAGCTAGAGTTTTTTTATGCATAAATTACATATGCATAAGAAAATTATGTATATATTTGAATTGTAATAAATCTCAATTTAGTAATATGGGAAATCAGAAATTATACAAAGGTTCTTTACAAACCATAATTTTAAAATTACTTGAAAGTAATGATAAAATGTATGGGTATGAAATTACCCAAAAAGTTAAAGAGCTTACAAAAGGAGAATTAAAAATAACAGAAGGAGCATTATATCCTGCATTACATAAGTTAGAAGCTGAAGGTTTTTTAGATGTTGAAGTAGCGAAAGTTGGTAATCGTTTGCGCAAGTATTATAAACTAACTGAGAACGGCACAAAAGAAACTGTCAATAAATTAGAGGAAATGCAAGAGTTTTTAAGAACCATGCAAGATCTAGTAAATCCTAAATTTAGTTTAGAGTAATATTTTTATATGGAATTGTCAGTTGCTCAAATACAAAAAGTAGAAAATTATTTAAGCCAAAAAGGCTTTGAATACTTAGACTTAAAAATTGAAGTTTTAGATCATATGATTTTTGATATTGAAACTGAGATGAGTAAAAATATATCTTTTCAAAATGCATTTAAAATAGCTATTTTAAAGTGGGAAAGGTATTTTAAAGAATCGAATAGTTTTTATTTTGGAATGTTTTATACGAGTTCTAAGATCGTAATTCAAAAAGCAAAAAAAGTTTTTCAATTCTTTTATTTTATTTATCTGTCAGCCTATTTATTACCTCTTGTTTTCTTAAAATTATTTCCAATCACTTTTTCAGGTAGTTCTATTTATTCTTTAAATAGTTTCATCACTTTAAGTTCTACAGCGAGTTTTATTTATATTTTTTATATCGCTTTAAAACTTAAAACCTCTAAACTTAAAACCACTTATAGCTTCATAATTAAAACTCAATATTTAGGCTCTATATTTTTAATATTAGGAGGAGTAATAGGGGCGATTTTTGAAGACAGTGGAAAGATGAACCCTGTTTTTACAGGTTTTGTTTTAGCGGGTTATTCAGTAACTTTTATATGTTATCATTTTTATAAAAAACATAAAGAAGTTATTCTAAAATACAAAATTTCATAAAGAATGGAATTAACAAAAGAGCAGATAGAGTATATAGATTTATACTTAAAAAAGAATGGAATTAAGTATTGGGATTTAAGAATTGAAATGATTGATCATATTGTTTCTAAAATTGAAGAAAACCCTCTTTCTAAAGATTTTAAATCTGAGTTAAAAAAAGCTTTAACAAACTTGAATTGGATGGGAAATTTAAAAGACATTAATAGAGAAGGTTGGCAAAACACAAATAAAAAATTTAGAAGAAAATATTACAATCAAATTATAACTCTTTTTAAGAGTTTAAAAACAATAGCTTTTTTATTATTAGTAATCATATCTTTATTTATTGCATCTGAATATTTAAATTTTGATGCTTTTAAAAAAGGGTGTTTTATAGTACTTTTTATTTCAATATTGCCCTTTTTTTATCTTATGATAAAACAATCTTTGGGTAAATATGGTAGATCTGTAAATTTAGATTATGGAGTTTTCTATTTTTCATTTGCAATTCTTATGATAAATTTACCAATTCAACTATTAAAAGAAACTTCAGAATTCGTTCAAAAAATAGGGTTATTTGTTATCATACCAGTTTTTCTAATTGCATTGTATGCTGGTTATAAAGTTTACAAAGAAACATTGTCAAGAGTTAATAATATGAAAAATCAATTGTGTTTATGAATCTTACAGAAAATCAAATAGAAGCTTTATATAAGTTTACAAGACAACATTATGTATATCATTATGATGTTCAAACAGAATTGGTAGATCATTTAGCAAATGATATCGAAGAAATTTGGCAAGAATATCCAAAGCTATCTTTTGAACAAGCAAGAGATAAATCTTTTAAAAAGTTTGGTATTTTTGGTTTTATGGATGTGATTGAGGCCAAGCAAAAACAAATGAATAAACGCTATTGGAAAATTATTTTACGTTTTGTTAAAGAGTGGTTTTCTTTTCCTAAAATTGCTTCAACAGTTTCATTTTTTTTACTGCTATTTTTATTGCTAAAAATCAAATATTCAGAGTTTTTAATTGTAGGTGTGTTAATAGTATTATCACTTATAGATTTTATAGGTCAATTGAAAAGAAGAAAAAGAGAAAAACGAATTCGAAAAGAAAAAGAAAAAATCTTTTTATTAGAGGCAATGATTGGCCAAACCAAAGAGGGTTTTTCGTCAATTGCACTCGTAAACATTGTAAATTTTATTAACCTAATGAAAATAAGTTTTAGTTCTTTAGAAAATCATTGGTTACTATTAATTTCATTTTGTGTTACATTATTGTCGATTTTATTTTACGTTTCAAATTATGTAATTCCTCAAAAAGCTCAAGAATTGTTACAAGAAACATATCCAGAATATAAATTGGTAAAAAATCTGTAACAAAAATTGCAATTGAACTACTTATATATCAACTATAACCAAAACTTCATATGATTTCACATTTCTTAAACCTAGAATGGAAACAATTTTTTCGTTCGGCTTCCTTTAGCAAAAGTATAGGCGCTAAAATACTTGTTGGTCTTTTTGGGTTATACTTTACTGTTTGTTTTTTACTAATTGGTATTGGTGGTTATTGGATTTTAAAAAAACAATTTCCAGAACAAGATCCATTAGTATTGGTAAATTCATTTTTAATGTATGCCATAGTTGGTGACTTAATTTTTAGGTATATGTTGCAGAAATTACCTGTAATGAATATTAAGCCGTTACTCACTTTGCCCATTAAAAAAAGTAAAATTGTTCATTTTATTTTGATGAAATCATCATGCTCTTTTTTCAATATTATTGGCTTGTTTTTCTACATTCCGTTTTCCGTAGTTTTAATAAGTGAAGGTTATAATGTTGCAGGAGTTTTAGGTTGGTTAGTAACAATGATTTTATTGACACAATCTTCTAATTTTTTCAACTTTTTAGTAAATAAAAACAATGCTGTTTTTGGCGGTTTAATAACATTATTAATTCTCGGTTATTTAGTTCAATATTTCAACTGGTTTAATTTACCTGGCTTTATTGGGCAAGGTTTTGATGCTATTTATCAATCTCCAATTTTAGCTATTCTATTTTTATTCTTATTAATTGGTTTGTATGTAATAAATTATAAACAATTAAGAAATGAAGTTTATTTAGATGCATTAATATCAGAAAAAACAAAAGAAGTAAATTCGGCAGATTTATCATTTACTGAAAAGTTAGGCGATTTAGCGCCATTTATTAAAAACGATTTGCGTTTAATGTGGAGAAATAAGCGAACAAAATCATCAGTTTGGATGGTTGCTGTTGGGCTTTTATACGGTCTTTTTTTCTACCCAAACCCAGTGTATGCAGGTAAGGAATTCATGTATGTTTTAGTCGGTATTTTTTCTACAGGAACATTCTTAATCAATTTTGGTCAGTTTATTCCTGCTTGGGATAGCAGTTATTACAAAATGTTAATGAGTCAAAACTTTAAGTACGAACGTTATTTGCAATCGAAATTTACAATTATGAC
>JBELHK010000007.1:34297-40360 GCA_042091415.1 Polaribacter sp. | reverse complement strand
GTCCGGTTAAAGTGCTGGTCTGGGGGACCAGAGATCGGAGGTTCGAATCCTCTCTACCCGACTTTATTAAAAATTTCCCAATAAATTATTCAACTTTATATATTGCTAAAAAATCTCTATCTTGCAGAGATAGCATACTTATTATTGCTAAAAAAAACAGAAAAAATATTTTAATAAATTTAGTAATGAATAATACTATTTTTAAAAACATCTTACAAGATTCTTTAGAAACCAATGCAGAAAAAATATCTGGTCAAGATGCAACTTTTTTATATGCAGAATCGCCTTCAAGCCCAATGCAAATTGCAACATTAAGCATTGTTGAAGGCTCTTTAAAGTTTGATGATTTTAAAGCAATTGTAGCATCTAAACTTCATTTAATTCCTAAATTTAGAAAAAGACTTTTGAATGTTCCTTTTAATTTAGATTATCCTTATTGGGTTGATGATCCAAATTTCAATATCGATTTACATATCAATAGATTAAAATTGCCAGAACCTGCTAATTGGGCAACGCTTAGAGAAATGACAAGCTCGATATTTAGCACACCATTAGATTTAAGAAGACCTCTTTGGTCTATAAGTTTTATTGAAGGTTTAGATGAAGTTTCTCAAGTTCCTAAAGGCTCTGTTGCCATTGTAACTAAAGTTCATCACGTAATGATTGACGGTAGTTCTGGAGTTGGTATTATGGGGCTTTTATTTGATAAAAGCGCTGAAGATAAAAACAAAGAAATCCCCGCACCAAAACCTTTTGAACCTGAACCTTTACCAGACGAAATAAACCTATTATTTAAAAGTTCTTATGATTTTCTTAAAAACCCTCTTAAATTACCAAAATTAATTGGAGAGACTGCAGTAACAGTGACTAAAAATCAAATTAAAAATAGATTTAAAATTAAACCTGCTTTATTTAAAAATAAATTTTCAACGCCAAAAACAATATTCAATAATTCAATAAGCCCAAAAAGAACATGGGGGACAGCAATATTATCTTTTGATAGAATTAATAATTTAAGAAAAATAATGAATGTAAGTGTTAACGATTTAATACTTGCAATTTGTGCTGGCGGAATAAGAAAATATTTATCTGAAAAAGAAAAACTACCTGTACAACCTTTGGTTGCTAATGTACCTATATCAATAAGGGTTAAAGGGGAAAAACAGAAAATGGATAACCAAATTTCAAATATGTTAGTCAAAATAGCGACACATATTAAAGATCCTATTGAAAGAATTGAGTATATAAGTGAACAAACAAATCAAGGTAAGGCAAGAAATAAGGCAATAGGGGCAAAAACACTATCAAAAATGGCAGATGCCGTTCCTTTTGGCCTAGCAAATCTAGCTGCAGGATTATACAGCAAATACAATATTAAAGAATTTCATAGACCTCCTTTTAATCTTACAATTACAAATGTACCAGGACCACAAGGCCCACTTTATTTAAGAGGACATAAAATTTTATCAATCTTTGGACTCACTCCTGTTTTAGATGGTTTTGGACTCATTATTGCTGCATTTAGTTATAATGGATTAGTTTCTATTACAACAACATCAGACCAAAAAACAATGCCTGACGCTGATAAATTTTCGAGATATATTAGAGAATCTGCAAATGAATTAGAGGCCATTATTTTAGAAAAAAAAGAAAAAAACACAATACAACCCGAAGAAAAAGATAAAAGCAGAATTGTTTTTAATGCGATAAGAAAATTTTTAAAAAATAATCCATCTCTTACAGAAAAAGTCGAAGGAATATATGATTTTGAATTAAGCTTAAAAAAATCTAAAATAAATTACTCTTTGAAAATTACAAAAGAGAAAGTTTCTATAAGAAAACAAAAAGCATCAAAACCAAATGTTAAAATAGAAATTGAAGATGCTATTTTTTATAAACTTTATAAAAAACAATTACTCCTAAACGAAGTTATAATCCAGGATAGGATTAAAATTAATGCCTCTAAACTTAATTCAAATAAATTTTTAAAATTGATGAATAGCTTTTTAGAAAACTTATAAATGGGATTTATTACTAACACATATAAAGCAAAAGATGGTGAAACTATATTTTATTACCATTGGAAAGCAAAAAAAAATATTCCCAACAAGGGGATTGTTCAAATATCTCATGGTGTAGGAGAACATGCAGGCAGATATAAATCCTTAGCAAAAACGTTAAGAAAATCTGGTTTTGATGTATATGCAAATGATCATAGAATTCATGGAAAATCTGTAAAAAACAACGATTACCTTGGTTTTTATGATGGTGAAAACTACTTTTCTGATGCAGTAAATGATATGCATGAATTTACAGAAATAATCAAAAAAGAAAATCCTGATAAAAAAATTATTCTTTTAGGGCATAGTATGGGCTCTTTACTTAGTCGGGCATACGTCACAAAATATGGGGAAAATATAGACGCTCTCATCTTATCAGGAACTGCAAATTTTATGAAAGGCCTTGGTAATTTTGGCATTCTGAGTGCAACATTAATAAGTAAACTAAATGGTAAACATAGAAGTAATGAGCTTTTAAAAAACCTTTTTTTCACTCATTTTAATAAAAAGTTTAAACCTAATAGAACAAAAGTTGATTGGATAAGTAGCGATGAAAAAGAAGTTGACTTATTTGAAGCTGACCCTTTAAGAATTGAAGATTTCTCTCTTAGCGTATATCTTGATATTTTAAAGGGAAGTAAAAAAATAAATGAAACCTCTACATTCAAAAACACACCAAAAGATCTTCCAATATTCATTTTTTCAGGGGATAAAGATCCCGTTGGCGAAATGGGCAAAGGAGTAAAAAAAGTTGTTAAAAAATACAAAAATGCTGGATTACAAGATATTACTCTAAAAATATATGAAGGAGGAAGACACGAAATGCTAAATGAAAAAAACAAAAAAGAGGTACAAAAAGATGTATTAAATTGGATTAATGAAAGAGTTTTTGCACTAAATTAAAATATGGAGAATAACAAAATTGTATATAAATCATTTGTAAAACTTGCAGTAGCAATTGCTGTTTCTCAAGGATCAACAGAAACATTAGCAAAAAATAATATTACAAAATGCTTTGAACAACATCCTTATCACAAACAAATATCTAAATTCATAAAAAAGGTTTCTCTCAAAAAAGAGAACCTAAATATCTTAGCTAATAACTGTATTTCAGTTTGTGAAGATTTTGGTCCTGATAGAGATTATATAACGCTAGTTCTTTTATTAAAAAAGATTTATAAAAATGAGGAAATTAAGGTTGTTGAAAAAGATACAGTTTTAAATATTATTCAAAATTTTGAATCAGAAATTGAACGTATTAATGCTAAAATACCTCCACCTCCATTATATAATGTTGTTTTAGAATCTAGAGCTGTTATAGAATGGTCTTCTATGTTTTGGTTATATCCTTTTATACCAAAACACAAACAAACGAAAACAAAACCCGTTTTATTAATGCCTCCCTATTTAGGAAATGACACGTCTACTAAATTTGTTAGAAAGTATTTAAAATCTGTTGGCTTTAAAACCTATAAATGGGATTTAGGAGTAAATATGATTAACTCAAAATCAATCCCAAAATTGGTAGAAAAACTTGAAGAAATATATGATAAACATCAAGAAAAAGTAAGTCTTGTTGGTTGGAGCGGTGGCGGAATCTTTGCAAAAATAATAGCAAATAGACACCCTGACAAAGTAGCACAATTAATCACAATTGGATCACCTGTTTGGGGTTTAAAAAACATGAAAGCTCCTGTAATCAAATCATTAGAGTTTTTAAGAGGAAAGAGGCTAAAAGAAAGAAACGAAAAGTTCATCAAAGAATTAGAAGAAATACCGAACGTACCGATTACTTGCATCTACACCAAAACAGATGGTTTAATATCATGGAAAAACTGTATGGAAGCAGAGACTTACAGAAAAAATATTGAAAACATTGAAGTTTTTGGAAGTCACTGTGGAATGGGAGCAAATGCTACAGTATTGCTAACTGTTGCAAATGCATTAAGTTCAAATTTTAAAATACAGAAAGAGAAATCGATAATCAGAAAAGTTGAAACCTTATTTTATCCAATATTTTGGCAAAAAAAAGGATTCTCTAAATTCACCAATTTATTTTTTAGCTAGCTATGGAACTTAACTTAGAGAATATTATCAATCAACAAAAATATTTAGAGATACTTGAAGAAATTTCAAAGACAGAAAAAAAAGATTTTTCAGAAGTAAAGAAAACAGGCATTAATTACATCAAAGAATTATATTCTCAACAGCATCCTATTGCAAATATTTTATCGGTAAAAGGATTTCAATTCATGCTATCTAAAGCATACAGCAACAAAATTGATGTAGATAGAGAAGAAATAAAAAAATTGATGAATTTGATGAAACAGAATTCTGTTGCATTCATTTTAACGCATAAAACTTACTTAGATACTGTTGTACTGATTAGTACACTTGCCAGATACGGAATGCCAATTCCTTTTTCTTTTGGAGGAATAAATCTCGCTTTTCCTGGATTTAAACAAATAGGAAAAAAATCTGGACTCATTTTTATAAGAAGAAGCTTTAAAGATAACCCTATTTATAAAGCTTCTTTAAGACATTATATTTCTTGTTTAATAGAAAATGGAGATCATCTTACTTGGAATATCGAAGGAACACGTTCTAGAACAGGTAAAATTGTATATCCGCAAATGGGTATTTTAAAATACATTATGGAGGCAGAAAAAGATAGCAATAGAGGCATAAAGTATGTCCCTGTTTCTATCGTTTACGATCTAATTCCAGATGTAAAGAAAATGACAGAAGAAGGAAAAGGAAAAGAAAAAAAATCTGAGAATGTTTCTGAATTCATTAAGTATTTCAATAGTTTAAATAATCAATATGGCAAAGCTGCTATTCGTTTTGGGAATCCTGTAGATGCAAGTGAGCATCAAAATGCAATTATACCTGATATTGAAGAAGACAGTTATTCTGATAAAAATACTCTACCTCGTTTTGCGTTTGAATTGATTCACAAGGCGAATATGATTACGCCAGTAACAACGGTTTCTTTAGTTTGCAATGTTTTATTGAATAATTTTGCTCTCACAAAAAGTGAGCTAGAAATTAACGTATTAAAGTTGATGAACTACATCGGTCAAAGAAAAGAAGACGTACTTATTGAAAGAGGAAAAAGCATAGGAGCCTCGGTTCAAAAAGCTTTAAACTTATTACAAAGCTCTGGAATAATTCAAAAAAACAAATCTGGCTATAAAACAAAATACAATCTAACCGCTTCAGAATTTTTATCGGCAACCTATTATGCAAATATGGCATCTGCACATTTGTATCATAGATCCTTTATAGAAATGGCATTAGTTAAAGTTAAAGATGAAAATTCCGAGAACAGAATCCTGTCTTTTTGGAATGAAATTATGAAGTTGAGGAATCTATTCAAATTTGAGTTTTTCTACACAAATAAAGCTCAATTTAGTCAGGAAATTGAAGATGAATTAAATTTATTTGATAAAGATTGGAGAAGTATTTTAAACGATCCAAAAGGCGATATAGAGCTTTTATTATCTAAACAAAAACTTTTCGTTTCTAAAGCACTTTTATTAATTCATTTAGAGGCTAATAAAGTTGTTTGTAACACTTTATACGAATGGGATTTAGAAGATGAATTTTCAGAAGAAGATTTTATAGAAATGTGCCTATTTAAAGGGAAAGAGTTACACTGGCAAAATAGAATAATTCGTTTAGATAGTGTTTCAAAACCTTTTTTAATAAGCGCTTTAAGATTAGCTAAAAACAGCCATCTAACTCCAATAAATAATAAAATTGACTTTAAAAAGTTAGATGATTGGGTGAGTTCATTAAATGATCTTATGAATCGCCTTAATTTTCTACAACATCTAGAAAGTGATCACACTAAAAAAACACATACTACCAATAAAACTCTAGAAGAAGATAAAATAGTTCCTGGTTCTCAATTAGAAAATATTTCAGATGACATAATAACTGAAGAAGAAGGTGCACATATAGCTGCATATTTCGATTTAGACAGAACTATTATTAACGA
>JBELHK010000007.1:30685-34197 GCA_042091415.1 Polaribacter sp. | reverse complement strand
GAAGCTATAGAATTAATCAAATCACACAAAGAGAAAGGTCATAAAGTAGTAATTATTTCTGCCGCAACTCGCTATCAAATTGAACCTGTTGCAAAAAAATTAGGAGTTTCTGATATATTTTGTACAGAAATGGAAGTTAAAAAAGGGAAGTTTACTGGTATTATTTCTGAAATGTGTTGGGCTGAAGGAAAAGCAAGAGCTGGAAGAAAATTTGCTAAAGCCAATAATATAGATCTTTCTAAAAGTTTTTTCTACACAGATAGTTATGATGATTATCCATTATTAGAAATCGTAGGAAAACCAATTGCTACAAATCCTGATAATAGATTATCGCAAGCAGCCTTTGAAAATAATTGGAAAATACTTCGTTTTAAAGAAACAAAAAAAACACCGATTATTAATGGTTTAAGAACAGGATTAGCCGCTGCTAGTTTATATCCTTCTGCTTTAAAAGGAGTTTTTAAGGGCATAACAAGTATGTCTCAAAAAGAAGGAGTAAATACTACCATCTCAAGCATAGGAGATTTAGGTACAAAATTAGCTGGGCTAGATATAAATGTAAAAGGAAAACAGAACTTACAAGATTACAGACCGGCAGTTTTTTGTTTTAATCATCAGTCTTCTGCAGATTTTTTCATCATATTAAAATTATTAAGAAAAGACGTTACAGGAGTTGCAAAAAAAGAACTTGAGCTAACTCCTTTTGGGCCTATTTTTAAAGCTATGGGTGCAATTTTTATAGACAGATCTAATAAGAAAAAAGCATTAGATTCGATGAAAAACGCTGCTAATGTTCTAAAAAGAGGAACTTCTGTAGCAATTGCGCCTGAAGGAACAAGAAGTGGTAGTAAAAAATTAGGGAAATTTAAAAAAGGAGCTTTTCATCTTGCAATGAAAGCCGGGGTTCCTATAATCCCTATAGTCATAAAAAATGCCTATTTGGCAATGCCTAAAGGAAGTAATATCTTTAAGCCTACTCATATTGAAGTAGTTGTTCTAGACCCTATTGATACATCAGAATGGAAACCAAAACTTATCGACAAATACATAGAAGAAGTTAGAAACTTATATATTAAAGAATTAGAAAGTTAAATATAGATTTATGAAACTAAAAGTTGGATTGTTAGGTGGAGGATCTTGGGGAACCACAGTCGCATCAATTACTGCAAAAAAAAGTGAAACGATTATTTGGGCAAGAGATGTAGAAACTGTAAAAGAAATTAATGAACTTCATACGAATGAAAAATACTTACCAAATGCAAAACTAACTACTAGTCTAAAAGCGTCGAACTCAATAAAAATTACCGTTGAAGAAGCAGATGTAATTGTTATGGGAGTTCCTGCTCAAAGTTTTAGAACTGTACTAGAAGAGGCAAAACCATATATAAGACCATGGGTTCCTATAATAAATTTAGCAAAAGGTCTTGAACTCAATTCAAACAAAAGAATGACCGAAATTATAAAAGAAATTATGCCCGGTCATCCTGCTGGTGTATTAACTGGACCTAATTTAGCTAAAGAAATCCATTTTGGTAATGCAGCTGCAGCAGTTATTGCAATGGTTGACAACACAATAGCCTCAAAACTACAAACGATATTTAGTTCAGGCTTATTTAGAGTGTATACAAATTCAGATGTGATAGGATGTGAACTTGGAGGTGCTTTAAAAAATATAATAGCCATTGCTTCTGGTATGGGAGATGGTGCAAATGCAGGCGATAATACAAGAGCTGCAATTATTACTAGAGGTTTAGCTGAATTAACACGATTAGGAATTGCAATGGGAGGCAAGAAAAGTACTTTTGCTGGCTTAGCAGGAATGGGAGATTTGGTAGCTACTTGCTCAAGTTCTAAGAGTAGAAATCATCATGTTGGTTTTCAATTAGGAAGAGGAAAAAGCTTAACTCAAATTACCAATGAAATGAATGAAGTTGCAGAGGGTGTTAAAACAGCAAAAGTGGTTATGGAACTTTCTAAAAAATATAAAGTAGATATGCCAATATCAAGAGAAATTTACAAAGTTCTATATGAAGGAAATACGATAAATGATGCTTTTAAAGGCTTATTGAAGCATGAAGTAGGATCAGAAAAAGAACCCGGTTAAAATTATAATTATGAAGAAAAAGCAAGAACAAAACGCTTCTTTTATGGTGCGTTTTAATCAGCAAATATTTGAAGAAAACGGAGAATCTAAAATACAATGGAGAGGAAAAATTTCTCATGTTCAAGATGGAGAAGAAAAACGTTTTTCCGACTTTAATGATGCACTTTCTTTTATGCAAAAAAAGTTAGAAGAATTAACTCAACAAGCAACAAATCACGAAAGCTTTGACAAGCAAGAAAACATCATAAAAAAAAGTCTTTCTATGTGGAAAACATTAAAAGACACTGGACCAAAAGTAATCCGAGAAACCTTAAAAGATCCTAAAAAACAATTCACTCAAATTCAAGATCATATACAAGATCAAATACATACTATTGGGGAAGAAATTTCTGAAAAAGTACATATAGATCAGTGGCGAAATGCCTCAAGATCCGATTTTAATCAAATTCAAAATCAAATAGAAAATTTAACATCACAAGTTAAAGGTTTGGCTAAAAAAATTGATAACATCAACAAAACAAAATAATTGTTGAAATGTCTGAATTATCTCTAGACCTTAACCGCTTAGAAACGTATCAAAAAAATGCCGAAATTCGTATTGAAACTTTGGGTAACTTTTGCGTTTGGAGAAAACAAATAAAAATTCACACAAAAGATTGGGGCAGAGATAAAACAGTACAACTTTTACAATATTTAATTTCCTACAGAAAAAAAAATGCACTCCATAAAGAAAAAATAATGGACAACCTTTGGGAAGATTGGAATGATCGTGATTTCAAAGTTGCCCTGCACGGAATAAATAAAATTTTAGAACCCGAAAGACCTTCTAGAAAAGAACCTAAATATATTATAAGACAAGGTGTAAGCTATCAAATTGATTTAAGCAAAGTTTGGATTGATGTTGAAGCATTAGAAAAATACATCATTATTGGTAATAAAGCGATAAATGAAGATTTATCAATATCAAAAAAAGCATATCAAAATGCAATTGAATTATACCAAGGTACTTTTTTACCCAACAGAATTTATGAAGATTGGACCTCTGAAGAGAGAGAGAGAATTCAACTATTAATTTTAGGGACCTACGTTACTTTAGCAGAAATTTTATTAGACGAAAACCCTTTAGAAAGTATTCGTTTAGCACAAAATGCATTATCTATAGATTCGACTTGGGAAGACGCATATAGAATACAGATGAAGGCTTATATTAAAAAAGGGAATCGCCCACAAGCAATTAAAACTTACATGAAATGTGAGATAATTCTTGAAGAAGAATACAACATCTCCCCTCTTCCAGAAACAAAAAAACTGTTAAAAGAAATCGAATCAATCATCTAAATAACAGAATAATAAATAATATGTAACTCATTTGTAACTACTTCATCTTAAATTTGTAATAAACAAAAAA
>JBELHK010000007.1:5539-30585 GCA_042091415.1 Polaribacter sp. | reverse complement strand
TTTTTGAAGAAAGTGATTGAAATGTCTGATAAGAAACAAGACAAATTATTTGATAACCTAGAAAATGGAAAGAAAATGATTTGGAAAAATTTAAATAAAGGTTTAGATTTTATCGGTAAAAAATAAACTGCAACTCATATGCAACTTTACTAATTTAATTTTGCAGTATTAAATTTTAGAAATAAATCATAAAGAAAATGGCAACAAAGAAAAATAAAAAAGAAAATAAGCTAGGTAAAGCAAAAGCTATCGTAAAAAAAATAAACAGTGATTTGATTGATGCTTCATTCAACGCGATAGAAACTACCTTTAAAACAGGGGAGAAATGGCAAAAGTTAACTGCTAAACTAATAAAGAAAGCAGAGCCTCTAACCAAGCATCAAATAGATATGGTTGTTGAAACTGCCGAATCTATAAAAGGGCAATTAGAAAATGGAACTGAGCGTTTAAAAGATTTAGTTGGATACGATTCCAAAATAGTAGAAAATGCCAAAAAGAAAGTTTCTGAACACCCAATAATAGAAAAAGCCGAAGAAATAAAGGACAAAATTGAAAAAGAAGTAGCTAGTAATAAATTGGTGAAAAAAGCTGAAGAAATGTCTGAAAAATTAAAAAATAATATTTCTACGACAATCGAAGATGTAAAAGGTAAAATTGAAGATTATACTGAAGATGCTTTAAAAAACACAAACGGAACTGAAAAAAAAGAGAGTTCAAAAAAGGCAAAAAAAGCAACATCTAAAAAAGTAGTTGAAGAAAAGATTGTCATTGAAAAAGTTGATGAAACAGATGATTTAAAAGTGATAAAAGGAATAGGTCCTGTATTAGAAAAATCATTGAACGAACTAAACATTACTGCTTATAGTCAAATTGCTAAAATGACAATTAAAAATATGACTAAAGTACTAAATGATGCAGGTATAAATGCTAAAATCTATGACTTATCTGGATGGAAAGCACAAGCTAAACTAGCCTTAAAAGGCGATATGGAAGCTGTTAAAAACTGGAGTAAAAAGTAATTTTAAAAATTAAAATTATGAAAACTAAAAAAATAAAATCTATTAAAAGCGCTTTAAAAAAAGCAAATGATAAAGCTTTAAAATCAACAGAAGAAATTGTTACAGAAACGATTTCAATTCTTACAGCGTGGCAAAAAGTTAAAGCAAAAGCGTTAAAAGGAGGAGTTACATTACTTGAAAATCAGCAGAACCTAGTCTTTGATACATTAGAAAGTTATAAAAAACATTGTGTAAAAGGATCTAAGAGATTACGTAAAGTATTTTCATAAAACACTCACAAACTAAAAAAAAAGCCAAGTTAAATTTTAACTTGGCTTTTGGTTTTTATGCATTCTAAATTTCTTTAAACAATAAAACGTTTCGTATTTTTGTAATATAAGACTATTCATGAAAAAAAAGAGCGAAACTTCTAAATTAGACATCCTAACTTTATATATGGATTGGGTTACTGAAAACAAAGTAAGACCTGAAAATGTTGCTGATTTTTGCGAACAAGTAAACCTAGAGGAAAGTAATTTTTACAGCTATTTCAAATCTTTAAAAAAAGTTGAAAAAACAATTTTTAATGAGCTTTTTAAAAACTCTCTAGAAGTTTTAAATGAAAGTGAAGAATTTTTATCTTTTGATGATAAAAATAAGTTGTTAAGTTTATATTTTACTTTTTTTGAAAATCTAAATTTAAACAGAGAATACATAGAAATAGTCCTAAAAGGTTGTAAAAATCAGCTTAAATCTTACAAAACCTTTTCTAGTTTACAAAAAAGTTTTATCGCATTTGTAGATAGTTTATCATTATCAGAAAGTATTTTACCTATTGATGGACTCGAAAAACTACAATCTAACTTCATCAATCATTCTGCATGGATTCAGTTATTAATAACCATAAAATTTTGGTTAGATGACACTTCTGAATCCTTTGAAAAAACAGATATATTCATAGAAAAATCAATCAATACTAGCTTCGAACTTACAGAGAATAAATTTCTTAAAAATGCTTTTGATTTAGGGAAATTTGTGTACAAAGAAAAATTTCAAAAAAATACTAATTAAGTATGAAAAAAGCCAGTAAAATTCCGATTACGAAAATCCAGAGAGCCTCTAAATTGGTAAAAACAGGTGCCAAAGTTGGAGTAAATTATCTAAAATACTATGGAGATAAAATTACTAATAGCGAGGAAAAAGCAAGGGAGAAATTAAATAAATCTAATGCAGAAGACATTTATGATAGTTTAAAGGATTTAAAAGGAAGTCCTTTAAAAGTTGCTCAAATGTTAAGCATGGAAAAAAGTATTTTACCAAGAGCTTATGTAGAAAAATTTTCGTTAGCTCAATTCTCAGTTCCACCACTTTCTGAAGCCTTAGTGTTAAAAACATTTAAGAAGAGTTTTGGTAAATTCCCGTCAGAAATTTATGAAAAATTCGATGTAAAAGCATACAATGCAGCCAGTATTGGTCAAGTACATAAAGCTGAAAAAAATGGAAAACAGCTTGCTGTAAAAATTCAATATCCTGGAGTTGCAGACAGTATAAAATCAGATTTAGCCTTATTAAAACCTTTTGTAATAAGAATGTTTAATATGAAAGGAAAAACTTCTGATGAATATTTTTTTGAAGTTCAAGATAAACTTCTTGAAGAAACTGATTATATTTTAGAAGTTAAACAAAGCCAAGAAATCGTTTCTGCTTGCAGCAATATTCCTAATCTTAAATTCCCAAATTATTATCCTGATTTATCATCAAAACAAATCATTACAATGGATTGGATGAAAGGGATACATCTATCTGAATTCACAGATAAAAATTCAAGTCAAGAAAAAGCCAACAAAATTGGGCAAGCTCTTTGGGATTTTTACATGTATCAAATTCATAATTTAAAAAAGGTACATGCAGATCCACATCCTGGTAACTTCTTAGTTTCAGAACAAGGAGATTTAATTGCGTTAGATTTTGGTTGTATGAAAACAATTCCTTTATCATTTTATACACCCTATTTCGTTTTAGCTAAGAAAGAAACTTTAGAAGACAGAAAACTTTTCGAAGAGAAAATGTTCGAATTAGAAATTCTAAAAAAAGAAGATAGCAAAGAAGAATTTGATTTCTTTAATGCGATGTTTCATGAAATGTTATCTATTTTCACACAACCTTTTCATGTTGATGAATTTGATTTTTCTGACGAAGTTTTCTTTGGTAAAATCTCAGAATTTGGAGAAAGATATTCTAAAAGTGTTGAGTTAAGATCTTATAATGCAAGTAGAGGGTCTAAACATTTTATTTATATGAATAGAACCTTCTTTGGATTATATAATTTAATGTTCGATTTACAAGCAAAAGATATTAAGATTAACAATTTCATCAATTTATAAAATCTTAGTACTTTTATACCCAAGAAAAAATCAATCTAAACATGCTCATTATAGGAATTGCAGGTGGTACTGGAAGTGGTAAAACTACAGTTGTAAATCAAATCGTAAAACACTTACCAACAGACGAAGTCTGTGTTATATCTCAAGATTCTTATTATAAATCGACCGATAATTTATCTTACGATGAGAGAACAAAAATTAACTTCGATCATCCAAGAGCCATAGATTTCGATTTAATTATTGAACATTTAAAACAGTTAAAAGAAGGAAATACGATAGATCAACCTGTGTATTCATTTGTTACTCATAATAGAACAAAAGATGTTGTAAAAACACAACCGAGAAAAGTTCTTATTATTGAAGGGATTTTAATATTCAACAACAAAGAATTAAGAAATTTATTTGATATAAAAATATTTGTTCATGCAGAAACAGATGAAAGATTAATTCGAAGAGTTAGAAGAGATATTACTGAAAGAGGAAGAGATATTGATGAGGTTTTAAATAGATATCAAAGTACTCTAAAACCAATGCATCAACAATTTATAGAGCCTACAAAAAACTTTGCTGATATAATAATACCAAATGACAGATACAATACTGTAGCTATAGATATTATAAGAAGTGTTATCAATGAGCGATTATAAATGAATTTCTTAAAAAAATTAAAAGAAAATTATTTTTTTAAAATACTTACAAATGCCTTTGTAATTATTTTTATTCCATTCATTATTTGGATGCTTTTTTTTGATGAAAATTCTTATTTAGTACATCGTAAATTCAACAACGAAATTGAAGATTTAGAGAAGACAATCTCTTTCTACGAAGAAAAAATAAAAGAGGATAAAAAAATCATTGAAAAACTTCAAGACTCTCTAGAATTAGAACGCTTTGCTCGAGAAAAATATCTAATGAAAAAAGAAAACGAAGACCTTTATATTATTGAATTTGATACTTTAAAGAAATAATGAGCAATTATTTATTCGATGAATTTGACCCTATTACACCAATAGCTTGGAAACAAAAAATTCAAGTAGATCTTAAAGGTGCAGATTATAATACAAGTCTACTTTGGCATTCGAACGAAGGAATAACAGTAAAACCTTTTTACACAAAAGAAGACAGAACAAATACAAAAATAAACCTTCCAAAAAAAGGTTTTAATATTTGTCAGACAATATTTATTGATGATGAAAAAATTGCGAATACTTTAGCAATAGATGCTCTTAATAAAGGTGCAAATTCAATTCAATTCAAAGCCTCTAAAATATTTGATTTCGAAAAAGTTTTAAGAAAAATAAATACAAAATCTACTTTAATTTATTTTCAGTTTTCTTTTTTAGATGAAAACTTTACAAATAAACTATTCAAATACTGTAACTCAGATAAAGTTTATTTTCAAATAGATATTATTGGCAATCTGGCTGAAGAAGGAAATTGGTTTTACAATCTAAAAGAAGACTTTAACAGATTTGAAAAAATTATCAAATCATCTGAAAATTGTATTTCAATTTCAGGAGATTTATATCAAAATGCAGGAGCAAATATACCTCAACAACTAGCATACACATTATCTCACGCCAACGAATATTTAAATTATTTTGGCGATGATATTCACTCGAAAATTCATTTTCAATTTGCCGTTGGCAGCAATTACTTTTTTGAAATTGCCAAACTAAGGGCATTTAGAATTTTATGGGAATCATTGTTAAATGAATACCAAATAAAAGAAGCAAAAGCACATATATTTACTCAACCAAGTCTGCGTAACAAAACAATCTACGACTACAATGTAAATATGCTTAGAACAACTTCTGAATGTATGAGCGCTATTTTAGGAGGATCAAATACAATTTCAAATGTTGCTTATGATTCAATTTATCATAAATCGAATGAATTTGGAGAACGTATTTCTAAAAATCAACTTTTAATTTTACAACAAGAAAGTTACTTAAAAGAAGCTCAGCATTTTGCTGACGGTGCATATTATATTGATGCGATCTCAAACCAATTAGCCGAAGAAGCTCTCTCAATTTTTAAGCAAATCGAAAATGCTGGCGGATTTTTAAAACAACTGAAAGAAGGTGTTATTCAAAAGAAAATTGCTGAAAACGAAAAAAAAGAACAAGAAAAATTTAACAATAAAGAAATTATTTTACTAGGCACAAATTTTCAACAAAATGAAAACGACAGCATGAAAAATAATCTTGAATTGTATCCTTTTGTAAAGCAAAGAAATATAAAAACATTACTCACTCCAATTATCAGAAAAAGAATCTCTGAAAATTTAGAAAACGAAAGATTAAAAAATGAGTAGAAAAGATATTTCAAACATAAAATTACCTAAAAGTAAAGAACAAAAACTGGAAGGTTTTTCACATGAAGACTTTGTAGCAGGAATTGCTCCTAACTTAAGAGGTCCTTATTCTACAATGTATGTTCGTAGACCTTGGACAATAAGACAATATGCAGGATTTTCTACTGCAGAAGAAAGCAACGCTTTTTACAGAAGAAACCTAGCAGCAGGCCAAAAAGGATTATCAGTCGCATTTGATTTAGCAACACACAGAGGTTATGATTCCGATCACGAACGCGTTCAAGGAGACGTTGGTAAAGCAGGAGTAGCAATCGATTCTGTAGAGGATATGAAAATTTTATTTGATCAAATCCCTTTAGATAAAATGTCTGTTTCTATGACAATGAATGGCGCTGTGTTACCAATTTTAGCATTCTACATTGTTGCCGCTGAAGAACAAGGAGTTTCTAAAGAAAAATTATCTGGTACAATTCAAAATGATATATTAAAGGAGTTTATGGTAAGAAATACCTACATATATCCTCCTTCCCCTTCTATGAAAATTATTGCTGATATTTTTGAATATACGAGTAATAATATGCCAAAATTTAATTCAATTTCTATTTCAGGATATCACATGCAAGAAGCGGGTGCAACTGCAGAAATTGAACTTGCATATACCTTGGCTGATGGTTTAGAATATATAAGAAAAGGTATTCAATCAGGAATGGATATTGATACTTTTGCTCCAAGATTATCTTTCTTTTGGGCAATTGGTATGGATCATTTTACAGAAATAGCAAAAATGCGTGCTGCAAGAATGTTGTGGGCAAAAATTGTAAAACAATTTAATCCAAAGAACCCAAAATCTTTAGCATTAAGAACACATTGCCAAACAAGTGGATGGTCTTTAACTGAACAAGATCCGTTTAACAATGTTGCTAGAACAACCATAGAAGCAATGGCAGCAGCTTTTGGAGGAACACAAAGCTTACATACTAATGCTTTAGATGAAGCAATAGCATTGCCAACAGATTTTTCGGCAAGAATTGCAAGAAATACACAAATCTATTTACAGCAAGAAACCTATATTACTAAAACGGTAGATCCTTGGGCAGGCAGTTATTATGTTGAAGAGTTGACAGAAAACATTGCTAACAAAGCTTGGGAATTAATACAAGAAGTAGAGGATTTAGGAGGGATGACAAAAGCCATTGAAAAAGGAATTCCTAAAATGCGTATTGAAGAAGCTGCCGCAAAAAAACAAGCAAAAATTGATAGTGGACAAGATGTTATCGTTGGTGTAAATAAATATCAATTAAAAGAGGAAGATCCTTTACATATTTTAGAAGTTGATAATGAAGCTGTTCGAAAATCGCAAATTGATAGATTACAACAGCTAAAAAGTAAGAGAAATAAAGCAGCAGTTCAAAAATCTTTATTAGATTTGACAAGAGCTGCCGAAAATGGTAAAGAAAACTTATTAGAATTAGCAGTAAAGGCAGCAAAAAACAGAGCTACTTTAGGTGAAATTTCTGATTCTTTAGAAGCTGTTTTTGGAAGACACAAAGCCATAACAAAGACAATTTCTGGTGTGTATAGTAAAGAAATAAAAGACGATAAACTTTTTAAAAAAGCCAAAGAATTAGCTGATAAGTTTGCAGACTTAGAAGGAAGAAGGCCTCGAATAATGATTGCTAAACTTGGGCAAGATGGTCATGATAGAGGTGCTAAAGTCGTAGCAACAGGTTATGCTGATTTAGGTTTTGATGTCGATATAGGGCCTCTTTTTCAAACTCCAAAAGAAGCAACAAAACAAGCTGTAGAAAATGATGTTCATATTTTGGGGATCTCCTCATTAGCAGCAGGCCATAAAACATTAGTCCCGCAAGTAATTGCTGAACTTAAAAAATACGGTCGTGAAGATATAATGGTAATCGTTGGTGGAGTAATACCCGCTCAAGATTATCAATTCTTATTCGATTCAGGAGCCGTTGGTGTTTTTGGTCCTGGAACAAAGATTGCTCAAGCAGCAATCGATCTAATAACAATTTTAATAGACAGTATTGTAGAGTAGGTTTTTAAAATTAAAAAAGCGTTACTAAAATTTCTTTGTAAGATTTCTTACCTAATTATTTATCAATAAATAAATGTATTTATAAAAAATTGATAAAGATTCAATTCCATTTAACAAACAGTTTATCTATTTAATTTTTAATGGGTCTAAACATTAAAAAAAACCTCACAGGCAAGTAATTTTCTGCTATAATGCGTAAATTTGCAGAACTAAAAAATCCAAATATTTAGGATGAAAAAAATTTTAAATTTTCTTTACTCAACACGTATAATGGCAGTTCTATTTATTCTATTTGCTGCTGCAATGGGAATAGCAACTTTTATAGAAAATGACTACGGAACACAAACAGCCAAAGCATTAGTTTACAACTCATGGTGGTTTGAAGCTATCATGATTTTCTTTGTGATAAATTTCTTTGGAAATATATTTAGATACCGATTACACAAAAAAGAAAAATGGGCTGTACTTATGTTTCATTTGGCTTTTCTGTTTATTATTATTGGAGCAGGAATCACAAGATATGTGGGTTATGAAGGAATCATGTTAATTGATGAAGGAGAAACTACAAATACCTTTTTATCTGAAACTACCTATTTAAATTTGATAGTTGATAATAATAAGGAACAAAAGACAAAACACGAGGAAATTTTATTGAGTGCTTGGGGAGATAATTCGTGGAGTTTTTCTGATGATTTTAGAGGAGAAAATTATGCTGTGAATCTAGTTGATTATATCCCTTGGGCTGAAGAAAAATTCATAGAAGATGAAAACGAAGAGGAATATTTATTTTTGGTAGAATCTTCAAGCGGAAACAGACATGAGCATTATATTAAATCAGGCGAAATTCAAAATATTCACAATATTTTAGTCGGCTATAACTCTAAGAGTAATGACGCTAATATTTCAATTTTTAAACGAAATGATTCTTTAAAAATAATGTCAAAAATTGATGGAAACTATCAAGTAATGGCAACGATGAATAAAGGAAGCATTAAAAAAGATAGTGTTCAAGACTTTAAACTACGTTCTCTTTACAATATTGCAGAATTGCCTTTTGTAGTCCCTCAATATCCTCAAAAAGGGAAAATGGAATTTGTAAGTGGACCTAAAGATGATAAAAAATTAGATGTAATCGTTTTAGATATTACTGCAAAGAATCAAACAAAAAGAATAAATCTTACTGGAGGAAAATTTAATAATGATAACACCGCAGATTTTAGTATTGATAATTTAAATTTTAAAATGTGGTATGGCTCAAAAATTTTAGAAACTCCTTTTAACGTAAAATTAAATGACTTTCAATTAGAAAAATATCCTGGCTCAGAAAGCGCAGCATCTTATGCGAGTGAAGTTACAGTTCTTGACACTAATGAAACATTTGATTATAGAATTTTTATGAATCATATTTTAGATCATAAAGGATATAAATTCTTCCAAGCTAGTTACGATTTATCAGGAGGAAAAGAGCAAACTCACCTTTCGGTTAATCATGATTGGTGGGGAACTTTTATCACCTATTTAGGTTACTCACTTTTATACACAGGTATGATTTGTATCTTCTTTGCAAAATATACTCGTTTTGATATTTTAAAAAGTTCACTTAAAAAAATTAGAAAGAAAAAAGCAGTTTTATCACTTGCTTTTACTTTAGGTTTATCTAGTTTTATTTTTGCACAACAAGCTGAACACAATCATAATCACGATGATCCAAATCATACTCACGAAACTGGACAAAATACAAATCAAGTCAAAGCTCATTCGAACGTTAAAACTCAAAGAGTTCCAGAACACATAATCGATTCTATTTTACAAGCTAATTTGGTGTCATTAGAACATGCTAAAAGTTTTAATAAACTAATCATTCAAGATGCAGGAGGACGTATGAAACCAGCTCATACTTTTGCATCAGAATTGGTTCGAAAAGTTGCACAAACAGAAGACTTTAAAGGGATGAAACCAAGTCAGATTTTGCTATCTATTATAGAAAACCCAAGACTTTGGTACGAAGTTCCTATTATTTATCTCGCTAAAAAAGATAATAAAGAAATAAGGGAAACATTAGGGCTTCCATTAGATGCTAAATATGCACGTTTATCTGATTTTTTTACTGATAGAGGCGCTTACTTAATTAGAGAACAAGTTGCTGAGGCTCAGAAGAAAAAAATACAAAGTTACTTCGAAAAAGATTTGATAAAAGTTGATAAAAGAGTAGGCTTGTTATATAGTGCTGTAGGTGGTGGTATTTTAAAAATATTCCCGATTCCTGATGATGAAAATAATAAGTGGGTTTCTCAACCAGAAACATTTAGCACTAAAGGCTTTAGAGATTCTGATACTATTTTTGTAAGAAAATCGCTACCACTTTATGTTCAGCTACTACAATCAGCAAAAAAGAATAACGATTATACAAAAGCTGATCAAGTTTTAGATGGAATTAAAAAATATCAAAAAACTGTTGGAGCAGAAGTTTATCCTAATGAAAGTAAAATAGGTTTAGAAATAGTATACAATGAGCAGCAGCCATTTTTAAAGCTTTCTAAGTATTATGGCTATTTAAGCTTATTAATGATAGTACTTGTATTTGTTCAGATATTCAATAATAAAAAATGGGTAACCACAGCGTCAAAACTACTAATTGGAGGCGTTATAATACTATTTTTATTACATATTGCAAGTTTAATTTCTCGTTGGTATATAAGTGGTCATGCACCTTGGGCAGATGCCTATGAATCTATTATCTATGTTGCTTTTGCAACAGTTTTATTTGGATTATATCTAGGCAGAAAATCATTTTTAACAATTACTGCAACAACCTTTTTAGCATCTATTATTTTAGCTTTTGCACATCAAAATTGGTTAGATCCTGAAATAGCAAACTTACAACCGGTTTTAAATTCTTGGTGGGTTTTGGTACATGTATCAATAATTGTTGCTAGTTATGGACCTTTATCTTTAGGAATGATATTAGGTATTTTTGCATTATTACTTATACTTTTCACCAATGAAAAGAATAAAAAGAAAATGGATATCAACATTAAAGAAATCACCATAATTAATGAAATGGCAATAACTGTTGGTGTTGTTATGCTAACCATTGGGAATTTCTTGGGTGCAATGTGGGCAAATGAAAGCTGGGGACGTTACTGGGGATGGGATCCTAAAGAAACGTGGGCATTAATTTCAATTATGATTTATGCGTTTGTATTACATATGCGTTTAATACCTGGATTAAGAGGAAAATACACATTTAACTTATGGTCTATTATTTCTTATGCTTCAATAATGATGACTTATTTTGGGGTTAATTTTTACCTATCAGGATTACATTCTTATGCAAGTGGAGATAAAGTAATTACACCTACTTCTGTATATTATTCTATTGGTTTTGTTACTGTTCTAGGTATTTTAAGTTGGTTTAAATACAAAAAATATTACACTAAGTAAAAAGCTTCTCTATTTAAGATAAAAATGTATTTTTGCTCACTAAATTAAAAGAAAATGTTTAATAAAAATATAAAGTTAGTTTTAGCAGTTTTAATTACAGCTTGGTCTGTTTATCAATTTATTGAAGGAAACATAATGAATGGTATTTCAATTATTCTTCTTGCAGGAATTTTTGTGTTACTTTATTTTAAAAACGAATTTATCCTTTTAGCTTTTTTACAATTAAGAAAGCAGAATTTTGACGGAGCTAAAAAATGGTTAAGCTATATCAAAAACCCTGAATCTGCATTAATAAAAAAACAACAAGGGTATTATAATTACTTACATGGTATCATGTTAAGTCAAACAAATATTACACAAGCAGAAAAATATTTACGTAAAGCGATTCGTTTAGGTTTGGCAATGAATCATGATTTGGCAATGGCTAAATTACAGTTAGCAGGTATAGCAATGACGAAAAGAAGAAAACGAGAAGCTACAAATCTTATGGCTGAAGCTAAAAAATTAGACAAACACGGTATGCTAAAAGAGCAAATGCAGATGATGAAACAACAAATGAAAAAGATTTAATCTCTTTATTTATTTGAACTAAAAAAATCCGCTATAAGCGGATTTTTTTTATAAGTAAACTTTAAATTTATCTTAGTTTTTCTAGAGATAAATCTTCATTGTATTTTATGATAAAAATGCCTTTATTTTCTGAGAGTAAATCACTATTTCTATAATCAAATTTCGATTCAACTCTCACAGAAACTCCTTCTTTAAAAGTTTCTTTTAACTCCTTCCCAGAAGCTAATCTTACAAGTATATCATACGTGATATCGAATCCTTTCGTTGCATAATAAGAAGGTAATGTATTGTTCTTTTTTAGATATTGATCGTTAAATACTTTAGTATTAATAGAGTTTACATCTTCAAATTCATCACTAACATAAGTAAAATTTAAACTTGCTAATTTTGAATTATCAATTTTATCGTATGTTTTTCCTTTATCTAATGCAAAAACCCTAGCAGTCGTTTCCTCTGGTAAACTTATTAAACTATTGATTGCATCAGAAGCTATTACTTGATTATTCGTAGCAATTACAACCCAATTATTTATGTTTGGTTGTAATAACTCTAAAAATCTTTCCTTAGCAATATATCCGTCGTTCGGCTTAATAGAACTCACAGTTATATTCGTTTCAATACTTAAATCAATAAGTGACGTTTTGATGAAATTACTATTTTGAGTTGATTCAAAAGTACTATCGTGCACTACAATTATATTTCCTTCTTCAAAGTTTTCTTTTACAAAATTGACTAATTCTTCTCTAAATAAATTTCTATTTGGCGAAGTTTTTATAATATTCGAATTGTAAAACTGAGATTGTTTTTTTGAATAAACAGGAAAAACTATAGGCGTACTTACAGTATTAGCAAGCGTTTGAACTTCACTTGAATATAAGGGACCAATAATAACATCATTAGTATCTAAATCATTATCTGAAATAATTGTTGGAATTGCATCACTATTTCTCTCTCCTGTATCATATACATTAAACTCTATATCTAATCCTTTATTTCTTAGAGAATCGATAGCTATTTCAGCACCTAAATAAAAGTCGGTTGCTATATTAAGTAAAGCTGCATCTTTAACAAAGATATCTTTTAAAGTTAATGAATCTGCTTCATATTTATAAGTCTTAAAAGGAAGTAATAAAGCTGCTTTTAGACTTGTATTTTCTGCAATGGAATCATTATAATATTGATTAGTAACTAAGTCGATTTTTTTCTCGCGAATTTTAATAATCATTCCTAGTTCTAAGCCCTCACTTAACTCAGGGTTTAACAATAATAGTTCTTCTTTTGTTACTCCAAATCTTTTATCGATATTATAAAAAGTATCACCCTTAATTACTTCATAAAACTCAAAGTTTTCTTCCTCTACATTTACGATATCATCAACTTTTTCTTCATTTATTGATTGATCGTTTGGAATAGAATCTACAACCTCTTCAAGAACTGATTCTTTCTGACTTTTAAAATCCTCAAGTGTTTTTTGAGGAACTATGATGTATGAATTTGCCTTAGGCTCACCAACAACATCAGGATTTAAACGAATCAGTTTTTCAGACTTGATATTTAACTTTTGAGCAATTTTACTCATGGTTTCACCTTCTTTAACTTTATACTCGATGAACTTTTTTTGTTGTCCACAAGAAACAGTGAAAGACAGAATACTTAAAAAAATAAAAAACTTTAAATACTTCATATAATTTATTCCCATTCAATAGTTGCAGGTGGTTTAGAGCTAATATCATAAACAACTCTATTTACACCTTTTACTTGATTTATTATTTTATTAGAGGTTTTTTGTAAAAATTTATACGGTAAATCTACCCAATCTGCAGTCATACCATCTGTACTTTCAACAGCTCTTAAAGCGACTACTTTTTCATAAGTACGCTCATCTCCCATAACTCCAACTGAATTTACAGGCAATAAAATTGCTCCCGCTTGCCAAACTTTATCATATAAACCATCTTCTTTTAAACCATTAATAAAAATTGCATCTACTTCTTGTAAAATACGAACTTTTTCTGCTGTAATATCACCTAATATACGAATTGCTAATCCTGGCCCAGGAAAAGGATGACGCCCAAGTAAAGCAGGATCAATTCCTAAGGATGCTCCTACTCTTCTCACCTCATCTTTAAAAATCATTCGTAAAGGTTCTACAATTTTAAGCTTCATAAAGTCTGGTAATCCACCAACGTTATGATGACTTTTAATGGTCGCTGATGGCCCTCCATTAACAGAAACCGACTCAATAACATCAGGATAAATTGTACCTTGCGCTAACCATTTTACATCTTTAATTTGATGCGCTTCATCATCAAAAACATCAATAAAAGTATTTCCTATGGCTTTTCTTTTTGCTTCAGGATCAGATATTCCTGCTAATTTTTTCAGAAAACGATCTGATGCATCTACACCTTTAACGTTTAAACCCATACCTTCGTATTGAGTTAAAACACTTTCAAACTCATTTTTTCTCAGTAAACCATTATTCACAAAAATACAATACAAGTTTTTACCTATTGCTTTGTGTAATAAAACAGCCGCAACAGAAGAATCTACTCCACCTGAAAGTCCTAAAACAACCTTATCGTTTCCAACTTTTTGTTTTATAGCTTCAACCGTAGTTTCTACAAAAGAATCTGGTGTCCAATTTTGCGCTACTTTAGCAATATCAACCAAAAAATTTGATAAAAGCTGTTTACCATCTGTTGAATGATATACTTCTGGATGAAATTGAATTGCGTAGGTTTGCTCATTATCAATTTTATAAGCCGCATTTAAAACATCTTTTGTACTTGCTAATAGAATGCCATTTTCTGGCAACTCTTTAATGGTATCAGAATGACTCATCCAAACTTGACTACCTTCAGAGATGCCTTTAAAGAAATCTTCATTCGTTTTAATAAATGATAAATTAGCTCTACCATATTCTCTAGTATTTGACGGAGCAACTAAACCTCCTGAAAAATGTGCCAAATATTGAGCACCATAACAAACTGCCAATAGCGGTTTTTTACCTCTAATTTCAGATAAATCTGGATGTAAAACATTCTCTCCTCTTACAGAATTAGGGCTACCTGATAAAATAACAGCCTTGAATTTTTCTATGTTGGTTGGAATGTTATTGTAAGGATAAATTTCACAATATATATTTAATTCTCTTACTCTTCTTGCAATTAGCTGGGTATACTGAGACCCAAAATCTAAAATAAGTACGTTGTGTTGTTGCATGCGCAAAAGTAATATTTTGATATTATATTTACGAAAATACCTACTAGATTTTTTTAAAGAATTGAATTCTAGAATTTAAAAATGAATTTATTAATTTAATACCTATAAACGATTGCATTAATATTCATTCCTGCACCTACTGAAGCCAAGAGAATAACATCACCTTTGTTTACCTTTTGGTTTTCAATTTTTCCTTTCAATACTAAATCTAAAAGAGTGGGCACAGTTGCAACTGAGCTGTTTCCTAATTTATGAATACTCATAGGCATAACTCCATTTGGTACTGGTTTTTTATAAAGTCTATAAAAACGTTTTACAATAGCTTCATCCATCTTTTCGTTTGCTTGATGAATAAAAATCTTTTTTAAATCAGCGATATCTACGCCACTTTTATCTAAAGCCAATTTCATTGCTTTAGGAACATTATTTAGCGCAAATTCATATATTTTTCGACCATACATTTTTATGTATCGAATATTTTGATCTTGGCTTGTATTGTAAGAACTTCCATAAAATAAAAAATATGCTTGTTCTTTTGCAAAAGATTGAGAAGCATGGCTTAATATTCCTGAATCTTGTTCATTTGTTTTTTCTACGATACAAGCTCCAGCTCCATCACTATAAATCATTGAATCTCTATCATGTTTATCAATAACTCTAGATAAAGTTTCGGCACCAATAACTAAACATTTTTTTGCAATACCTGCTTTTATAAAAGCTTGGGCTTGAATAACACCTTCAACCCAACCAGGACATCCAAAAATAATATCATAGGCCACACAATTCGGATTTTCTATACCTAATCTATATTTTACTCGAGTAGCTAAACTTGGCATAACATCTCCTTGAATTGCTCCTTTTTTTACATCCCCAAAATTATGTGCTACTATAATATAATCAAGTTCCTCTTTATTAATATTCGCATCTTCTATTGCTTTTTCAGAAGCAAAAAAAGCTAAATCTGATGTTAAAAATTCTTCTTTAGCATAGCGTCTTTCTTCAATACCCGTAATAGCTTTAAATTTTTCAATGATTACATCGTTTGATGAAGAAAAAGTAGAACCATCATTATTTAGAAAATGGTCTTCTATAAATGCAGTATTTTCTTTTTTTATTGATGGGATAAAAACACCTGTTCCTGTTATTTTGGATGAAATCATTACAATTGAATATTTATATAATCAAAAGTAAAAACTTACCCTTCCTTATGAAGTCTTTTTCAGATTTTTAGCCGAAAGTCAAATTAATAAATATCTTATATTTATACTTTTAAAGTAAGAAAAAAACACGAAAACTAATATAATCCACTATATATTAATGTATTGAAATATTAATTTACAAAAACACATAAATTAATTTTACGACACCCAACAACAAGTTAAGAAATTTACAAGTAAGTGGAATCGAATGAAAAAGGCAGTAATGCAGACAATGATTCAGTCTTTACAATCTTACCTACTTCTCCCATAAAGATAATTTCAAAAGGCTCATTTTGCTTTACCTCATATTCTAGTAATGTTTGTCTGCAAGCTCCACAAGGGCCTACTGGTTTGTCTACTTTTGTTGTAGAGGAACTCGCTGTAATTGCAAGACTAATAATTTTTACTCCAGGAAATTGAGATCCTGCTTTCCAAACCGCAACTCTTTCTGCACACATTCCTGAAGGATATGCAGCATTTTCTTGGTTACTCCCCAAAATAATCTCATTATTTTCTAACAAAATCGCAGCACCAACCATAAAGTTAGAATACGGTGAATAAGAGGTCTCTTTGGCTTCTATTGCTTTATTCATAAGCATACGATCTTGTTCAGAAAGTTCAGATATATCGTTAAAAATAGTCGCAGAAGTTGAAATATTAATTTTTTCCATATTAAAAAAGTCAAAAAAAGCAGCCTTGTTGACTGCTTTTAATTTGGTTAAATTTAATTAAAAAATTTTTAATACTAATAATCATCATAAATTTCTCCTAAATCAAAGGATAAAGAAAAACGTAATGAATTTTCTAATGGGTTATTTACATCAGAAGAATTAACAAGATATGATAAATCTATATTAAGTGCATTTGTCTTAAAACCAGCGCCTAAGGTAAAATATTGTCTATTTCCTTTTTCTTCACTTTCATGAAAATAACCTGCTCTTACAGCAAATGCATTGTTGTATAAATATTCTGCGCCTAAAGCATAGGTAAATTCTTTCATTTCTTCGCTAAATCCGCCTGGAGCATCTCCAAAAGATTGAAATATACCGGTTACCCAATCTACGTCATCATCTTTACCCTCAACAATATCACCATTTTCATCTCTAATTGGTGGAGTTGGAACTAGTAATTTTGTGAATTCAACATTCGTAGAAATAGTATTATAATCATCTAAAATAAAATCAAACCCTCCACCAAACTTTAAATTGGTTGGAATAAAATCTTCGGCACCAGGCGTATAAGAAACTTTTGGCCCAATATTGGTAATATTAAAACCAATTCTATATCGTCCGTTAAAATTACCGTAGTTTTCTTCAAATGATTGATAATAACCAGAAATATCTACAGCAAAAGAGTTAATAGGTTGGATTGTTGCATTATTTGTACCATTAAAAGTTAGATTAGATTTTATATATTTTAAACCAACACCCATGGAAAAAGTTTCACTTAGTTTTAGTGCATAAGATCCTGTAAAAACAAATTCATTAGGATTTATGGTACCTGTGTTATTTCCTGAATTATCAGTTAACACTATTTCTCCTAAAGAAAAATATCTAAAATCTGCTCCCCAAGCTGCATTTTCACTAAATCTTCTCATATAAGAAACACTACCTATAAAAATATCATCAGTTAAATTACGAAGCCAAGGAGCATAAGTGATACTGGCTTTAACTTGTCTATCACTAAAAGCCATTTTAGCTGGGTTATGAAACATAGAATAGGCATCTGCAGAAGTAGAAACACCTATATCTCCCATTCCTCCAGCTCTAGCATCAGGAACTATTAATAAAAATGGAGCAGCAGTTGTTATCCCTCCTATATTATCTGTATTAATTGTAGTTTGAGCAACTAACTTAAAACTTATTAAAGCACAAAGTGCAAGACAAAATCCTATTTTTCTCATTATTTACTTTTGATTGTTTTTTATTTTTATTTAGAGGATTACTAATTTTTCGTATTTTTCAGATACAAGGTTATTTACTGTTGACTTTACTTTTAATTTATAAACGTAAACTCCTTTTCCTATTTTATTTCCAAAATCATCTAAACCATTCCAGATAATTTCTCTTGATAAATTCCCTGTAGTTTGAATATTTTGATTAATTGTTTTTACAAGTTTTCCTGAAACCGTAAAAATTTGAACTTGAACTTCTAAAGGCTCGTTGGGCTTATTATGGTTAAACCAAAATTCGGTGTAATTTACAAAAGGATTCGGATAATTCAATACATTTTCTAAATTTAAAATAGCATCACTAACAACTACGAAATTTAACGTTGTTTCAGAAGAATTATTATAAGTATCCCAAGCTTTTAATGTTAAGGTATGAGGACCTACCTCTAAGTTTTGTAATTTATAATTGACCTTTCCTTTTGTAAAATCGTTTAACTCTGTCTGATAAAAATCGTTTAGAATAATAGGGTTTGTGGTATCTCCGTCTAAAATAGCAACAATATCATGATCAACAGCTGTAATTGAAGTATTGATTCCACTTGCGTCTGATAAAACTGCAATTAAATTTGGTGATGAATTGGTATTACCTCCATTAATAAAAGATTCATCATTCATAAAAAGCGCTATTTCAGGACCTATATCATCTTCAGGTGCATTTTCGTTAATTCCTCCTACAAGAATATCAAAATTAGCTCCTGATTTATCTATTTCTCCATTTTCTGCATAGAAACTAATTTTTCCTTTTCCATATGCGATTTTAATATCTTTTGGTACTATAAAATCGAAGCTAAAAGCACCATTTTCTATAGTTGACTTACCTCTAAACAACTTACTATCTTGTGTATCAAAAGTCATTACTACACCAAAACCATCATTATCTAAAGTTTCTTTATCTATTGATTTATCAAAAATTGTTGTGGATAATGTACCATTAAAATTTGGCAATGGATTGTTTAAGTTATCGGTTACAATACCTTCAAATTTTATTTTAGATAACGCTTTAATTGTATCTAAAGATTGTGTTATCTCTTTATCATTCATTTTAGTAATCCTTACATTCGGATCAGGAATTGCCAGTTTCATAGCAGGATCACCAAAGAAATAAATAAAGAATTTTTGAGTACTAGAAAACTGATTTTTTGCGATAGCTAATGCTTCTGCAATACTATAATTTTCTCCATTAAAACCTAAAAGAATACGAATTAATTGTTCATTAAAACGCTGACCTGTAGATATAAAAACCTCTCTCGTTGTTGTTACCATTGCTGCAGAACCTCCTACTTTATTTTTAAAAGTCAATTCTCCTGCCGTTATTCTATTCGGATTATCAAACCTTGAAAAATCACACGTAACGGTAATTAAAAGTGGCAATGTATTCGGATTATTAAATGCTTGAATTTGTTCTTTATCTAAAATTCTTTCAGATGCAAAACCATCTTCTCCTCCATGACCAAAATAATCTAAAACTAAAGTTCCTTTTTCTATGGCGTTTGCGATAGCTTTATTTACTGCTGGATAACGTTCTCCTCCTGCTGAATTTTCTTGAACAAACGCATCTACATAAATTTTATTAATATTAAACACAGGCTTATTCGCTGTTATTTCATCAGCAATAGACTCCACACCTTGCTCAATTACTTCCTCTCCTGAAACATCAATATCGTCTGCTAAAAGAGTAATCGTATTTCTCCAATCTCCGATAGAATTCTTATTATAATATGATAAAATTTTATCTACAACATCTGCAGCTTCATTGTTATTTGAAACGGGAATTCTACTTGAAACCACATCTATTGTATGCGATGTTCGCATTGTTCCTTCATCTGGATCTAACATTACAAAATAATCATCTGTAACATAAGAAGTCGCAAGATTAAAACTACTTTCAGACAGTTTAACAGGTACAATGTTGTTATTTGCATTTATTCTATCTTTATAATCGTAAGAAGCATCACCAAAAAAACATACATATTTTAATTTCTTGTCTGGTGAGGTATTTGAATTGTATAGATACTTAATAAAATCTCGAATACCTGTAATATCTTTTGAACCAGAAGAAAACTCATTATAAATATCATCTAAAATTATTACTTTGGTTGTTAAGTTTGAATTATTTTGATGATAATCTGCCAATCTTTGCGCTTGAGTAGAAAGTTCTGAATTTGTAATTATTATATAATTTAAATCCTGTAAACTGTGAAGATTTTGATTTTCTAATTTTCCATTAGGGATTACTTCTGGTGTATAAAAATCATTTGAATCTAGAATTATATATTCTTTTAATTGACCTCCAACATCTTTAAATGTAAAATTATCTGCTGTGCTTTCATTTAAAATACTTTGTGGTTTCGTGTAATCAGTAACATCCCACACTTGAAAAGCATTTTGTGCATTTTGTATATTATATTGAACAAATCCATTTGCTTTAGCTTGCTGAAAACTTCGAAAAGAAAACTGAGATGCATCAAATATTAAATTCTTTTTCCCTGTAACTTCAATAAAATCTAAAAAAGCACTTGCAGATGGATTTCCATTGTTATCATAGGTAATTGAAAACGCTAAACTTTCTGAACTATTATTAATTTCTGAACTCCTTTGAAGAGCTATAGCCTTTGTTAATGAACTCAAATTTACTGCAGGATAATTTATTGAAAATAAATCTTGTGAATTCAATTTTACATCCATAGTACTGCTTGTTACAGAATTGGTAACTCCTCGAACGGTAATTCTTAATGCTTCATTGTTAACAGCATTAGGGAAAGGGATATTAAAATTTTGTGTATTTGTAACATTAAAATCCTCATAATAAAACCATTGCGTACCGGCAGCTAAAATGCTTTTTTCATCTTTCTCTACAAATGTATAATCATCAAAAATTGAGATGGATTCAGTTGCGGTTTCAGAAATCGGAGTTTTATTTTGAATTCTTTTGCCATTGGTATCATTTACAGTGATAAAATAATAGGCATTATCAGAAAAGATATTTTGTCTGTGAGATGCTCGTTCATTTTGTAGATTTACCTCCCAATCATGAGGCCCTTTTGAATAAAATAAAATAAAATCGTTTGCATCAAAAGAACCATCACTTTCTCCTTCAATATAGATGGCATTTTCTTCTAAATCATCATATCTAAAATCACTATTTAATTCCGGTAACATATGACCTCCATTACCATAAATATGAATTTTTCTAGGATCTAAACCACTTGTTGAAATTCCTATTCTTTGTAGAAGGTTTCTATCTATTTTAAAAACACCTGTAGTGTCAGTACTAATTTTATACCAGTTCCCAGAAGCCAAAACTGAATTATCATTTTGAGCAGTTAAAAATTGAACTGATACACTAAGAAAAAAAAAGAATAAAAATTTTTTCATATAATTGTTCAAATAACGAAATTTATCGGTGGATATTTCATTTAAAAAGCAAAGATATATTATACTAAACTAAAAAAGCGATCGTTTTAAACAATATGTGTAAAATTTGGTACGTTAAACTTTATATTTTACTTGTACTAAATGATAATTATTGTAAATTGCATCGCTATAAAAATCTAAACATTTTAAATTAGAAAATGAAAAATATTTTTAAAATTACATTTTTAACTATAACCACTTTATTATTAGTTAATTGTAACAACAAGAGTAACAACAATACATCAAGACTAACTGGCTTGGCTTTTAATGACCCTAATAATGGAAACTTTATTAAAGGAAATTTCGATCCTAATCAAGAACCTCCATTAGGAATGGTTGCCATAGAAGGTGGTTCTTTTACAATGGGACAAGTACAAGACGATGTAATGTTCGACTGGAATACAACACCAAGAAAAATGCATGTTCGTTCTTTTTATATGGATGAAGCTGAAGTGACAAACTCAGAATATTTTTTATATGTTCAATACATGAAAAATGTTTTTTCTCCTGCAGAAGAAAAATATAAACACATTTATAATTCAGTACTTCCAGATACTTTAGTTTGGAGAAAAAGTTTAGGAAATACAGACATTCTTTCTGAAAATTATTTTCGTAATCCTGCTTATTCAGATTATCCTGTTGTTGGTGTAAGTTGGGTTCAAGCGAACGAATATTGTAAATGGAGAACAAATGCTGTTAATTTAAAAACATTAATCGATAAAGGTCATATCAAAAATATTTTTGAGATGGATTCTGTAAGTAACTTTTTTGATACAGATGTATTTCTAGCGGATGCTTCTAGATTATTTGATGGAGATTCAACAATTTATAAAAAAGGTGTTGGAAGAACATTAAGAAAAAAAGGAGACCCAAAAGCGGGTAAAGACGATTTTCAAGGAAGAAAAATAACACAAGCTGATGGTATTTTAACACAACGTTTTCGATTACCAACAGAAGCTGAATGGGAGTTTGCTGCAAAAGCAAATATTGAAAATAGAGAATATAACAATATTAGAGGTAGAAAAAAATATGCTTGGGGAGGTAAATACACAAGATCAAATAATAAAAAAACAAAAGGAGATCAATTAGCTAACTTTAAGCAAGGTAAAGGAGAATATAGTGGTGTTCCTGGTTGGAGTACTGATGGTTCTGATATTCCTAACAGAATAAAATCATATCCTCCAAACGGATTTGGTTTATATGATATGTCTGGTAATGTTGCTGAATGGGTTGCAGATGTATATAGACCTATTGTAGATAATGAAGCCAATGATTTTAATTATTATAGAGGAAATATATTTACGAAGAAACAAATAGATAGTGAAGGAAATGTTGTTTTTGCAGAAGCTAGTGAGTTTTCTGAAGCAGATTATGATACATTACCAAATGGAAATATTGTTCCAAAACAATTGCCTGGTACAATCAAATATGTTCCAATCACTAAAACTGATGCTTCGCTAAGAAGAAACTTTACAAAAGCTGATAATGCTAATATTGGCGATGGAGATTTACTATCTTCAAGATTTTATGAAGAAGATGAAAATGCATTTGCGACTAAACCTAGCATGTATAATTCTCCTATTAAACCAACCGTAGCTTTAGATTCGATTACAGGAAGAGAAGTTTTAATGCCTGATTCGAAAAAGAGAACTACTCTTATTAGTGATAAAACAAGAGTTTATAAAGGTGGAGCTTGGTCTGATAGAGAATATTGGTTAGACCCAGCACAAAGAAGATATTTACCTGAATATATGGCTACAAATTATATCGGCTTTAGATGTGTTACTGATAAGGTAGGGCCAATGACTTCTGGAGGAAAAAGAGCAAGAAACGCTTCTAGATAAATAAAACATATACAATTATCAACCTCATTATCGCCAAAATAATGAGGTTTTTTTATTTAAAAAATATGGAAATAAAAGCATTATACGAAATTTATAAAATATCACAACTAGTAGATACAGACACTAGAAAGATTAGAGAAAATTCGATATTTTTTGCTTTAAAAGGAGAAAATTTTAATGGTAATAAATTCGCTGAAAAAGCATTACAATTAGGGGCCAAATTTGCGATTATCGATGAAAAAGAATATCAAACCAAAGAAAATATCATTCTTGTAGATGATGTACTAGAAACATTGCAAGCATTAGCTAATTATCATCGTAAAAAACTATCTATACCTATTATTGCACTAACAGGTAGTAATGGAAAAACAACCACAAAAGAATTAATCCATATTGTATTAAGTAAACAATACAAAGCTATTGCTACAAAAGGGAATTTAAACAATCATATTGGCGTTCCTCTTACCTTATTATCAATTTTACCTGAACATGAAATTGCAATTGTAGAAATGGGTGCAAATCATCAAAAAGAAATTGAGTTTTTATGCTCCATTTGTGAGCCTGATTACGGTTATATTACCAATTTTGGAAAAGCGCATTTGGAAGGTTTTGGTGGTATTGAAGGTGTTATAAAAGGGAAATGTGAATTATATACCTATTTAAAAAATAGTCGTAAAATCGCTTTTATTAACACAAATGATTCAATTCAGCTTGAAAAAAGTGAAGGAATCAAACAAATACCACTCAATAGCAAAGAAGTATCCTTTGTAGATGCGAATCCTTTTGTAACAATCTCAGTTAAAGGAAAAATAATTAAAAGTAATTTGATTGGCGCCTATAATTATAGTAATATTTTAGCTGCAATAAGTATTGGCGAATACTTTAACGTAGAAGATTCAGCTATAGAAGAAGCAATAAAAAACTATACTCCAGATAATAATCGTTCTCAAGTAATCGAGAAAGAAAATCACAAAATTATTTTAGACGCATATAACGCAAATCCGAGTAGCATGCAAGTTGCCTTAGAGAACTTTGCGAAACTAGCGCATGAAGAACAATTAGTAATATTAGGCGATATGTTTGAACTTGGGTCAGAAAGTTTCAAAGAACATCAAGCCATCGCTGATTTAACAAACTCTCTGAATTTTAAAGAAATTTATTTTGTAGGAAAGCACTTTTATCAAATCAATACGAATGGCAAAAAATTCAAAACTTTTGATGAATTAAAAAACTTTTTGATAGAAAACCCTATCACTCAAAAATCAATTTTAATAAAAGGATCTAGAGGGATGCAACTAGAAAGAGTTTTAGAGCTAATTAATTGATATTATTTCTATGATAGTCTAATAGATTATCAATTGGTCTTTGAATAATACCAGTAACAGCTAACCCATTTTCAATAGCTACTTTTTCTAATATTTCTCTGAAGTAATAAGCAATTGAACCAATAAAATACAGCGGTGTATTTTCTTTTTGTTTTAAAGGAATTACACGATATTTAAAAAATTCTTGATAGCCTTTTTTAATCAATTCTTTGATGTAACTTTCTTCTTTAAATTCGAACATAAATTTTGCAAATGAAGCTAAATACATATTCGGATTTACCTCTCTATATAAATTTTTCTTTATTTCATCTACATCTAA
>JBELHK010000007.1:0-5439 GCA_042091415.1 Polaribacter sp. | reverse complement strand
GGTTTTGGAGTACCACAACCAGCTCCGTAAAAATGAATTTCAGTTACCTCACTCTTAATGTTGATGAGTTGAAACATATTTATAATACGATTTTTCAATTCATCTTTAGCAACAACAGCAGGATTTAAACCTAACGTTCTTACTCGAAAAGCTTCGGTTTTATCTGGGTTTATAGCAATCCAATCTGCCTTTGTAGAACCTCCATCTGCAATTAAAATCATACTGTAATTTTTTCTCAAATATATTGTAAGTAAAAAGGATACACAACAGTGTAAAAAACTTCAATCGTTTTCGTTATTGAATTTCCTAAAATAAATTCAAATATTGTAAATTTGGTTAAAATTACTCTATGTTTTTTATAAAGAAAAGAAAAATACCATTGCATGAATTTTTTCCTGAAGGATTCGTCGATATGCATTCTCACTTACTGCCAGGCATTGATGATGGTGCAACTGATTTAGACAATTCTATTGCTTTAATTGAAAAACTGAGCTCATTTGGAATTAGAAAATTTATAACCACTCCACATGTTTTAGAAGATTTGTATCCTAACACTCCTGAAATTATAAGAGAAAAAGAAAAACTTGTGCAAAATGAATTGAAAAAAAGAAATCTTACAAATATTTCAATAAAAGCGGCTGCAGAATATATGCTAGATGAAAAATTCAATGAAATTTTAGAAAAAGAGGCGTTTCTAACGTTAAAAGACAATTTAGTACTCATAGAAATGTCTTATTTACATCCTCCTGCAAAGCTTTTTGAAATGCTTTTTGAAATGCAATTGAAAGGCTATAAACCTGTTTTAGCACATCCGGAAAGATATATTTCTTATCATCATAATCAGAAGGTATATTCTAAATTAAAAAATGCAGGGTGCCTTTTCCAGCTAAATTTATTTTCACTAACAAATCAATATAACAAAAGTGTACAAATAGTTTCCGAAAAGTTATTGAAAGAGAATATGTATGATTTTTTAGGAACTGATACGCACAATTTAACGCAACTAGAATTATTTACGAAACTTTCTACAAAAAATAATTATAAAAAATTAGAACAATTGATTTCTAATAATACAAAGTATTTGGTTTAATTCACTAAAAAAATAAAATACGGAATGCTTTTAATTTTTTATTAAAAGCCAACTTACTCTCTTTAGAAAATAATGTTTTCGTTTGTTTGAATGAAATCTTTCTTGTAAAACGATACAAAATATTTCTAACTTTTACTTTCACTTTTATGGTCTGAAACCTTTTGTCAATGATGAAGAAAAAATACGTGAGAAATAAAATTAGAAAAAGAAAAACAAATGTTGAAATGAAAAGTCCAAAATAAAGTAATGAAACATACATAGATGAGATCATCAATATATTTATAAGCCCAACTAAAATAGATGCCTCTTTATGAGTTAAACCTCTATCAATCAGAACATGGTGAATGTGATTTCTATCAGGTGAAAAAATTGGGACTTTCTTCATTAACCTTATGATAATTACTCTAGAAATATCAAAAGCTGGAATTATTAAAACTGAAAGTAAAAAAAGAAGTATTTCACTTCTCGAAAGTGTTATAAGAGAAACAGATACAGCTTCTAAGGAACAAAGACGCATTATTAATGCTCCTAAAGTCAAACCGATTAACAAAGAACCGGTATCTCCCATAAATATTTTTTTAGTAGAAGAAAAGTTATATCGTAAAAACGAACATAACATTGCTACAATAGCTACACAAACAGCAAGATAGAAATACATCCCTAATGCAAAGAAAAACACTCCTAACGTTGTTGCTATAACGATACCTACTATAGATGCATTACCGTCAATACCATCTATTAAATTATAAGCATTGATCAAGCCTATAATTAAGAATAAACTAATTGCAACAGAAATAATCGGATGCAATTCATGTAATCCTAAAAAACCATGAAAAGAGGTAATTCTAAACTCGGCATGAATCATTAATATACTTACTGAAACTAATTGCCCTAAAGACTTTATTCTAGGAGAAACATCTTTAAAATCATCTTTCAAACCGGTGAAAAACATGATTGACATCGAAGTTAATAAACTGATGATAACCGATTCTTGATCAAAAGATTGAAAACAAAATAAGGTTAAAACAAGTACTATATAAAAAGATACGCCCCCAAATGTAGGAACTATGTCCTTGTGAGAACTTCTACCGTCTGGAGTATCAAAAAAACCTAATTTTAGACTTATTTTCCTAATCTTAGGGAGTATCAGGTAGGTAATCAAGCACACCCCTAAAAACAGTATCGTTAGATAATATTCGGGATTTAAGCTAGTTAAATTCATAATTTTCTTTTCTTTTTCAACACTGCAAAGTTAATAAAAAAACAAATAGATTGTTAAAATTTAACACTAAACTACAAAGCTACTCATTATTCAATGTTGCTAAAAATTGAATTATTGTATACTACTAAAACATGTCTTTATAGAAATAAACACATTCAATAACAATGTTTATGAAATACCTAACAGTTTTTTGTACCAACTTTTCTTTGTAGTTTCTGAAAAACCGAAACCATAACCATAGCCATACCCATATCCATAGGTATTACCATAACCATAATTTAAATCAGTATCGTTTAACACAACTGACATATTTGGTAATTTTTTATCATCATAAAAAGATTGAATAAACTTAAAGACTTTCTTATCTAAATAGTTTGATCTAATGATATACAAAAATAAATCTGCATATTTAGAAATTAATAAGGTATCTGTTACCAAACTAACAGGAGCTGTATCTACAATAATATAATCGTAATCATCATTCTGTAAACTTTTAAATAGTTCATGCAACTTAGCGCTTGCTAATAATTCAGCAGGATTTGGAGGAATCACTCCCGAAGATATTACGTCTAAATTTTTTGTTTCTCCCACCTTAAATTTGATATCATCTATTGAAATATCATCTTTCGTAAGGTAATTTGTAACTCCTATTTGATCTGGCAACCCTAAATAAATGGTCTCTTTAGGAGCCCTTAAATCCATCCCTAATAATAGAACCTTTTTTTCTGTTAAAGATAAAGCTGTTGCTAAATTAGCCGCAATAAAAGATTTCCCTTCACCACTGGTTGTTGAAGTAATAAAAATAGTTTTTGTTTTTTTAGTATCTGAAGTAGGTAGCATAAACTGCATATTGGTTCTCATCAAACGAAAAGCTTCTGCTGTACTACTTCTTGTAGTTTTAGAAATGACTATTTTTTTATTGGAATCTGAATGAGGAATATCTCCCAAGAATGGAATGTTAGTTCCTTTTTCTACATCATCTCTGGTGTGTATTTTAGTATCTAAAAGGTCTTTTACATAAATAAAGCCAAAAGGAATTAATAAGCCTATTACCAATGCACCTAAATAAATAATTTTCTTTTTAGGGGCTATAGGAATAGGATTTGCATAGGCTTTATCAATAATTTTTGCATTCGGTACGGTAATCGCCAAAGAAATTGAGGTTTCTTCCTTTTTCTTTAAAAGGTAGGTGTATAAATCATTAATGATATATTGTTGTCTTGCAATATCAATAAACCCTCTTTCTAAAATTGGTATTGAAGATACTTTAGAATTGACAATATTAGCTTCTTTAGCCAGTTGTTCATTTTGTAATTCTAAAGAATAGATTAAATTATTGATACTTGTTGCTAAATTTTTTCTTGCAGCACTTAATTCTTGCGTTAATTGCACTAATACCGGATTACTTACCCCTGCATTTTGTAACAACCTGTTTCTTGTAATTACTAATTGATTATAAGTTTCAATGCTCGATACAATCGAAGCTTCAGAAAAGCCAAGGTTTTGCGGTAGTAATTCTTGTAGATTATTTGAGTTTTCTAAAGACTCTTGCACCCATTTGGCTAACTTGAGTTCTGTATTAATTTTTCTTAAAACTTTATTTTGTTCTTCTGCTAAAGTTAAAGCGATTTGACCTTCGTTTGAAAGTCCTGTAATATTATTTTTTGTTTTGTAATTACGTGCTAAGTCTTGAATCGATTCTAAGGTATCTTTAATACCAATTAACCTATTATTGATAAAATTAATCGTTTTTTCAGAAACAATATTTTTATCGTTAATACCATCTAAATTGTATTGTTTGATTAACTCATCTAAAATAGCTTCTGCCTTTTGTTTATTCGGATGACTTATTGATAAATTGATAATACTCGATAATTCATTGGGTAAAGAAGCACTAATAGATTCTTGGAGATTATTAATAATCACATCTTTGTCTTGTATGAAAATGATAAATTCCTCTTCAACAGCATCCTCTCCAAAAAAATCATTAAAATATGCTGTCTTTGTAAGTTTAAAATTAATCCATTCCTTTTCAATATTCTCAGAAAATGAGTGTAACGAAAATTCATCTTCCTCTAACAAGCTAATTTTAAAATTATTTTTATCAACTAGCTCTACTAAAAAAGGGTTCTCTGTTAAATTTATCTTGGTATCAAAAACCTCAAATATAAAAGGAACTTTTTTATAAATTTCAGTACTCTTAACATTCCCCTTTTTAAAATAAGAAGTTTGTAGATTTAGACTATCTACAACGTGCCCTAAAATTTTTCGAGATTTGATAATTTCAATTTCATTATCAGGGTTATTTGCAGAGCTATTCCCAATAATCCCTAGATCTGCAAAAGCGGCTAAATCTTTAGAAATACCTGATTTTTGGTTGTCCTTAATCATTATTGCCGCATCTATTTTATAAATAGAAGTTTCATACCTTAAAAAAAGATATGCAGTAAATAATGAAATGACAGAAAAGACTACAAACCAGCGCCAATAGCGCAGATATTTAGCCAATTCTTCTTTTATATTAAACTCACCTTCAGTATTGTTAAAGGAATTTTCCATAGTTGTAAATTTTACGTTTTACCTTGTCAGTACGGTGATTAAGGAAATTAAAACGGATGCTAATGAAATAAATAAGCCTGTATTTCTAGTAAATGCTGAGTCCTGAATTTTTGCATGATTTGGTTCTACATAAATGACATCGTTCTGCTGTAAATAATACACAGGAGCGGTAAAAACAGTATTTGATCTTATATCGACTCTATATTGATTCTTTTGCCCATTTTCTTCACGAATTACCAAAATATTATCGCGTCTTCCAGAAATATTTAAATCTCCTGCTAAGCCCAAAGCGTCAAAAATACTCATTCTTTCATTTGGGACTGTAAAAGTACCTGGTCTTTGTACATCACCTTGAACCGTTACTTTAAAATTGGAAATATTGATATTGACGACAGGATTTTTTAAATAGGCTGGAGATAATTTATCTTTTAATGTCTGAATAGCTTCTACACGAGTCAAGCCCCCTAATTTAATTTTACCTATTACCGGAAATTCAATGTAACCATCGCTATCAATTAAATAAGATTGAATTTGAGGCTGTGTATTAAATGTTCTATCTCCTATTTTA